>PMHI01000545.1 GCA_003156615.1 Acidobacteriaceae bacterium | reverse complement strand
AGCTCACGAATGGCAGCTGCCTGCGCACGGAGGACAGCTTGTTCATGCTGAATCTCCGGCTGCTACTGCGAGCATCGAACTTTGGTTCCAGACGCGGGTCGAACGCCTTGTGTAAAAAGCCGGGACGGGGATGCGGTTCCGGGCATCGGAGAAAAGGTAGGGTCGATTTGCCCAAAACGTTGCGAAGGGACTATGTTCGGTGGTTGTTGGCCTGTCAAGCCAGGAATAGCCGCAGTCGGAAACCGCTCACTTCGTCGGCCGGCCCTACCCGCGGCCGATGCGTTCTCCGATCCGGGAGATAAAGCCCGGAATGTGGTCTTTCAAGACATGTTCAATGCTGGGCCCAAACTCGTCCCACAAGTTCATCCCCGCATCGCTGCCCACGGTCGAGCCGAAATCGCTGGCCGCGTCACTCAAATGCCGCCTCCAATATGGAGTCGAGGCACTATCCTTGGCTACACCAATCAGCGTGCGCAGCAGATAAGACGTCTTGATCTTGCCTTTTCCCGACTCATTCCGGGTCACCACGGTGCCCGCAACCGCACGCGTGGCTCGACTCACTATGCTAGGGCTGCTCTCAGAATTCGGTTGCTGCTTCACAGCTGACGGATACAAGTACTTGCGAAAAACGGCGTCAAGATCTTTGTGACGAGCCGCGGTCCCGTCAAAACCCAGGACTTCGTATCGCAGCATCGGCCTGGAGGCAACGCCCATCTCGCCAGAATTCAACCGCGAGCCAGATTCCTTGACCGGGGCGTTAAACTTCTGGGCCTGGACCACTGCCGAAGGAGCATCCGGAAGCGACTCGCGCCCGCTCTGGCCCACAGCCCAGCAAGCGGCCAGCATCACGAAACCAACGACCCTGGCAGATGAAATTCGTTTCACCATACCCCAGTCCTACAATCGCCAGGCTCCTGCTCCGCCCGGCGCCGACGTATCTCGGACTTAGCACTCCACGGGCCACTATGCTGAGCCAGAACACACCGCCAGAAAGTTAGTTGCGCAAGGGTAGTTTCGGGTTGAAAGTTAACTTCGACTTCTGCTTACGCCCCGCCCCCACCAGGCGACTTGGCGGGTTTTATGTAGAACTTACGGACCGAGCAAGCGAGCAGGCACTCAANNTCGATAGTGAAAATTTTTTCCGCGCCAGGTAAAATCTTTGATGCTCCCCGAGGCTTTGCTTGCTTGATTTATCAGGATCGTCGCACTGTATGGGGAGCCCATCTCCACGCTATTTTGCTTCAGTTTTGCACATTCCTAGATTGCGTCAGGACTGGTCTCGTGAGCAGATTCAGCAGAGGAAATGACTGGAAAAATCAGGCCGGCGCCGGTTCGATCCGGCCGGCCGTCGAAACGACTGCACAGTTTCCTGTCATAAGGCTGTGGACAGGATTCGCAAGTAGTGGAAAACAAGGCAAATAAGAGTCGCATCGACTTCAAAAGCCAGCAGGTGTACAACGAGTGGTCCCGTCTCTGCGCCCGCGCGTGGAGAAGCACCCGACGCAAGGCTACGCGGCCGAGTCTCGGTCTCGGCGCAAGGAGTATGCCATGGCCTGGCGACAACCAACCCTCCTCTGTATCGACGATAATCAGAGCAATCTCAATTGCAAAATAATTCCGGAAGGCTCTGGCTACCAGATCCTAACTGCCAGCAGCGCTCGCGAAGGGTTGGAAGTTTTTGCGTCGAATGCGATCGATGCAGTGATTCTCGACTACCAAATGCCAGAACTGAACGCGGAACGGGTTGCGGCCGCAATGAGAGGGACGAAACCGCGCGTCCCCATTCTCATGCTCTCCGACTGGGTGTTACAGCGGGAAAGCGTGCTTCAGATAGTGGACGGATTTGTCCCAAAAGGAGATCCGGTCGAATTCTTGCTCCTGGCGATTCATCAACTATTGAGCTGTCACAAAAAGCGAAAGCCCATAAGAGGCGTTACTCACACTCGGGAGGCCTTTTTCCACTCTGAAGCGAGATCGTTTGAGAGGAAACCCAGCCTCCTGCGGTCAGGTTAAACACGCTAGTGCGTTTCAGTTCTCGTATGACATTCATGTGTATTTTCTTGGATAGTGCGTCTTCCTCAGGAGCCCCCAAATGAATCCTCGCGGAGCGGCCAAGGCGGAGTTCCGGCTCCAACAACATCGGGAACCTCAGCAGTCTAAGCGCGCCTTATTCCCTATTGTCGGTGTTGGTGCCTCCGCCGGGGGGCTAGAGGCATTCACCCAATTCCTCAAGGCCTTAGCGCCGTGGACCGGGATGGCGTATGTACTGGTTCAACATCTGGACCCGAGCCACGAGAGCGCACTGACTGAGCTCCTTGCGAAGGCGACCGAGATGCCGGTCAGCCAAGTAACGGATGCCATGCTGGTGGAACCTGATCATGTGTATGTTATTCCGCCCAACGTGGACATGATCCTTTCGAAGGGAACATTGCGGCTAACACCTCGTACAGAAACGCGTGGCCTTCACATGCCCATCGATCGTTTCTTACGCTCGCTCGCCGAGGACCAGCGGAGCAAGGCGATTGGGGTAATTCTTTCAGGAACTGCTTCTGACGGTACCTTGGGGTTAGCAGCGATCAAGGCAGAGGAGGGGATTACCTTTGCCCAGGATGAAAAATCGGCCAAATTCGATGGCATGCCACAGAGCGCCATCGCTGCCGGCTGCGTGGACTTCGTTCTCCCCCCTGACGCGATTGCCAGGGAACTGGCGAGGATTCGTTCCCATCCGTATCTGGCCCCTTCTTCGTCCTCAAGAACGGCTGAATTAGTGCCAGACGGCGATCCCAACCTAAAAAACATTCTTTCTTTGCTACGGACGGCAAGCGAAGTTGATTTTTCCGACTACAAGCCCGCCACTGTGAAGCGGCGCATTCTACGCCGCATGGCTTTGCGTCAGATCGGAACGTTGGAAGAGTACGTCGAGTTTCTTCGGCACCATCCGACTGAAGTGGAGATACTGCACGAAGACCTCCTCATCAAGGTCACCAGCTTCTTCCGCGACCCCGCTGCTTTTGAAGCGCTAAGAATCGAAGTGTTCCCTGCCATCCTGAAGCACAGGTCACTTGAGGAACCCCTCAGAATTTGGGTGCCGGGGTGTTCAACGGGGGAAGAGACTTACTCGCAGGCAATTGCGCTGCTCGAGTTCCTGGGAAATAGCCGCGTCGAAACTCCGGTCCAGCTTTTCGGCACGGACCTCAGCCAGGGAAGTATTGAGAAAGCCCGCACAGGGATCTACCCGGAGAGTATTGCGGCCGATGTCTCGCCGGAACGGCTGCGGCGCTTTTTCGCCAAAGTGGAGGGTGGCTATCGAATCAACAAAACGATCCGTAACAGTTGTGTTTTCGCCCGGCAGAATCTTCTCCAAGATCCACCTTTTTCTCGGATCGACCTCATCAGTTGCCGCAACGTGCTGATCTACCTCGGGCCGGTTTTGCAGAAAAGGATCATGCCCATCTTTCATTATGCCCTGAAGCCAAGAGGATTTCTGCTGTTGGGGGGCGCGGAAGGCATGCTTGGCACGGCCTCGGATCTGTTTGAGTTGATGGACAGGAAACACAAGATTTATTGCCGAAAAGCTACCGCATCCGGGCTGCACTTCGACTTCGCCGCTAGCCAGTACCGGACCGAAGCAGTAAACCTTGCGAGTGCCAAGGAAGCACAGAAGCGCGAGGGCGTTGTGCACCTCTGGGACTTACGCAAAGAGACCGATCGCCTCCTCCTAACGAAATACGCTCCCGTCGCTGTGGTGATTAATGACGATATGGAAGTCCTTGAATCCCGTGGACACGTGGGCCTTTATCTTGAGCTCGCGCCCGGCCGAGCCAGCTTCAACGTTTTGAAGATGGTTCGAGAAGGCTTGCTGTTCGATCTGCAAGCGGCGATCAACAAAGCAAAGACGAAGAAGGACGGAGTCCCGGTTCGAAAGGAAAACGTAGAAGTCGAACGCGATGGTGAACTCAAGGATGTGAATCTTGAGGTAACGCCTTTCAAGGTCATTTCCGGCGGAGGACGTCATTTCTTGATCATGTTCGAGGATGCGAGCCCTGCGGCTAGGGCTGAATCAGCGGGAGCCATGGCCGGAGAGGCAAAACTTAGCCAAGGCGGGAAGGAAAAACGCAGTGATCGTCAACACAGCCACTTGAAGCAGGAACTTGTTGCCACCAAACGGTATCTGCACTCCCTTGTCGAAGACAAAGAAGCCAGCAACGAGGAACTCCAAGCCGCCAATGAGGAGATTTTGTCGAGCAACGAGGAGTTGCAGAGCACAAACGAGGAGCTGCAAACTGCCAAAGAAGAGCTCGAGTCGTCGAACGAAGAATTACATACTGTCAATGAGGAACTGCACAATCGAAATTTCGAATTGACGCAGGCCAACGCTGATTTGGTGAATCTGCTTAGCAGCGTCAATATTGCGATCGTCATATTGGGACGCGACCTGCGAATTCGGCGGGTTACCCCTCAGTGCGGACCAGGGTTCGGTTTGATCCTGTCCGACGTGGGACGACCGATCACCTTGTAAGCGTCAGACGAAACTC
>PMHI01000485.1:6638-11048 GCA_003156615.1 Acidobacteriaceae bacterium | reverse complement strand
GTCCGCAACGAGCACCGCAATGGCGGACTGGGACGCCGCCTTAAGCTGCTGCAGCGCGAGGACGCACTCGCGCGCGGCATCGAACTCATCGAATGGACCTTCGACCCCCTCGAGATCAAGAACTCCTATCTGAACATTGAGAAATTGGGCGCAATTGCACGCCGCTACAATATCAACCAGTACGGAATCACGTCCTCGCCCCTGCAGGGCGGGCTTCCCAGCGACCGGCTTATGGCCGAGTGGTGGCTGAAGTCCAGGCGCGTGGAAACGCTGTTGGCAACGGGAACGAATCCGCCGTTCCCTCAACAGGCCGCGATTGAAGTACCAGCCCAGATTTACGACTGGAAGGCAGCGGCGGAAACGCGAGGCAAAGCGCAGCACGTGCAGGAACGCAACCGCGAGCAATTCCTCCGGGCATTCGATGCTGGACTCGCCGTGCTAGGCTACGAGCGCGACTCCTCCTCCGGCAGCGGCAAGTTTCTGCTCGGCGACTGGGATGAGGAATGGTCCTAAACATCGCGAGATTGATTTCACACAAAAAGTGGCCGGGACCGAGCACCGACCAGAGCACGGCACACGATTTCGCCGAACCGGTCCCTTGGTCGCATTTTCCCGGTACCGGAGACTAGGTTCTAGCCACTCGGTGTCTCTGTGGTGCAATGGGTTTGTTCGCCAACGTTATGAAGATTGAAGCCATTACCCTCCGCGAGATTCACATGCCACTCGTCCATTTCTTTGAGACGAGTTTCGGACGCACCTACAGCCGCCGCATCCTGCTGCTCACCGCGCATTGCGACGGGGTCAACGGCTGGGGTGAATGCGTAGCCGGCGAAGATCCCTTCTACAGCAGCGAGTGGACCGAAAGCTCCTGGCCCACCATCATTCGCTACCTAGCCCCTGCCGTGCTCGGACACAACCTCGAATCGGCACGCGACTGTCCGGCTCTTTTCTCAAAAGTGCGCGGTCACCGCATGGCCAAAGCGGCTCTCGAAAACGCGCTGTGGGATGCCGAGGCGAAACAAGTTGGCCAACCCTTGTGGAAACGATTGGGCGGCGTACGCACGGAAATCTCTTGCGGTGTATCCATCGGTATTCAGGATTCGGTCGAGCAGTTACTCGATAAAATCGACATCGAACTGGCGGCGGGTTACCGCCGCATCAAAGTGAAGGTCAAACCGGGCTGGGATCGAAACGTGCTGGAGAAAATCCGCTCGCGCTGGGCCGACATCACACTGAGCTGCGACGCCAACTCCGCCTACACACTCGACCAAGTAGAACACTTGCGGAGCTTCGATCAGTTCAATCTGCTGATGATCGAGCAGCCGCTCTGGGACGACGACATTTTCTACCACACTCGCCTGCAGAAAGAACTGCGCACCGCCATTTGCCTCGACGAGTCCATCGTCAGCGCGCGCACCGCCGCCTTTGCCGTGGAGACCGGCGCATGCCGGATCATCAACATCAAAGTCGGTCGCGTTGGCGGCTTCACGGAAGCCAAAAAGATCCACGACATCTGCCACGCCCAAAAGGTTCCGGTCTGGTGCGGCGGCATGCTCGAATCGGGTATCGGCCGTGCCCACAACATCGCTCTTTCCACGCTCGAGAATTTCAGCCTGCCCGGAGACGTCTCCGCCTCCAAACGTTACTGGAAGGAAGACATCATCGATCCCGAGGTACAGGTTTCACCACAGGGGACGATTGCCATCAGCAACCAAGCTGGGACCGGCTATGGCATTAAAGAAGACCTCATCGAAAGGCTGACCGTAAGGAAGGAAACGCTGCGCGTATGACGGTGGGAGGCCAGCTCTCACGAGAGGTAGCGTAGCGGCCTGATCACGCAAGCGACTTCTGGTTTCCTGACTTCGGGTCCGTCCTCACTGCTCNNGGCACGCGCCGGAAGTCGCTGAATACCTCGTCGGACTTGATGGAAATACTCTTGAACAGGAGAATCCTGCCGGCAAAGCCTAGCGACATCCGCGAGATGTCCCACGAACCATCCCCAACGTCACGCTGCTCGACCAGAAAATGTCCGCCCTTGTCGAGATGCCCCAAAATCCCCCAGCCGAAGCCGACCTCCTTGAACAGAGTTCCGTCGATTCGCGCGAGCCTCCGCGCCACGGAATCAATCAGGACAACTCCCCGCATACCGGTGAGCACGTCCTCCACATGGGAAGGCGGACGGAATGCGGGATTCGGGCGAAACTTGAGCCGTACCAGCCGATCCCCATCCTTACCCAGATCCGCTGCGCCTCGCTCCTCGCCGTCGTAGTCGTAGAGGAAAGCGTCGGGCAAAGCTTTCACGATGCGCAGGGTACGCTCGGCGCTCTCCTGTTCCTGCGAATGCTTGTGGCGAAGCTGCTCCGGATTGCCCACAAATCCCGCCAGGCGGTTTTCCTCGTCCCCCATCTGTTCCGGGGTGAGCGGCTGGTCGTTGTTGGCAATCGTGAGGCCGGCCATGGCTTGGCCTGTTTCTACATAGAGCCTGGTCTGGGAGCCCTGCGGCGTCTGCTTGCGGGAGCGGAACATGTGCTTGGTGGAATCGTCATGGGCGGCTGCGACCTCGTTTGCGACCGCAGCCCGCACCAATTCGACGGGAGAAGGCGAATCCGGAGAAGAACTCGAGGGCGAGACGGCATCCTGGGAACTGGCGTTCGTCCCCGCCAGCAGCGCACCCAGCAACACAGCGGTGGCGACGCGAAACACGTTCGCCTGTCTCGTCCTCTCCGGCACACTCCTAGTGTAGCAATTGGCTTTCGCGAATTCCCTACAGGGAACTTGCCGCGCCCTCGGTGCCTTGCGTATAGTCGTTGCAGGGAGCGGCCTTCCGGTATTGCCTCAAAAATTGTGATTTAAGAGCAAGCCGTACCGATCCCCGTTGCGACAGGAGAGCGTCCCATGAGCGCACCCGCCAGTGGGTTGGCACAAATCGGCAAGTCGGTGGTAATCAAAGGCGAACTGTCGGGCAGCGAAGATCTATATCTCGATGGCCAGGTCGAGGGCAGCATCGCGCTCAAAGGCAACAGCTTGACGGTTGGCCCCAACGGCCAGGTCAAAGCCAGCGTCGACGCCAAAGCGGTGGTGGTGCAAGGCAAGCTGGAGGGCAACATTCAGGCCAGCGATCGCGTCGAACTGCGAAAGTCCGCCATCGTCGCCGGAGACATCACCACCCAGCGCATCTCTATCGAAGAAGGGGCCTCTTTGAAAGGCAAAGTTGATACTCACCGGGCCGATGTAAAGTGAGCACATGAACGGTAGTTGAGGAGCGCAATCCCAGACTTCTAGTCTGGGTTAGCGACAGTTTTGGTCGGTCAGCTTGGAGTCGCATAATCCCTGCTGCGGTAAGGCACTGGAGCACGCCGACGGTTTTCTGTTTTGGTGCTGGGGCGGGATTCGCCCTCGAAATCGGGTAATGCCCGAGTCCGGAATCCGAGAGTTCGACTCTGGGAGGATCAAGTCAGGATGTCGTCCGTCTCGCAGACTTTCATGAAACTTTTTCGCGGTTCATCTGGACCGGAGACCATCCCGGCGCAGGGCTCGCAGAAGCTAACCCGCCGCTCCAGCGGCCTGGGAGAGTTGTCTCGCACCTGGGAGTCCGCGGAAGGCATCTGCATTCTGGACCTGGGATCGACCTCAGCTACCAACATCCGCCACTTCACCGAACGAGGTCACAGAATCTACAGTGAAGACCTGCTCACTGCCTCCACCGATCCCGAACTCATCACCACAGACGAAACGGGGGCCACTGNNGTCCTGTGCTGGAATCTGCCGGATTATCTCGATGAGAGCCTGGTGAAGCCGGTGGTCGGACGCCTGTGGTCGGTGCTGAAACCCGGAGGCATGTTGCTGGCGTTCTTCCATACCCGCGACGCCGGCCCGGACTCGCCCTGTCACCGCTTCCACATCGTCGGTGCCGACACGCTGGAGATGAAAAAAATTGTGCTGCGCCGGGAAGCCCGTCGCGTCCCCACCGGAACGGCTCAAACCGCGACCACGGATGCTTTCCAGTTGCAGCGCGTGTTCAACAACCGCCACATCGAAAACCTTTTTCGCGACTTCGCTTCCATCAAATTCTTTCTGGCCCGCGACAATATCCGCGAGGTGCTGGTCGTCCGCTAGGTAGCCCCCATCTTCTCGCGAGGGCCCTTCCACACAATCACTCCCATTCGGAAAAGATAGTTGCGTGAGATCTCAACCTGCGCCGCTGCCTGAGAAAAAGCGGACGCGAGCAGGCTCCGAATTTCGTCCGGAACATAGGCCCGGCGCACCGAAGTCAGCCCGTCCCGCCAGGCCACCCGGCTGCGCATGAGGGGAAATCCGGCAAACGCCAACACCAGATGCAAGGGATGCCGAATGAGATCGTTGATCAGCAGGGACGTCCGGCTGACGCGCAGACCCTCGCGCACGAACTGC
>PMHI01000485.1:5352-6601 GCA_003156615.1 Acidobacteriaceae bacterium | reverse complement strand
CGATTTCCTGAAGGAAGATGAGACCATGCCCGGTCGAGCAGGGTTACATCGAGAGCGATCCCACGCCGCGCCAGCCTTTGCCGGACCGTGTCCGGGACTTCTCCTAACCCAGACGCTACTTCCAGCAGGGAAAACTGTCTTACCCCGGAGATCTGAGCCACGCGTTCCACCATCTTCTGCGTGGTGCGAACGCCGCCGAACCAACGGTTAACCCGGCCGAGATCCCGCAGCGTAGCCTGTACGTCGGCGGGAGAACAGGCGTCGGAATCAAGAATCTCAGGGGCGTCGACTCGCTGCATGGGCGGTTTGCTGCTGGCGCCGCTTTCGCGCTTCAGACCTCGGCCAGTTCTTCTTCCAGCAATTGCTTGTTATACAGGTCGCTGTAGTAGCCGTTCAAGGCAAGCAATTCGTCATGCGTGCCCAATTCGACGATGCGTCCGTCGTGCAGCACCGCGATGCGGTCGGCGTTGCGCACCGTGGAAACGCGATGGGACATGAAAATAGTGGTGCGTCCCTGCATGACTTCGCGCAGATGATTGAGGATTTTGTCTTCCGTGTGGGTATCGACGCTGGAGAGTGCGTCGTCGAGAATGAGGATGCGCGGGTTGCGAATCAAGGCGCGCGCAATGGCGGTGCGCTGCTTCTGGCCGCCAGAAAGTGTGATCCCGCGCTCGCCGATCATGGTCTGATATTGCTCGGGAAAGCCCTCGATATCGGAGGCGACGTTGGCGGCTACGGCCGCCTCCTGAATCTCCTGATCGGTAGCCGATTCCACGCCCAGGGCAATATTCTCCCCGATGCGGTCGCTGAACAGAAATGTTTCCTGCGGCACAAAACCGACATTTTTGCGCAACGAGGCCAGGGAGAACTCCCGGATCGGCCGTCCATCCAGCAAAACCATCCCCGGCGCTGCGTCGTAAATGCGCGGAATCAGGTTCACCAGCGTGGTTTTTCCCGACCCGGTCGGGCCCACGATCGCCATGCTGCTGCCGGCGGGGATGCGCAGGTTCAAGTTGTGCAGCACGGGCTTGCCGTCGTATGCAAAATTCAACCCGCGGAATTCGATTTCGCCTTCCACTTGCCGGTCGCGCGCTTCAGCCTCGTCTTTGATTTCAGATCGCTCCTCGAGAATCTCATTCAGGCGAATCAGCGACGCCGCGCCCCGCTGGAAAATGTTGACCACCCAGCCCAGCGCGATCACGGGAAAGGTCAACTGCAGCATGTAGATGTTGAAGGCGGCGAAGCCGCC
>PMHI01000485.1:0-5283 GCA_003156615.1 Acidobacteriaceae bacterium | reverse complement strand
GCGATCTCCGCCTCTTCCTGCACGTAGGCGCGAATCACTCGAGCTCCGGAAAAATTCTCCTGAGCCCGCGCCGAAATGTCAGAGAACATGGCCTGAATCCGCTCGAAGCGCTCGTGGATACGTCGCCCAAAATATTGAATGACCACGCTGACCACGGGCAGCGGCAGAAAAGCGTAGAACGTGAGCTTCGGGCTGATGCGCCACATGAACGACAGGGCTGCGGCCGTGAAGACAAGCGTGTTCGCCGAGTACATGATCGCCGGGCCCAGCAGCATGCGTACCGCATTCAGATCGTTTGTCATCCGGGCCATAAGGTCGCCGGTTCGCATGCGCTGGTAATAGGAATAGGAAAACGTTTCCAGATGGGCGAAAAGGTCGTTGCGCAGATCGAACTCGATGTCGCGCGAGATGCCAATCACAATCCAGCGCGTCAGAAACAGGAAGATCCCGCGGACGGCCGCGACCTCCAGCATTTGCAAAGCAAAGTGCAGCAATTTCGCGGAAGTGACCCCACTCTTGAGATCGTCCACCGCGTGGCGGATCACTTGCGGCAGAAGCACCCAGGCGCCGTTGCTCAGAAGAATGCAGAAAAGGCCCGCCACAAAGCCCCAACGGTAGCGCTTGAGGTAGGGCACCAGCGGACGCATACGCTTGGGAATCATGCAGGTTGTGTAGATGAAATTCTAGCAGGCCGGGGTGCAAGCTTTAGCAGACCACCGGGGCAGGGAAGCGGCGGGAATCAAGCAGTCTTTAGAATGCCGCGAACAAGGGTCGTCAGCTGTGCGTACAGGGGCGTTCTCTCTCGCCCGGAGCCTGGTCGGTGAAGGCTCGAACGTCGCGGCCGAAGGCGACTACGCCGACTGCCACAAGAGCCGTCCCCCAGGCGACGAAAAAGACCCATCCTACGTCGAAGATAAATACCACCATATCCATGGCATCGGTCCTCGGGAACCGGTAAAAAATGGCGCGGGGTCAATTACAGGCCCAACCCCGCGCCTGCTTTGCACTCAACACAAACGCTTCGAACAAAGAACAAGAAGTCGCTTTACTGCTCCGGCGCGGCCGGCGCTGCCGGCGCTGCGTTCTGCATGTGTTGCTGCATATGCGCTTGGCGATTCGCCTCGATCTCTTTCATCTTGGCCTGCTGGTCCGGTGTGAGCAACTGGAACACTTCGCTGTGAACCCGCGTCTCTTGCACCTTCAGTTGCACCAGGGTCTGCGACTGCTGCGCCACGAGAGCTTGTACCTTGGCTTCATTGTAGGTGCCTTCCGAATACTGCTTGAGTTGCTGCTGCATCTCGTGAAGCTGCTGCATCAGCGGTTTCATCGTGGAATGCTCTTTGTGCATGACGTCTCTGATCTGTTCGCGCTGGGCGTCGCTCAGATCCAGTTGTTTAAGGGGGAAGCCCATCATCTGGCCTCGCATGCCCCATGCGTGGTCCCGCGTGGGTGTAGGCGCAGCTGCATCCGCGGTCTGCGACTTGGCGATCGCGCCGCCCAACATCACTGCCAGCGCCGCTACGAGAAGGCGAAAACGAATCGATTTCATACAATCTTGACTCCTGAAGGCCGATTCCTTCCCGGAACCTGGGCCCTTTTTTCTGTACCCTTGGTACACTTATATGAACACGGTTCCGGCGGGAAAGTGGTAAAAAGTCAGTCAAGCCGAGTAAAGTTTTGTCAAAAGGAACTCCATATTTCGACCGTGCGGTTTGATCATGTGGTGACAATTCTTTACCGTCACGGTCCTCGGCCTGGTGCACAATGAAAGCTAGAAAGATGGAACGAATTCTGGTCATCGACGACGATGTCGAACTGTGTACCCTGGTCGGCGAGTACCTGCAGGCCGAGGGGTTCACGGTAGAGTCTGTTCACGATGGCGAGAGCGGGCTGCAACGCGCCACCGGCGGCGGCTACCTGCTTGTGGTTCTGGATGTAATGTTACCCGGCATCAACGGGTTCGAAGTGCTGCGCAGAATCCGCGCCACCTCCCGCCTGCCCGTGCTTTTACTTACAGCCCGCGGGGAAGATGTGGACCGCATTGTCGGCCTGGAGATCGGCGCCGACGATTATCTGCCCAAACCTTTCAATCCGCGGGAACTGGTGGCGCGCATTCGAGCTATTCTGCGGCGCACCCACAGTGACAAATTGGTTCCGTCCGCCCCGGAGATCGTCCGCGTAGGGGAGATTGAACTCGATCCGGCCACGCGCAGCGTCCGCCGCGACGGCGAGCCCGTCGACCTTACCTCGGTCGAGTTTAACCTGCTGGAAGTGCTGCTGCGTGAGGCTGGNNCGCAGCATCGACATGCACGTCAGCAAAGTCCGGAAGAAGCTCGGCGATACTGACGCCGACGAGCATATCAAAACGATCCGGGGCGTCGGCTACATCTTTGCCCGTCCCCGGGAGAAGGCTGGGGAAAAGGTGAAGGTAACGTCATGAAAAGCCTGTTCCTCAAAATTTTTCTTTCCTTCTGGGTGGCGCAAGCCCTGTTTCTTGTGCTCGCGCTCCTGGTCATGCTGGTGTTTCGTCCGCAACGAAATGCAACCTGGGATGCGCTGCGTACGACGGCGCTAACCGAGGCCATCGAAACCTACGAACGCGGCGGGACACAGGCGGCGCACGAGTACCTGGAAACGCTGCAGATGAAGCAGCACGTCCGGGTCTATGTCTTCGATGAGCAGGGAACGGAAATTTCAGGGCGTTCCAGCCAGGGATGGGCGGAACATGTTGCCGCCGGTCGACCCCTCCCGCCACATCCCGCCATGGTTTTCCCGGGCC
The DNA here is from genome assembly GCA_003156615.1 of Acidobacteriaceae bacterium. The sequence continues at coordinate 2,504 of PMHI01000485.1, read as the reverse complement.
GGCAAATCCTGACTGAGTCGCGGGCCTCAAGCGATGGACACCATCTCTACACCATCGCGATGGAGTTGCCGCCCGGACCTCGCCTCTTCCTTGGACCTCCCTGGCACGCGCCGCTGCCGGGCTTGACCATNNCCGGTGACTCGCCTGCGCGCCGCGACTCAACGACTTGCTGCTGGTGACCTCACGGCCCGAGCTGGCGACCCGAACAGCAGAGGGCGTGACGAGATTGCCGGACTCATCCGCGACTTCGACACCATGGCAACGCGGCTGGAGACTCTGGTCAAAGCGCAATCGCGTCTGCTCAATGACATTTCTCATGAATTGCGGTCTCCCCTGGCGCGCTTGAATGTAGCGCTTGGCCTGGCCCGGCAACGCTCCGGACCGGAAAGCGCGATGATGCTCGAGCGCATCGAACTCGAAGCCGGCCGCCTCAATGAACTCATTGGCCGCCTGCTCACTTTGGCGCGACTGGAAGATGGCGAGCAGCGCGTGCCCGCCACGCCGGTTTTGCTCGACGACGTTGTGCTCAATGTGGCTGAAGATGCGGAGTTCGAAGCGCAGGCGCGGCATTGCCACGTACACAGCGAAATTCCCGCCGGAATCTGGGGAGTGCGCGGAGATGCATCCCTGCTGCACAGTGCGATCGAGAACGTAGTCCGCAACGCCATCCGTTACACTCACGAAGGCACAACGGTCGAAATTCATCTGGAAAAGACGGAGAACACCGGCGGCCCGGAGGCCGTGGTTCGAGTCACTGATTGCGGCTCCGGCGTTCCCACGGATGCGCTGGAAAAGCTGTTCCAGCCGTTTTACCGCCTGGACGATGCTCGCGGCCGGCAGACTGGCGGGGTTGGTCTGGGTCTAGCCATTACGGAGCGCGCGGTGCGCTTCCATGGCGGACGCGTCGCGGCTGTGAACCGGGCCGAAGGCGGACTTCTGGTTGAGATCCACCTGCCCCTTGTGCCAGCAAGCCCCGATGTAGAAGAAGCTCTCGAATCAGTTCCCGCGGTCAGTAGNNCGGGCAACTCGCAACCCTCTCCGAGGTTCCAATAAGCCAGCTGGGCGTTTGCTCTTCCCGCGCATTCCTGATACATAAATGGATGGCAATTCACGCTTTCAAAATGGTGTTCATGCCTGGTGGGCGGCGGCCGGGGGATGCATAAGCACCCATAACTGCGTTCATAGGAGATCAAGCAAAGAATGCGGACAAGGTTCACTTGGATGGTGGCGATTCTGGGTCTGGTTGCGATCAGCTTCCTGATGGCGTGCAGCAGCAAGTACTCGTCGTCCTCGAATGGTTTGGTGGTTGTGCCCACCCAGGGCTCGCCGGAGGCCACGGCGGTGATGGAGACTTTCAGCCTCGATCTGAGCAATGGTTCGATATCGCAGATCAACAACGTGAATGGTCCACCGACGGTGGGACTGCCCGGCTCCGTTATCCTTGATCCGGCGGGCGCTTACGCGTATGTAATCGTCTACCAGAACGCGGAACTGGTTCCCAGTGCCACTGGTATCACGTCGTTTGCCATTGGCTCTAACGGCAAATTGGCGCCAGGAACGACGCAAAGTCTGAATCCAAGCACGATGGCGACGGCGTTCTGTATCTTCTCGCAGAATGGCATGACCGTCACGCAGAACATACCAGTCACCGTCAACGCACCTGTCAACCCCGCCGCGTTGGCGCTTGATTCGGCGGGAAAATTGCTGTTCGTGGCCGACTCAGCGACGAGTGCGCAGGCTACATACACATGCAACGGCGCTTCCGTGACGGGCGACGTTGCAGTGCCGGGAGCGGTCTCGGTGTTCACGGTGAGCAGCGGCACCTTGACCGAAGTCGCCGGTTCTCCCTTCGCCTTGCCGGTCGAACCGGGCGGCAGCACCGCCAGCGCGTCGGCGCTGGCCGTGACACCAACGGTTTACCCCGTGCAGTATTCGTATTGTTCCGGGTTCGCGCCTCCTACGACGGAGAATCTTTACGTCACGGATAACAGCAATTACGTGCTCTTGAACTACTCCGTGGATTCCTCGGCAGGCACGCCGACGCTGATGCCCTACTCGACCTCTGCGCCGGGAATTCCAACGGACGTGGCACCCGACGGAGTGGCGGTCGATCCCTGCAACCGGTTTGTTTACGTGGCGAACGCGACGAGCAACGATGTCAGCGCCTACACGATCTGCAGCGTTATTAATCTCCTTTCGCAGCCCCCCTGCCCCGTCGCGGACTTTAGCCTGAACCCAGTCACGGCTTCGCCCTATCCCGCCGGCGACAGTCCGGGGCCCATGGCGGTAGATGCCTACGGCGATTTCTTATACGTGGTGAACACGGGATCGAACAACATTTTCGGGTACCGGATCAACGCCACCAATGGCGGTTTGACCGTGTTCAGCGGAACGCCCGCGGCCACGGGTGTTTTTCCGAACTCGATTGCGATTCGCAGCGACGACAGCTGGCTGTTCGTGGCCAACCTCGGTTATCCTGGGACGCTATCGCAATATGCCATCAC
>PMHI01000208.1:1961-2787 GCA_003156615.1 Acidobacteriaceae bacterium | reverse complement strand
CATTGTTTAGATAACTGTATCCTTTCCGCTTTGCCGGAGTCGATCATCGTAGGAAATCTTCAAGCCCTGACATTCAGGAATCGGCCGCACGCCGAATTCCTGGAACATGGCACAAGTGCAAACCCACAGCTTGAAACAGAGCCGAGTTTTCTACCAAGCTATGAAAACGGTGAAGGTCTTAGACGCCCTAAGCCCTAAATGCAAGCGGGCGGCCGGTGAATCGAGAAGCAACCTTAGAGCATACATTTCCTTAAAGAGAATATACGTATGGCCTGCGATATCAGCTCATGCGAGAATCGGCCAACGCTTCTTCCAGATACCGAGAGAGGACAGAAGCGAGACTTTCGAAGTGCGTCGCTATCATCCCCAGGTGATCCCCGGGCACAGTTTCGACCTCGAACTCATCGGCTAAGGGCGCCCAGACTGCAACAGCGTCATCAGGGAACTTCGAGCTGATTTCGGCCCGCACGAACTTTATCTTGCCCGGGTAAAACCGGGGTCGGTAACGGGTCAAAGCCAGCTCCGCGCCGTTCCGTACACGCTGCATCGCTGGGGTGAACGATGCGCCAACTGGTGGTTGAAAAGGCGCGCCGCCCCTGAGCCCGCCCAGAGCGTACAATCTTCGCTTCGCCTGCCGCGTTGCGAGGCGTATCTGCTGCCCCAACGACAGATAACGTATGTTCGGGTATCCGTCCAGCATGGCCAGCAGCGCGACCTTTTCCCCATTTGCGGAGAGGCGTTGGGCCATTTCGAGCGCTACCAGGCCGCCAAGCGAGTAACCGACAAGGAGGTAAGGACCGTAAGGTTGCAATTCCCGGATCGCATC
>PMHI01000208.1:0-1953 GCA_003156615.1 Acidobacteriaceae bacterium | reverse complement strand
CGAGTTGGAAGAAATCCATAACGGTGCCACCCAGACCATGCGCGAGAAAAACCGGCGGTTTCTTGGCGCCTGCCTTCAGCAGTACAAGTGAGGGGAACCGTGGGGGGGCGGTCTGCTCCAGCAGGGCGGCCAGAGCTGTGATGGTACGCGCCTGGTAGATCGTTACCGGCGGTATTTCTCGGTCACACACCTGTGCAATTTCGCTAAATAGTTGAAGCGCTAAGGAAGAATCGCCCCCGAGATCAAAAAAGTCATCGTCGACACGGACGGACGACAATTGCAGCACGCGCTGCCAGATCGGGATTAGTACCTCGATCATTGAGGTTGTGGCTTCAGGCTTCACCGTGCACCTGGTCGGCGGGAACCCAAGAGACCCATTGGACCCGAGCGAAATGCTGACACGGATTCTATCGGAAAATCTTTCGGTCGAAGATCTGCGATCATGAATGTGCGAACGCCCAATAGAGTTCTCGAGCTTTGGTGTAGATTGGGCCGAAGGCAAGTGGGCGGTCGCCAATACGAGTCACCGGAACCACCTTGGAATAGTTTCCGGTCGCGAAAATCTCATCTGCCTTCTCAAAATCCTGGTAAGTGAGAGTCTTCTCGGCCACACTCACGCCACTCTGGCGCAGCAACCCGATTACCCTCTGGCGGGTGATGCCGGCCAGAAAAGTTCCGTTTGGAATCGGCGTAAACACCACGCCGTCCTTCGCCATGAAAATATTCGAAGTTGCAAGTTCGGCGACATTGCCCAGCATGTCACAGACGATGGCATTGTCGAAGCCTCGCGCGTGCGCTTCAAAAAGCGACCGAGAATTGTTGGGATAGAGACATCCCGCTTTGGCATCGACTGGCATGCTCTCAAGAGTTGGCCTGCGATAGGGAGAGAGCGTGACGGAGAAGCCCTTGGGAGTGCGCATGGGCGCCTCGTAAATCGACAGGCACCACCGGGTAGACTCGGGATCGTGTGCCTGAACCCAGGGTCCTTCGTTCTCTGCCCAATACATTGGCCGGATGTAAAGCGCGGCATCCTTGTCGAATCGTTTTATCCCCTCGCGGGCTAGCCTGATCCACTCTTCGGCTGAAACCACCGGCTTAAGAAACAGTTTTCTGGCGGAGTCATTGACTCGTGCGCAGTGAAGCTCGAGATCCGGCGTGACCCCTTCGAACGCCCTGGCGCCATCGAACACCACCGAGCAAAGCCAGGCAGCATGGGTGCGCGGGCCCATGATTCCGATGTTGCCCTCGTGCCAATCCCCCTCAAAGAATGTCTGCGTCTTTGACCAACCGGTTCCGAGTGACAATCGAGTCCTCCGTGCTACAAGCTCTTGACTTCCGTCTCCCTTGATGGACCAGCACTGCAACGGCGCATCGCGGCATCCATCGATCGCCTCGATGCGACGGCCAGGTGCTCGACGAAGGGCTCGACCAGCAGGCTGGCGGGATGATCCGGCAAAACGACGAGCTCTTGTCCCGCTCGCGCCAGTCGATCCCATTTCAAATCAGGTTGGCTGAATAACTGACACTGGGTCGCCAGGCGAAGGTCTCTGACAGTGGTGACTTGAGACGGCGACAATTGGGTTGGCGACGCTGACAGCATGTTTGATCCCTGGTACGTTTCAGTCTTATCGACGGAGCGCACGCTAGCTTCTTGGGTTACCGACCGCAGGGGGGATAATGCTGCGCGGTGCCGCAACTGGGAATCTCCAATTCCAGCACTTCGTAGTCCACTCCGGACCTTCCATAAGCATATGTAACCGCGTATGTTATGTCCAGTGACCGGAGTTACTGTAGGTTACCGCAGGCACGTGCCTGCGGCCTTAGTGGAAGAGTTTTTCCAAGTCCCGACCGGTGTAACGGCGACTGCCGATGCGTCCCCGTCTTATCCTCTCGCCCTTTCGGAGGCATAACCGAAAATCGCTTTCAGCTCAAGGAATTCTTCCAGCCCGGCCT
>PMHI01000264.1 GCA_003156615.1 Acidobacteriaceae bacterium | reverse complement strand
CGTCCCCACTAAGTCCTTGCGCGCGAACGGAAGGAAAGCGCTGGCCGTGTTAAATTCCGGCGTCGCCTGGAAATCTTGATCGGTAAGAAACAGGCCGCCCGAGCCATGAAATTGGTTGGTGCCCCACTTCGTGGTCCCCTGAATGAGAATCGAACTGCCCAGACTAATTTCCCCGTCCCAAGAATTGGTTTGCAGAGTGGCTTCCTGCACGGCATCAGGGATAGGGGCAACGATTATATTTCCGTTTTGAACCCGAGTGGTAACGTTTAGGCCGTCAACCATGACTAGGTTCCCGGTGTAGCTGCGGCCATTAGCGCTGATCTGGGGTGTCTGGGTTCCGAAGTTATCCGCAAAGCCGCCCGGGGATTCTTGTGCGGCTCGCGTGCCCGTTCCCACAATGCCCGGCTCAATTGCCAGGATTTCCCACAGATTGCGATGGGGCTCGGGAAGGTCACGAACCGTATCNNGGCAGCGCCACATTGATGCCCAGGATTTCAGAAGTACTGAGCGTGAAACTCGATTCTGCCTTTCTGAAACCCTTGGCCTCCGTAGTCAGCACATAATTGCCTGGGGGAAGGCTGCTGAAGCGGTAGTTTCCCGATTCACCTGTGGTGACCGCGGCCGTCACTCCGGTATCGGAATTGCGCAATTGAACCGAAGCGCCGTTGATCGCGGCGCCAGCCGGATCAGAAACCACGCCCTGAACATTGCCGCTGTACTGGGCAAAAGCGGGAAGACAGATAAGCAACAAAATCAGAAGGGACCACATACGCAGGGAAACGTTGCGGTACTCCTTTTTAGTCACCTAGTCTCCTCCCACTTCGCGGTGCGAGTCTTAGAATAAAGTATTCAAGTAAACGATTTCTCAGCTGATCGAAAGAGTTTATATCGCTCTGGGTGGTGACTGTCAAGGGGTTTCTTGATGACTTCATCTTGAGGTCGCAGAAGCCCGAATGGCAAAGCTGGTACCGTCAGCCGTGCAACAAGACGAAGCGCGCCATGTGTGCTGCGATAATCGCGCCATTCGGTGGTCGCGCCGTCCGGGTTTGGGTGCAGTCCTGCGGCAGGTGATCCATGGAAACGCGCCGACTGGGAAACAGCGATCTTCACATCCCCCGGTCGGCATTGGGGGTACGACAGGTTTCCGGCATCATCGGCTTGCCGATTAAGCACGGCCGTCTCGTCACCGCGGGTTGCAGGATATTTCTCCAATTGGGGCAAGACCTTGAACTAACTCCGTTTCGTTGCCTCTCTGATTACCGACGATAACGACGACAGCGCCTGCAGGCCTCAGCCCCGCAGGAAGCGGCGATCCGCTGGGAGTGGACTTGCAGACGCCTTCTTGCCAGGACTGACCCCATTCCCCAGAGCCAACCGCTTCTCGACATAATTCAGGCTCGCGACGCCGGAGTGGACGGCATCCCTGTGGAAGCCGCCAGTCGAAGCGCGTGCCCCAAGGCTGCGCATGCAGCGTCTGGGTGATCCTTCATCGCGAAGCCGAATACTTGAAGCCACTCCGCTCCAACAGCACGGTTCCAGCGTTTGCGGTGGGTGCGGACAATCATGAGGTCGCCAAGATTTAAGGTTGCCGCTCTTCTGCCTCGGGTGGTGCCTCAGGGGTGGCTCAGTCCCGCCTCAGAGCGCACCCAGAGTCGTGACGGAGCAGCATACAGCAGGCATGCTGGAAAACGAAGCTAGAGGGCGTTCAACGTTAGAGCTTTGCGGAGCGCAAACTGGACAGAAGCGGTCGGCTTTCATGCTGTCGGCTCTTGGTTGCTCTCGACTGCGAATCCAGGGCAAATTCATGTTGTGCGGGCTCAAAATGATGTCTTTTGCGCTGGGTGCGCGGCCGTGCGATCGAGGAGCGGGCAACGGGACTCAAGCAGGATCACAGATCGGGCTTGTCCTTTCTCGGCGTCCACGGTCTTCCGCTGACGGGCAAGCTAGGTCCGGCGGGGTATTTCGCCCCCCACGGTTATCTTTCCTCCGGCCCCTTCGCACGCTCTCGACGCGTTGGTGGCAACGATCGATGGCCGACCGCAGCAGACGAGCGCACCTTGGTTGCACCCGATTCCTTTCCCGACTCGATGTGTGGGTAGCCAAAACCGTCCTCTAAGCGTCTGGCGGCAAGGGATCCAGAAAGCAGTTGACAAACCCCCGCCAGCGGGGCGAAGCTGGCAACGGTAAACGTTTGCTACTTACATTTTCTTCAGGAGAAACCGCATGCTGCCCAGTGTCAGCCGCCGAGGCTTTCTGAAGGCCGCCACCGCTGCTACGGCCGCCACCTATGCAGCTCGAGTGCTTCCCGCATGGGCCGCGATCGACCGAGACACCATCGCCATCCATACTCCTCTCACGACCTTTGCCTATTCTGAAGTCGAGTTGTTCGACGGACCGATGAAACGACAGTTCGAAGAGAACCACGCCCGCTTCCTGAACCTCGAAGATGATCGCCTTCTGAAAGTCTTTCGACAAGATGCCGGATTGCCCGCCCCCGGTGAAGATATGGGCGGTTGGTACGACGGCACTGGCTTCAGTCTGGTGCGCAATGATTTTCAGGCGTTTGTTCCCGGCCATAGCTTTGGACAATATCTTTCTGGACTTGCCCGGGCCTACGCAGTCACGGGATCGGAGCCCACTCGGGCGAAAATCAATCGCCTGGTAAAAGGCTATGCTGAAACGCTCGATCCCCAGGCCAAGTTCTTCGTGGATTATCGACTTCCGGCCTACACCTACGACAAACTTTCCTGTGGCCTAATTGACGCACACGAGTTCGCGCATGATCCTCTGGCGATGGATGTTCACGAAAAACTTACCCGCGCCATGGTCGCCTATCTGCCTGAAAAAGCCCTCTCTCGACAAGAACAGCGTTCCCGCCCCCATAAAGACACNNCTCTTCCTCGCGTATCAGCGCAGCGGTAACACCTTTTATCGCGACATGGCGAAACGATATCTCGAGGATGACACCTACTTCAATCCGCTCTCGCAAGGCAACAACGTGTTGCCGTTCGAACACGCCTATAGCCACGTGAACGCCTTCAGTTCCGCCATGCAGGCCTACATCACGCTGGGAAGCGAGGAGCACCTGCGAGCCGCAAAGAACGGGTTCGAGATGCTGCTGACCACGCAAAGCTTCGCTACCGGAGGCTGGGGTCCTGACGAAGCATTTGGAGAACCGCAACGGGGTCAGCTGGGCGACAGTCTTCGGTCCACTCACGCCAGCTTTGAAACACCGTGTGGCGCCTATGGGCATTTTAAGATCACACGCTATTTACTTCGGGTCACCAAGGATTCGCGATACGGCGACAGCATGGAGCGCGTGCTTTACAACACGATCCTCGGGGCCTGGCCGATTCAGGCCGACGGGACGTCGTTCTACTACTCGGACTACGCCACGACAGGCAAGAAGGTTTGGTACGGACAGAAGTGGCCCTGCTGCTCGGGAACCTTCCCGCAACTCGCCGCCGACTACCACATCAGTACCTATCTGCATGCAGAAGACGGCGTATACGTAAATCTCTTCGCGCCATCCAGGGTGCAGTGGAATGACGCCGACGGGCGCTACGCACTGAAGCAGGAGACTAAGTATCCCTTTGACAATAAAATCCGGATCCTGGTGTCAGGTTCGCAGCCCAAGGACTATACGATCTATGTCCGCGTTCCCAGTTGGGCAGCGCCGGAACCGCTGCTCTCCGTCAACGGCAACCGAGTCTCGGATCCTGTACAGCCGGGAACGTTTGCCGCTATCCGTCGTACCTGGAAAGATGGCGATCGCGTCGAGCTTGAACTGCCGATGCCACTGCGACTTGAATCTGTGGATGCAAATCATCCGAACCTCGTAGCTTTGATGCAAGGTCCACTCGTGCTATTTGCTGTAGGCAGTGCTCAGCCTAGCTTCGATAGGAATGCCTTGTTACGGGCTAAGCCGACAAATAGCGCTGGGGGGGATTGGCTGGCAAGTTCCTCCGACGGAACCAGCGTGACCATGCGCCCGTTCATGAATATCGACAAGGAAAGCTACAGCGCGTACGTCTTGCTGAAGGCTTAAATGGAAGACTGAGTCGACGGGCGCACGCCGAAATGGCTACTTGGACTGGCTATCCCCTTCGACCAGCTTGTACTGGTAGCGCTCGCTCTGTTCGTGCGCAGATTGCTTGCGCAGCGCGGCCAAGCGCTCTAATAAGTCGGGAATCTCGCGCGTATCCCCGGTTTTCCGCAGGGCCTGAATCAGGTGATAGACCGTCGCCTGGTCATTCGGATTGATGGACAGGGCCTTGCGGCATTCCTCGGCGGCTTCTTTGTATTGTCCGGATTCCAGGTAGAGCTTCGCGAGCACCCCGCGAGCGTCGCCCAGCATAGGCTGCAACGCGATCGCTTGACGGGCCGAGCGCATCGCGGTTTGAAATTCGGGTGTGCCGGGCGCCGCGCCTTTCTCCGCCAGAATGTCAGCCTGCAGATAGAGCAGAATGGGGTCGTTGGGTTTTCGTAACAGACTTGCCTGAATCTTTGCCAGCGCGCGGTCCAGGTCGTTTTGCTGCGCTGCGGCCAATCCTTGGGCGGCGGAACTGAGAGACTGGCTGGGATCCAACTCGTAGGCCTTTTCAAAGTCCGCCTGGCCTTTCTCATACTCGGCCAACTGCACATAGAGAACGCCTCGCGCAAAATAGAGTGCCGCTGCCTTTGGCTGCAGGCCTATGCCGTCGCTAACCACATCGATCCCCACCTGAAACGAGTCGTGCGCATAGCAGAGGTTGGCGAAATCCAGGTATAGATTGACGTTACTCGGGTCAAGCAGAATCCCCTGCCGCACCGTGCTGACGGCTCTTGGCGTCTCCTTGTTGTCCTCGTAAGCAGTTGCGGCCAGTTCCAGAGTTTCGGCCTCCGGGTCGTTGCCCTCGAGCAGCGGCCCCAGGGTAGCCAGAGCGTCCTGGGGCTGGTGCGCCATCAGTTGAACGGATGCCAGCAGGCGGCGTTCCCGTCGATCTTCGGGGTTCAGAGCCAGGACGCGTTGGAATACTCTTGCCGCCTTATCGGGTTGTTTGAGTTTCACCAGGCAAGTGGCGTACGCATTCAGGCCAGTGGGCTGAGAATCAAACAGCGCCCCTGCCTTTTCAAA
>PMHI01000096.1 GCA_003156615.1 Acidobacteriaceae bacterium | reverse complement strand
GCCAGTTCGTCCGGCTTTCTGGACAGGGCCGTTCGTTCATAGAGCATGGAATCTATCCGACCCCGGAGGGTGCGGACGCTCCAGCCTTCCACTCGGGACATCTCGGCATAGAACTCACGTTGGAGGGGGTGCTCTAGCGGCAGCAGTTCCCGGAAGTGGGACCAGCTCAATTGTTGCGACAGTGACGCAACAATCTTCTCGTCTGGGAATGCCTCCGCAAACTTCATCATTCGTGTGAGATTCGTCACGTCGAAGCCGCGGCCGAACTCGCCCACCAATTCCTGCGACAGCGTGGCAAGAATCCGCTCCCCATACCCGGCACGCTCACTGCCTAGAATGCTGCGCCGGATTCGGTCGCCCACTCGCCAGTAAAGGAGGGTCAGAGCCACGTTGACCGTCGCGGCCGCTTGGCGTCTTGCCTCGGAGATCAGCTGGCGCAGTTCGGCGACGAGGTTCTCAGGACTTTCCGGGGGTGCAAGCTGAGACATGGGCCATTCTCTAACGGTGGCCATCTATCTGCCACAACCTTCGATTCTAGTATCGTTTAGCCTCGGCTGCTGACCTCACTTCACTCCATCGCTTCGGACGACCGATTCGATCCCCCTCCCACTCGTTTCTGTTTCTGCCCGCAATGCTGCCCTGATGCGATGAGAGCAAAGGCAACAGCAAAAGCTCCTAAGGGGAGTGCGCGGGACCTGCACGACACTTTGCTTCAAACCAAAACCGTATCTTCCGAAAGAGCACTATGATGTCACTGAAGCGAGCCCGTTCCTGTGAACACAGCGAGAAAGCCCCGCGATCGTCGCGTTGAGACAAGGAAGAGGCAACGGGAAGCCTCGATACGTTCGTGGGCGGTCTACTCTCTTTTCGCACTTTTGTGCACAACTTTTGGGGCCAAGGGGGAAGACCGGTCGACGCAACCTACTGCCCCGCCACTTGCTTCCAGAAGTGTGCCGCTGGCAAGGGTCGATACCAAGATGATCAGATTGCCGTTAGTCGATGGCAGGGATATCCGATTCCGTCAGATCCCGGCCGTGAATGGATTGTCTCAGACCAGGGCAGGAACGACGGTTCAGGATCGGCTAGGGTTTCTTTGGTTCGGCACGCAGTACGGATTGGATCGATTCGACGGCTCCCGCTTCAAGGTATTCCGACATGAGCCAGGTGACCCAAACAGTTTGGGGGGTGTTTATGTCAAAAACCTTTTCGTAGACCACTCTGGAACTCTTTGGGTGGCCTGTGATGAGTCCTTAGACAGATTCGACCCAGTCACCGAGACATTCACTCACTTTCGTATAGGCAGGCAGGGCATTAATGAAAACGTTGCGGCCATTAACATTAGCGAAGACCACTATGGCAAGTTATGGCTGGCAACCCTCAAGGGACTGTTCATGCTTGATCCAGCCGACGGACATACGGTTCGGTATACACATGATCCAAACGACCCTTCGAGCCTCAGCGGTAATGAAATAAACTTCGCCGACGAAGACCGTCAGGGGACATTTTGGGTCGCAAGCAGCGGCGAACTCGACGCATTCGATCGAAAAGCCGGCAAGGTAACGCGCCATATTCGCTTGAGCGATCCCTCGCCTTTCATGTTTCATGAGGACAGGTTCGGCTCATTCTGGATCGGCCGCGATTCACCCCACTGCCCGCTGGCCGTGCTGGATCGCAAGGACAGCACGCTCAATTGCTATTCCTTCTACGAAGGAGCGCACCGGGCTACGACCATTGCAGGAATTTACACGATGCTCGAATCACGAGACGGCACGATGTGGATGGCCACCTCAGGTGCCGGTCTGTTGAAATACGACCGCGTGCATAACACACTCGTTCGTTACAAGAATCATCCCGAGGATAACGAGAGTTTGGGCGGCAACAGCGTTATCCAACTTTTTGAGGATAATGAATCCGACATCTGGGTGGACTTGCACGAGGGCGCTCCATTTTTCTTTTCCGAGAGACCATCGGCTTTCGAGAATTTCACTCATCAGCGGGGGCAATTGAGACGTTCTCTTGTGACGTCCATCTACGAAGATCGACGGAAAGTGCTTTGGATAGGATCGACGGGAGCACTGAATCGAATTGACCGAGCGAATGGCACGAATACCGTGCCTCCGGGCGTAGGCACCAAAGGGGAAGTTCTCTCTATTATCGAGGATCGGTCAGGCGCACTCATAGCAGGTACTTTTTGGCAGGGACTTCAACGGTTGAATCCCGCCACCGGACAAACCGAACCATATCTTCGTAGTCGTGGCGCCCTCTCTAACCAGAGCGAACACCCGATCATGCGACTTTTTATCGACGACCAGGGTACCCTCTGGGCCGCAACCTTGGGAGGCCTTAGGCGTCTCGATCCGGCAACCGGCCAATTCACCACTTATAAGCCAGATCCGCAAGACACAGTTGAGTATTCCGACATCAAAGAAGACTCCAATGGCAAGTTGTGGCTCGGTGGTGAATCGGGACTTCAGCGTTTCGATCCAACGACGGGGCAATTTACGATTTACAAAGATGATCCTGACAACCCGAAATCCGTAAGTGATCACCGCATAAACTCAGTGTTTTTTGATCGTTCTGGGGGAATGTGGCTTGGAACTCAGGACGGCTTCGACAGGTTTGACCCAAGGTCGGGCAGTGCCAAGGCCTATTACGAAAAGGATGGTCTCGCCGGCAATGTCGCGAGTTGTATTCTCGAAGATGAGCGCGGAACGTTGTGGATTGGGACCAATAATGGGCTTTCCAACTTTGATTCCCTTACGGAGAAGTTCAAGAACTTTTCAGCTGCGGACGGTCTACCGGGGCCAGACCTCACAGGCTGGTCGACGTGCTTCAGGAGTCCGCGAGGTGAGATGTTCTTTGGCGGCTTCAGCGGAGCTACCGCGTTCTACCCCAGCAGAATCGTGGCTAGTTCATTTGTCCCAAAAACGGTGTTGACTGATTTTCGATTATCGGGCTCCTCGGTCCCGATCGGGTCCGGTTCGCCACTCAGTAAATCCATAACTTACACTGACTCGATCACCCTCTCTCACCGGCAGAACATCTTCGCCATCGAATTCTCAGCGCTCAGCTATTTCAATGCGGTGACCAATCGCTATCGGTACAAACTGGAGGGATTGGATAACCAGTGGCACGAGGTAGGCAGCGACCAACGGGTTGCGAGTTACACAACTTTGCCCAAAGGCAAGTACAAGTTTCGAGTGGAGGGCGCCACCAGTAGAGGCGCTTGGAACGAGCCAGGTGCTGCGTTGGATATTGAGATATTACCTCCCTGGTGGGGCACGTGGTGGTTCCGCGTCTCCTGCGTAGGAGGTTTTGTTCTACTGCTGTGGGCGCTCTATCAACTCCGTCTTCAACAGCTGCAGCGTCAATTCAACATGACGTTGGACGCACGCGTCGGCGAGCGGACCCGCATCGCGCGGGAACTGCACGNNCACGGTCTGCTGTTTCGAATTCAGGCGGCTCGTAACATGCTTCCCCGCCGCCCCGAAGAAGCAAGTGAGGCCCTCGATGGTGTTATTGGTAAGGCGGAACAGGCGATCACGGAGGGCCGCGANNGCGATTCAGAACCTACGCGCCGAGCCGGCCGCTGAGGGCGATCTGGTGCACATGCTGACGGCGACGGGGAAGGAACTGGCGGGCTCACAGGATGCAAACCCCGATTCAGCCATCTTCGGTGTGACCGTAGAAGGAGCGCGGCAGACCTTGTCTCCGATCCTGCAGGTCGAGGCCTACCGGATCGCCCGTGAATTGTTACGCAATGCTTTCCTGCACGCACGTGCGCGCAAGATCGAGGCCGAGATTCGGTACGAGGACCGACTGTTTCGCTTGCGCATCCGCGATGATGGCAAGGGCATCGACCCGAAAGTCGCGGGCGAGGGCAGGCGCGCCGGACACTGGGGGCTACCCGGAATCCGTGAACGCGCGAAACAAATCGGCGCGCAATTGGAATTCTGGAGCGAAGCCGGAGCGGGTACGGAAGTTGAACTCAATGTTCCTGCTTCCGTGGCTTANNCTCACTGTTCCTGCTTCCGTGGCTTACGAAGCATCGCGTAATGGCGGCGGATTCAAGCTACTCCGCAGAGCGAGGAATCATGAGCACCGGTCCTAAGACAATTCGGGTTCTTACCGTCGACGACCACGCTCTCCTCCGCGAGGGGATCGCAGCTCTGGTCAATGCTGAATCGGATATGAAGATCGTCGCTGAAGCCTGCAACGGACAGCAAGCTATTGAGCAGTTCCGGTTGCAGCATCCGGATGTGACCTTGATGGATCTCCAGATGCCGGGCTTGAACGGGATTGAGTCAATCATCGGCATTCGCAGCGAGTTCTCCAATGCTCGGATCATCGTCCTGACGACATACTCTGGCGACGTTCAAGTGTTGCGAGCTCTCAAGGCGGGGGCGCGGGCTTATGTTTTGAAGGGGCACGTGCATAGAGAACTCCTTGATACCATCCGTGCTGTTCATACCGGACAAAAGCGAATCCCGCCAGAGGTCGCCGCGCAACTGGCTGACCATGCCGTGGATGACGAGTTGACCGCACGTGAGATCGATGTGCTCCGATTGATCGCGAGCGGGAACGCAAACAAGGTGATCGCATCTGAGCTCGCAATTACTGAAGAGACCGTGAAGAGTCACGTCACGAACATACTCTCGAAGCTTGGCGCCAACGATCGGACCCATGCCGTCACGATTGGGTTAAGGCGCGGAATAATCGAACTTTAGATCCCCCAAATGGGGGACTCCGCGATCCCAGAATCACGGGTTTCGACCTCGCAGGGAAATCTCTTAGCCTTTGTATGGGACACTTTTATGCAAAGGCTATTTTCTAGTTTCGCCAGTGGCTGGCCCGGCACCGGCCTTCTACTTCTCCGCCTTGTCGCCGGAATTGGAATGATTGATTGTGGAGTCGTGAGACTGTGGGGCGACCCTGCCACGATCCTGCTAACCGTGCTGTCGGTACTCGAGATCGGTGGGGGATTACTTCTACTCGCAGGTTTATCGACACCGATCGCGGGGACGCTCGTGGCCAGCCTTGAAGCGTGGAAAATCTTCTTGACGCATGGAAATCCGTGGATCTACATCCTGTTGGGAACACTCGGTGCAGCATTGGCCATGCTCGGACCAGGTGCCTATTCGATCGATGCCCGTCTCTTTGGCAGGAAGCACATCGACATTCGGGAAGGCTAACGCAAAAACCTGACGTACAGTATCGCGTCGTCACTACCGCAGAGTCGACGCGCCCATCGGCAGTCGTCGACCTTCGGCAGAGCCCAACAGAGCGCATCTCCTTTGGTTTTTCCGTAGAGGCATTATTTTCTCCCCCTAAAGTCGCAGCGTCTGGTCGCACGATCTATTGAAACGACCAGCCGACTATCTGGGGTCGTCAGCGGGTGGCGACAGACTCGACAATCCTTGACAAGTACCAAGGGATAGGACGGCGATGAGGTAAGAGACCAGAAAGGTAGGAGATCACAATGGATACTTCCCCGATGCTCAGTAGTCGTGATCGAGACTCTTCACGCCGTGGATCTGAGCAGATTATTGGCAGCAGCCTTGCATTGGAAAGGGTGCTGGAACAAGTCGAGTACGTCGCGCCTACGGATACGTGCGCGAGTGGATCACGAGACAACGA
>PMHI01000081.1 GCA_003156615.1 Acidobacteriaceae bacterium | reverse complement strand
CCCGGAAAGGTTGAGTCCATCATCAGGACGTGGCGAACAAACTCATAGTTGGAGCCGTAATCCGTGATGTTGTTTAGGACCAGAATCATGTAGAAAGGTGCGATTGCAAAGACGAGAACCGCTTTGGAAACGCGAAGCGCCATTACATGCCGCATAGGTCGTCGCACGCGGAGATTATATCTCTCGGTGAATTACCGCGAACTTTCTTGGAGTGCGCACAAGTCCTGATTAACGGGCAAACCTTCAATAATCCAACGTGCCAGCGTTGGCCGGCAATTTTCTGNNTCAAAATGATCTCTTTCTCAAAAGGTAGAGGCAGTCGTCGAAGAATAGCGGCGGAGTTCGCAGACCATGCGAAATGTCCGCCGCTTTGTTTTTGCAGGAGATTTAACGGCGCGACCGAGCACCACGGTCCTAGTGTGATCGTGCACTATCGGTTTGGCGAATCCATTGCTCTCATGGCTGAACCCGCGGTACGATGAAGCAGCGATGTTTCCGTCGACTTGCCCGGTTTGCGCGTCTTTCGCTTTTCCGCTTCGAGTTGGCGCGCATCATGACTGTCCCGGATTCTGAAAAGGGAGACTTGTGTTTTGATTTATTCGGGCCAGCGTTTTCGGATNNTTGCGCTCTATCGTCCGTGGTTTTCTGCCTGGCGAATCTGCGAGCCGATGCCGCCGCTTTTGACCTGACCGGACCGAAGGTCGACGTCCGCGTACAACGCGCCGGGCATACGCTTCCCATCTCCGAAGTTCCCAATCTGCAGTGGGGAGATCGGCTTTGGGTGCATCCCGATCTGCCGGATACTCAATCGGTGCATTACTTGATGGTTATTTCCTTTCTGCGAGGATCGACCAATCCTCCGCCGGACTCATGGTTCACTCGCATCGACGCGTGGAGCAAGCCGGTTCATGACGAAGGTGTCTACGTCACCGTTCCGGACGGAGCCGAAGAAGCGATCGTGTTTCTGGCGCCCGAAACCGGGGGCGCGTTCAGTACCCTGCGCAGCGCAGTCCGAGGGAAGCCCGGAGCCTTCGTTCGTGCCGCGCAGGATCTGGAACAGGCGAGCCTCGATCGCCAGCGCCTGGAAAAATATCTAGATTCCGTTCGTGAAGCTGCATCGTCTGATCCCGAACAGATGAAGGCGCGCAGCACTCTGCTGGCGCGCAGCCTTGACATGCGCCTCGACCAGCAGTGTTTTGACAAGCCCAGCGCCCAGCAGGCTCCCTGCCTTACCCAGAACACGGATCAGCTGGTCCTCGACGACGCTCACAGTCAGACCATGGTCGCAACTCTTACTTCTGGGCCATCCAGCGACCTGCTGATGCAGGTTAGCGCCACTCCGACCGCGGGCGCTGGATACTACAGCGCTTATGTGGGCGCAGTCGTGGACGTGGTTCGAATCCTGGGCACAGCGCACACGGCGCAATATCAGTACATTCCGGCCCTAGCCCTGCCGAGGAAGGACAATCTTAATCTTCGTCTGAACACTCCACCTTCTTTCCGGAACCCAAAATCCGTTATCGTGATCGCTCTTCCGCTGGTTCTGCCGGCGGCCGATCCACCTCTGCGCGCCATCGATGCTGCGCAAGTCTTCTGCATCGATAAGCCTTCCCTCCTCTTGCCTGCAGACGGGGCTCCCTTGGCATTTGCCACGGAGTTGGCGCACAACTTCGTCTTGCACGTGGAAACGAGGTCCGGACNNCAGGGGGAGGTCAGCGGAATCCTGCGGGGCGTTTGGGGCTTTCGTCCCTTTGAGGGCCCTCGCTTCCGGTTGCGCGGATCCAGCCCTGAGCAGTGGGTAGTTGCATCCAAAGACGCCAGCGCCCTTATCGTCGGGCGCGAAGACACTTTGCATCTCGAGTCTCCGGATGCTTGTTGTGTCCGTTCCGTCGGCCTGCGCGATGAAAAAGGCAAAATCACCGAAGCGGGATGGAAGATTGCCAAGCCCGAAGAACTGGAAGTGAAGGTTNNATGCTGACCGTGATGATCTACAAGATGGGGACTCGCCCGGCGGATGAGATTCCGCTCCATACATACTCCGAGGCGGGACGGCTGGATGCCTTCGATATCCACTCCGGTGACACCGACGGCGTGCTCAAAGGCACCAGACTCGATCAAGTCACAGCGATCGACGTTGCCGGCTTGCGTTTCGCGCCAGACGGTTTATCGCGTGCCAACCAGCGCGACGAGTTGAAGCTGGTTTGCCACGACGCGTCGGTAACCAAGCGGCTGCAGCCCGGAGACTCTATCGTGGTGCACGTGGCGCTGCAGGACGGCCGCTCTATGGATTTGAAAACCGCCGTGGAAGCTCCTCGGCCGCGCGTCAACGTGCTCAGCAAGAGTGTCCTGCTGGATTCATCAGGCCCTCCATCCACGGTCAGGCTGGATCAGGATGAGCTTCCTCAGGACGCGCGCCTGAATTTCTTTCTGAAGACGCAGGTGCCAGAGAATTTTCCCTCTACCGAGAAGATCGAGGTGGCCACGGCTGACGAGTCCTTCAGCGTGATGCTCAGCGAAAAAGATGGCAACGTTACCCTGCAGGATTCCAAAACCATTTTTGCCATGCTTGATCCCATGAAGTTGCTCGGTCCCTCGGCGTTCGGGCCGTTGAAGTTTCGTCCTGTGGATGGGGATGGGATTGATGGGGCCTGGCAACCCTTGGTCACCTTGGTGCGAATCCCAGTTCTCGAGGGAATTCGTTGCGCGCGCGACGCGGAAAAACAATGCACTCTGAATGGAGACAAGCTCTTTCTGATCGACGCCGTCAGCAGCGATCCTGACTTTACCAACTCTGTGACCGTCCCCGACGGCTTTGTCCAAGTCACGCTGACGATTCCACAGCCCAAAGGGAAGACTCTCTACCTGAAGCTGCGGGATGACCCGTCTACGGTAGTCACCGCCGACGTCCCGATTTCACTGGCGCCTGAACAATAAGTCCGAAGAATCCTCGCCGCCTACGCTCCCGCGGCTCCCTTACCCTGGAAATTTACTTCCACCAGCACTGTCCGATCTTCTCGAAATTAGACATCAGCTCAACGCTCTGGACGTGACACTCGATGGACCTTGCGACCAAGGAGATGCTGG
>PMHI01000436.1:968-3226 GCA_003156615.1 Acidobacteriaceae bacterium | reverse complement strand
CGAGCTTCGCGCCTGCAATCACCGCCGAAGGGACGACAGCTTCATTTTAGAGCTCGTCCTTAGCACGGAAGGGCGTTTGACGGCCCTCCTCATCTTCTGCCGCACGCGAGATACCTGCTCGTAATATCTGTGAGTCTCCACCCGGTACAGGTTGCGAAGCTGTTGGGATAGTACCTCAATCATTCCTGTGGCGTCGTCCAGAGCGCGATCCTGTTTAGTGATAATTTGAGTCCCATCAATGTTGCGTTCGCGTAGGTTCGCTTTGATCTGTACCGCACGCTAAGCCTGCTCTCCACATTCCGATTGATTCTCTCTGAATCTTCGGCACATCAGAATTGTCGGCACGATCTTCTTTAGCAAGTGCGGTGGATTCAACGTTATCGTATTGGCCACTCAATTGCATTTGTATCGGGCAGTTGTAGTTTGGCAGCGACTGTCGCTGGCGACAAGCAACGAGGAACGCTGAGCAAACTTTTGTCTCATTCCCACTGGTACAAGATTTGCCGGGCAGAGCAGTTGTTCCTTTGGAATCTCGGGGANNTTTGAGGATCGCGAAAAAGGCGTGGAGAAGTGATTCGAACACTCTCCTCCAGATGCAAAGAGCTAAAGAACACGTGTGCCCGTGTGAAGGCGCGCGCAACCAACTTACGAGTCCAGGAATCGCGATCTCGAAGATCACGATTTGGAGGTTGATCCATATGAATCGTGACAATGAACCTACGAATCCGATGACTGCTGAAACGTCGAGCAGTTCGATGTGTGGATATTCGATTCGAGTGAACTAGTTGTTTCCGTTATCCCGAGCGATGCCCCCTGGAACTGCCACCAAACTTGCCGTTGCTCTTCTATGTCAGAAATACATTCGACGTTGTGTGGCAATCGATCAAACTGTAGATCGTCTCACGTGTCGACCGAGTCATATAACAACGCAACATGATGAGGAACNNCAATGCCAAAAGAGCTTGCAAGCATCCTGATTGTAGATGACGATGACGACCTCCGGAGTGCGTTCGGAAGCCTATTCGCTGACTTCGGATACAAAGTGCGGACCGCGGCAGATGGATTCTCAGCGCTGGCGGAAATGAGGTCCGAGCCTCCAGATGTGCTTATCTCTGATCTGAACATGCCAAGAATGAGCGGGTTCGAGCTGCTTTCCGTTGTGCGGGAGCGCTTTCCGGAGATCGGAGTCATCGCCATGAGCGGGGCATATTCGGGTAATGGGGTGCCTAGAGGTGTAGCTGCCGACGCGTTTTATCCCAAAGGCGGAGCCTCCAATAGTTGTTTACCCGAGTTGGTAGATGCAATCATCGGACGCGATAAGTCGCAGACACGCCGCTGGGTTGCATGATCCGGATTCAGACGTATCAAGAAACCGCAGTGTGCGCAGTAACGATGGTCATCTTTTTTTGTGGATTGCGCTTGGCTCAATTGTCGTAAGTACTGCCATCGCGTTACTCGGTTGCAAGAGATCGAAGACCACGTTGTCCGAGATTGCCGAGAAACTGGAAAGGCAAGTGACGGTGCGGAGCGATCCGGACGAGGGGAACTATATAGGCAACTTGCCCAGATGCTAAGCCACGCACATCGGCGTCTACAGTCTGGGCAGGCCCGAGCGAAAGTAGCGGTTTACATAATATGACGAAGCCTTCACCTTCAGCCGAAGCGATCTTAAAGAGCTACGATGCAACGATCGAAATGTCTCGCAAGCTGCTGTCAGAGAGTATGAGCGGCCTTTACCTGCTCTCCTTGTTGCTGACGGGAAATCGAAAGGATGCAAGGCGATGTTTTGTGGCAGGTGTTGCGGGCTGCGTAGACGGAAACCGCGTCTTCAAGAAGTGGGCTACGTCCTGGGCTCGTGGGATCATAGTGCGCAGTGCAATCCGGATACGATCGCCTCACTATTGCCCTCCAGGATCAGAACGAAGTGTGTTACGCTCGGCAACCGACCACACCCTTTCCAATAACGATTTGCGGTATGGTCGGCTGGCGGGCGTTCTCGTGCTGGGGGACTTTGAACGCTTCGTGTTTGTGCTCTCCGTTCTCGAAAGATACACCGATCGGGAGTGTTCAGTTCTCTTAAAGAGCTCGCTACAAGAAATAGAGGAGACACGGCGTCGCGCTGTTCAGCATATGGCAGAGGTCGATAGCCAAGGGCCAACATGAGCTGATCCTGCTCCTTCGCGTTCTGATTCGTTCCCTCTGACATTTCGGCACTTCAGAATGTTCGGCACCTGTTTTTGCAGCAAGTGCGGTGAATT
>PMHI01000436.1:0-934 GCA_003156615.1 Acidobacteriaceae bacterium | reverse complement strand
AAAGCCGACCGGTTTGACCGCGCGGCTGAAGTACATGCCGACGCACTCATCATTGACCTCGAAGATGCCATTGCACTCCCCGACAAGCAGAAAGCTCGCACTGCCGCCCTGCAATACCTTGTGCAGCCCGCAGAAAGTCGGTTGCCATGCGCGCTTCGAATTAATGCCCCGGTAACTCGAACGGGAATCGAAGACTTGCACTCGCTTCTCGAATCTTCAGCTGCCCCGGACTACATCATCCTGCCGAAGTGCGATTCCCCTGCGTTCATCAGCATGGTTCGCGCGCTCCTCGACCAGGCTGCGAAAGAGACAGAGATTATTGCCCTCATAGAGTCGGCAAAAGGAGTCGAGGCTCTACCTGACATCGTGAGCAGTGATGTCAGACCGGTTGCTCTGCTGTTCGGAGCCGCGGACATGGAAGCGGATCTTGGCGCGAAGACAGGGTGGGAAACGATGTTATTTGTCCGATCGCGCATCATCCAGGTCGCCGCGTCTGCGGGGATCCTTGCCGTTGATTCTCCATTTTTTGACATCGCTGACTTGGACGGGTTGAAGAGAGAAACCAAGGCAGCTATGGATTTGGGTTTTCACAGCAAGGCGGCAATCCATCCTAACCAAATCTCGATCATTAATGAAGTATTTGTTCCATCTGCAGAAGAGATCGCAGAGGCTCGTCAGATCCTGGCCGTGAATCAGAAGGGGGTGGGTACTGTCGATCACCANNCTCAGTAGAAAGCAAAGCGGCATGAAGAACAAAAAGGTCGTATGGAACAAGTAAATGGAGACGTTATGGAAACGACACTTTCGGCATATCGGCAATTGGGCCCAAAGCGTTATCGGGAAACATCTGGGCTTTATTACGAGGATTTTGAAATCGGCGACACGTTCGAACACCGGCCAGGTCGAACCATCCTCGACGTGGATAACACCTGGT
>PMHI01000689.1:16886-17108 GCA_003156615.1 Acidobacteriaceae bacterium | reverse complement strand
CCAGACCGATTTCGTCGGCGGTACGTCCGAGGAGACGAACCGCTGCTTGTTGAAGGAGCTTTTCGCCCGCGGGATTCACCAGTCGAAGCACTCGGTCCGGGTCAAATGCGAATAAAGGAGCATCGATTTCTTCGACGACTCGGCGCAGCAGAGCCGTTGCTTCGATGGCACGGATTCGCTGATCCGAGAGCAGATCGGCCAGCGCATTCACTTCCAGCGAAA
>PMHI01000689.1:14008-16865 GCA_003156615.1 Acidobacteriaceae bacterium | reverse complement strand
TAAAAATGCCGCTGGCCACAATACCGGGTAAAGCGACAAGGAGTGAGTAGAGGCTGATGCGATGCTCGTAGAGGAGGCGGACCCGTTTGCGAGGAACCTTCCGCATTTCCGTCTTGGCCCTGGTCTCGGGACTAGAGGCCATACTTTTCCATGCGCCGATAGAGCGCACCACGGCTCAGCCCCAAGGCTTCGGCGGCTTGGCTAATGTTCCCCTGAAAACGCTGCAGCGCTTTTCGGATCAGGAGCGCCTCCACCGCTTCCAAGCTAAGCTCTTCGAGATTTTGGGCTTGCGGTCGCTGCAGATTCAGCCCGAGATCCGCGGGTTGAATCTCACGTCCGCGGCACATCAGGACGGCACGTTCCAGAGTGTGTTCGAGTTCGCGAACATTACCAGGCCATGAATATTGGGCCATGACTTGCAGTGCAGAACTGTCGAAGGACGCGACTTCGCTGCGATAGCGAGACGCATAGCGCCGGAGAAAATGGATTGCAAGCGTCGGAATGTCTTCGCGGCGCTCGCGGAGTGGCGGCACATGGATCTCGACCGTGTTCAGCCGAAAAAGGAGGTCTTCGCGGAACTGGCCCGAAGAGCATGCCGCCTTAAGGTCAATATTGGTAGCCGAGATCAGACGCACGTCGATCTTCCTCGGCCGCGCCGACCCCAGCCGCTCGATCTCACCCGATTCCAGCACGCGCAGTAATTTTGCCTGTTGCCGGATGGGCACATTTCCGATTTCGTCCAGAAAGATCGTGCCCCCGTCGGCTAATTCGAAGCGTCCGATGCGATCCGTTCGGGCATCGGTGAATGCACCCTTCACGTGGCCAAAAAGCTCGCTTTCAAATAGTCCCTCCGCCAGCGCGCCCGTATTCACCGCAACCATCGAGCGTGAAGCACGAAGAGAAAGAGCATGCAGCGTTTGCGCGACCACCTCTTTGCCGCTGCCATGTTCGCCGGTAATAAGGACATTTGCGTCAGAGGGGCCGACCCGCGCCATCGCCTCTAATACAGGTTGCATGGACGCCGCCGCGGCGATGAAGTCCGGGCGGCCTTGAACCTGGAGAAGCCGGTTCTCCGCAGCCAGCCGCTCGGCATGACGGAGAGTACGATGCAATTCGATTTGCGTCCGCAAAATGGCGAGCAGGCGTTCATTCTCCCAGGGCTTTTGGATAAAGTCTCGAGCCCCACGCCGCATGGCTTCCACCGCCAGTTCAACATTGCCCCATGCGGTCATGACGATGACCGGGAGATTGCTGTCCGTCGCCACAATTTCGGAAAGAAGGCCCAAGCCTTCCTGACCAGAAGTGGTGTCCCGCGTGTAGTTGAGATCGATCAGCAGCGCATCATAAGAATCCAAGGCCAAGGCCTCCCGGACCTCAGCCGGAGATTTGGCGCCCTCGACTCGATAACCCTGGGGATGAAGCAGAAGTTGGAGAGCTTCGAGGATGTGCGGTTGATCGTCCGCCGCCAAAATCCGTGGGGCACGGTTCTCATGGGGAGAGAAAGGCACCACGTTGCGCAGATCCTGCGGCTTGGCCGAAGTCGGCATGAGCTATGGAGAGGAAGCGGCAACCGTCCCGGTGACCGCATCCTGAATCAGCACTCCATTATGTTCCAAAGTNNTCCCGCTGCGCCGTCATGGTCTGGTAACTGGAGCCCGATCCCAAATCTTGCTCTTTCTTTGTGATCTCGAAGCTGCGTTCGGCTAAATCTCTGGCCTTGCGGGCTGATTCAACCCTGGCATGCGATTGTTCGAGGGCATATTGTGCGTTGCGAATCTCGATCCGAATCTGCTTTTTCAACTGCTCTTTTCGCAGGCTGGCTTGCCGGTACTCCAACTCGGAACGATANNTGGTCGGCCTTGGCGACGCGGTTGCGAAACGGGATGTTCAGGTTGAGTCCGACGAAGTAGTCTGGGGATGAATTGTTGAAAGCAGTTTGCCACGCGCCCGTCAGATCGGTGGGGGCGGTGGAGGTTGTGGTGACTCCGGGAGGCACCAACCCGGCGAGACCACTCCCGCCGTAGAAACCGACGAGAGAAAGGGTGGGGAGGAGCGCATTCCGCTCTGCTTTTCGGCTGATCTGCCGGTTGGCCAAGTCGATGTCGGTCTCGAGCAGCTCCGGACGATTCTGCAGCCCTTCCGCAATCAGATCGAGAATCGGCTTACCCGTGTCTGCTTCGGTGTTGGTGGTCTGCATGCGATCCGTCGGCACAACCGGCATTTCTCCCAGAGTAGGATCGTCGAGGCTCTTGGTGAGTGCGTTTTTCATCAACGATTCCTGCAACTGGAGGCTCGTCCGCGCCACGGTCAAATCCTGGTCACGCCGGGAAACCTCGGCCTCCGCCTTCATCACGTCCAGTTCCGGAATGCTTTCGAGCTGTAATTGCTTCTTGGCGTTCTCCAGAGTTTGGTTGGCAAAGGCGAGCGATTGTTCGTTCACGCGTGCCTGTTCGTAGGCGTTCACCAAATCCCAATACATATTTTCGACCTGGGTGACGGTGGCGATGATCTGGTTCTTGAAAGCGATATCGGAGATCTTCTTGTTGTTCTTGGCGATATGCAAGTAGCGCAGGTTCGGACCGAAACCGAAACCGGCGAGAAGCTGTTGCTGAAAAGTAAAGCGGTAATAGGTATTCAAAGCCGGCGAAAGGAAGAAGTCGGGGCTGTTCGTAGTTTGCCGATTATTGTTGAACGCAAAAGAAATCGAAGTGCCAGTGGGAAAGGCTTGCGTGTAGCTGGCGTTCACCTGCGCCGTATTCAGCTGTAAGGACGGGACACCGTAGATTTGCGTACTCGACAGCGGCTCGGTAAGGTGTTCGATCCCCGTCGCCACCGTGAGAGCCGGATCGTAGGAGGA
>PMHI01000689.1:9854-14002 GCA_003156615.1 Acidobacteriaceae bacterium | reverse complement strand
CCAGGCGTTCCCTGCACCACACCCGTATTCACGCCGAGAAAACTCCCGCCAGCCCTGGTGCGGAGCAGGTCCGCATCGGCAATCGGCAGGTTGTAGCGGGCGATCGCCAAATCCAGATTGTTTTCGAGCGCCAGATCAATCGCATCTTTCAAGGATAGATACAGTTTTCCATCACGAATGAGCCGATCAAGACGCGGCGAATTGGTCAGTACGGGTTCGGGCACATGATCGGCAGTGTAGGGGCTCAGCGGATTGTGCGATTGGGGCATCTCCAATTGAACCGGAGTGCGTACCTGGGCTTCGATCATGGCCGAGGCGAGAAGGAGCAGTGCGGCGATCCGTGGAATGGCAAAGCACCGTTTACGGCAACAGACGTTCATTGATTCACCGCCGCAGGACTCGGCTCCATCGTCGGATTTGCCGTATCGCCCACCAGCCAACCATCGCGCAACTGAATGGTACGAGTGCCATACGCGGCGTTGGTTTCGGAGTGAGTGACCTGCACGATCGTGGTTCCCTGTTGATTCAATTCCCGGAAGAGCTCCATGATCTCCTTGGCCTGGGAGGAGTGCAGATTGCCGGTCGGCTCGTCGGCGAGCAGCAACGACGGCTTATGGATGACTGCCCGCGCGATTCCCACTAACTGCTGTTGCCCGCCAGAAAGCTGGCTCGGGTAGAGATCCTTCTTGGCGACAATCTGGAAACGATCGAGTGTGTCGGCGACAAGGCCCTGCCGCTGGTTGCGCGGAATGTCTTTGTAGGAGAGCGGCAGATCGATGTTCTCGAGCACCGTGAGATCGTCGAGCAGGTGATAGCTTTGAAACACCATCCCGATGTTTTTCTTCGCCAGCTCGGCCCGTTGCTTCCTTTTCATCGCGTGCGCCGCCTGGTCGCGGAACCAGAACTCGCCCTGCCACTGGTCATCGAGAAAAGCGAGCACATTCAGAAGCGACGATTTTCCTGCGCCGGACGGCCCCATCACCGTGATGAACTCGGCTTCGCGAATCTCCATGTTGATGCGGCGAAGCACCCAGGTTTGTCCAGCAGCGGTTTTGTAACTGCGTTCGAGGTTCTTGAGTTGAATCATGTTTCTCCTAAACTGCTTTCTTCCGATTTATTCGTAGCGCAGCGCCACCATGGGATCGACCTTGGTCGCCCGATAGGCCGGGACGATGCTGGCCACGAGCGCGACGGCGGCCACCAGCGCCGCAACCGCCACGAATGTAACCGGATCCGTCGGGCGCACTTCGAAGATCAGACGCGACAAAACGCGTCCCAGCACCAATGCGCCCGCTGTTCCGATAGCGACTCCGAGCAAGGTTGGCTTCATGCCCTCGAGCACGACCATGCGCAGCACGTCGCCGAGCCGGGCACCCAGGGCGAGGCGGATTCCGATTTCTCGCGTGCTCCGTTTCACGCTGTAGGACAGCACGCTGTAGATGCCCACAGCGGCCAGCAACAGGGCGAGAGAGGCGAACGAGCCGAGCAGAAGCATGTTGAACCGCTCGGAAGATACAGAGTTCGTGACCAGTTCGTCCATGGGCAGAATGTCGCGCACCGGAATCTCAGGATCGACCTCGTGCACGGCATTCGACACGGCAGACACCACCCCGCTGGCATCGCCGGTGGAGCGCACTGCAAACCTCAACGGAAACGAATTCCAACCCCCCAGCGCGGGCACAGAAAGCTGGTCCAGCGGGAAATAGAGAGTTGGGCCGGGACGAGTCTGGTCCAGGCTGTCAAGCTTGATGTCGCCCACGATTCCGACCACTTCGCGAATCGTGTCCGGAAAAAAGTTCAGCGTGAGACGCTTTCCCAGAGGGTCTTCGCCGGGCCAAAACTGGCGGGCCATGGATTCGCTGATCAGAACCGCCGCCGGCCTTCCCGCGACATCGGTGGCGCCGAAGTCGCGGCCACGGAGGATCGGAATGCGCAATGTGTTCATATAACCGGGGCTGATGAGACGCACGTCGACCTCCGGTTGCTCCGCCATGGGCACGACAGGGCGGCCCTCGATTGCAATGGGCTGATGCGAACCTTCCTCGCTTAAGGGAAGGTCATCCGTCACGCCCGCGGATTCGACACCGGGCAACGCCCGTACCCGCTCGAGCGCTCGCTCGAAAAAACTGACCTGCTGAGCGGGTGAGGGAAACTTCGCCCTGGAGACGGCGGCTGTCATGGTCAGCACATGGTGAGGATCGAACCCCGGACTCACAGCGAGAAGCCTGCGGAAACTGCGAATCATCAACCCCGCGCCGATCAGCAGCACCAGGGAAAGGGCAACCTCCAGCACCACCAGAGTGCTGCGCGTACCGTGTCCGCTTGAATCCGCATCGGTTCGACCCAATCCCTGTTTGAGGGCCTCATTGGTGTTACTCCGAGTCAAGCGCAGTGCTGGCAGCACTCCCGCAAGAATGCCAGTGGCTACGGAAATGACCGCGGCGAAGGCAAGAACTTGGGAATCCAGCCCCACTTCGATCGAGCGCGGCAACTTATCCGCCAGAAAAGCCACAATCAGGCGAACCCCAAAGTGCGCGCAGATCAGGCCGAGCGCTCCTCCCATGAGGGCGAGAAGCACAGTCTCGGTGAGGACTTGGCGGAGCACCCGGGCCGAACTAGCGCCCAGCGCGGTTCGAATCGCAATCTCCTTTTGCCGGCTGAAAGTCTTCGCGAGTGTAAGGTTGGCCACATTGACGCAAGCAATCAGAAGAACGAAAGTCACTGCTCCCAACAGAACCAAGAGCGCGGGCCGCACATCGCTGACCAGATCTTCATGCAAGCGGACGACCACGGCGCCCCATCCCTTGTCGTCCTCGGGATACAGTTGCTCCAGACGGCTGGAGATGGTGTTCATCTCCGCCTGCGCCTGCGTCAATTCAACGCCAGGCTTGAGCCGTGCGATGACTCCATAGTGGTGTTCACCGCGCACCGCACGTTCTTTATCGGTCCAGGCCATCGGGGTCCATACCTGCGCAAA
Organism: Acidobacteriaceae bacterium; assembly: GCA_003156615.1. Next base: position 11,025 of record PMHI01000689.1, on the reverse strand, counting down.
GTCGGGAAACCGGAAGCTTGTTGGCATGACGCCAGCCACGAGATAGCCTTGGCCATCCAGGTTGATGTTGTGGCCCACGATGTCAGGATTGGCACCGAAGTGCTCTTGCCACAAACGGTGACTGAGAACTACAACGAGGGAGCGTCCCGGCTGATCCTCTTCGGGAGAAAACACGCGACCGAGCATTGGCGGAACACCCAGCGTAGCGAAGAAACCGGAAGATACCCCGACGGCGTTTACCTGTTCAGGCTTGTCGCCGCCGGTCAGGGTGAAACCGCGGTAGTCGTAAATCGCCGTGCGGTCGAATACGTGGTTCTGGCCTTCCCAGTCCAAATAATTTGCCGCGGAGACTGAAAAAGTCGTCATGCCGGGAAAACTCTTGGCCGGAGGAACGTGCCAGATTCGGACCAGCCGGTCGGCCTCCTTAAAACCCAGAGGTCGCACCAGCACAGCATTGACCACACTGAAGATGGCTGTGTTTGCGCCGATGCCCAGCGCCAGGGTAATTACCGCGACCGCGGCGAACCCGGGACTCTTGCGCAACTGGCGCAGTCCGTAGCGAACGTCTTGCAGTAGTCCGGTCATCTCAGTTGCCCTCCTACTCGTAGCGTAGCGCGATCATGGGATCGACCTTGGCGGCGCGGCGGGCCGGGACCAAGCTTGCTGCCACCGCAAATGCGATCAGTAACAATGCCGCGGTGCCGAGGGTCATCGGATCGGCTGGCGAGATTCCAAAGACCAGCTGAGCGACGGTTTGCCGAAGAATCCAGGCACACAGGAGTCCGATTGCGGCTCCAATTACGGCCATCCACAACCCTTGTTTTACGATGAGCCAGAGCACGTCCCCGCGCTGTGCTCCCAAGGCCATACGTAAGCCGATTTCACTGGTGCGCTGCGCGACAACGTAGGAGACCACTCCGTACACACCGATTCCTGACAACATCACTCCAAACGCTGCGAACAACGCGAGTAGACCGGTGGTGTAACGGCGGTCGGCGGTCTGTCCCTGCATGATCTGATCCATCGTCGAAACTTCGGCGAATGGCAGGTCGCCATCGAGCGAGCGAAGCTGCCGGCGAACCGGTGCGGCAAGTTGCATCGGGTCGAGAGTCGAGCGCACGATTAAATTCTTGAAGCCAGCGTTCAGCTCCGGCGTCTGCCGGAAGAGCGT
>PMHI01000689.1:217-9754 GCA_003156615.1 Acidobacteriaceae bacterium | reverse complement strand
TCCGAGAAGTCGCGGCCATGGAGCAGCGGGATTCGAAGCGTGTGAAGATAATGCGAGTCCGTCGAATTGAATGCCGCCGCGGGCGTATCTTCAAGCTGCGATACGGGCCGGCCTACGATGGTGAAATTTGCCGTCCACTGATCATCGAACGGGTAGGCCGCGCTGATCACAGCGTCCTCGACTCCGGGTAATTGGCGGACTCGCGCCACGTATTCGTCCGAAAAACGGGTGATGCTGCCGCGATCGGGATAGCGAACGGATGGCAGGAAAAAATGCGTTCTTAGTAAATGATCTACGCGAAAACCCAGCTGCTGGCTCTGTAAATGCACCAGGCTCTGAATCAGAAGCCCGGTGCCGACTAACAGCAGGACGGCCAGTGCCAGCTCCCCGGCAACAAAGGAATGCCTCAACCAGCGCTTGCTGCGGGCAGCGATGTTCGATCGACCGCCTTCTTTGAGCACTTCCGATGGATTCATTCTCAGGCTGATCCACGCCGGAAGAGTTCCGAAAAGCAAGCTGCTTAAAACTGAAATTCCAAACCCGAAGGCGAGCACACGGAGATCAACTCCCACCCCGGCAAGTTGAGTCAGTTGGGCGGGATGGGCGCGCGCTACCAGGGCACAGCCGCCCCATGCCAACGCTGCGCCTATGATTCCGCCGAACATGCCTAACACCAGGTTTTCGGTCATGAATTGCCGAATCAGGGCAGATCGTTCCGCACCCATCGCCACGCGCACCGCGATCTCGCGAGTGCGGCTGGAGTTTCTTGCCAACAACAAATTCGCAACGTTCGAGCAGGCGATCAGCAGAATTAGAATCACCGCGCCCATCAGCAGGAGCAGGATGGGACGTAGATTGGCGACGTGCTCTTCCTCGAGAGGACGGAGCATTACACCTACACCGCGGTCCAGCGGATATTGGGCGGCCAGATTCTGCGCGAGTCGCTGAAGGTCCGCGTTCGCCTCCTGGAGGCTGACCCCCGATTTCAATCGCCCGATTGTGGCCCACCCGCGCGACCCACGTTGGGCTTCCGTCCATACCGTCTCGCTGGTCTTCGTATAGGGAACGAATGGGCTCCACAGCTCAACTTTGCCTTGTGTAGTGTCACCGAACAATTCAGGAATCTCGCCCGGCATGACTCCGATAATCGTGTAAGGTTCGTCATTGATCCGAATGGTTTTGCCCAGTATGGATGGATCGCCATGGAACCGAGTCTGCCAGAAGTTGTAGCCCAGAATGGCTTCAAACTGATTTCCCCATTGGTTTTCTTCGTCCCTGAACAAACGCCCCAGCAAAGGCTTGACGCCCAAGACTTCGAAATACTCGGCTGGGACTAACCCTACCCGCATCTGCTCGGGCTCGATGGATCCGCTGCCGGTACTAACATTCTTCGGCCAGATGTCGTACACGGCGAATTTCTCGAACGTAAGGTTTTGAGTTCGAAAGTCGCGAACATCGAGGGGAGACGGGCCACTGATTGTCCTGCCACCCTGGGTCGCTAAGATTCTGACCAGACGGTCAGGATTGGGAAATGGCAAAGGTCTCAGCAGCACGGCATTCAGCACGCCGAACATCGCAGTGCTCAGTCCGATGCCCAGAGCCAGGGTAAGCACTGCAATCGCGGTGAACCCGGGACTCTTGCGCAACAGGCGCAGTGCGTAGCGAACATTCTGGAGTAGTCCGGTCATCTCAGTTGTCCTCCTACTCGTAGCGCAGCGCCACCATGGGATCGATCTTGGCGGCACGGCGAGCCGGGACCCATGCCCCCAATAGCGCCACCACTAGAAGCAACGCTGCGGCTTCGGCCAACGTTGCCGGGTCGTTCGCAGGTATGTCGAACAGCAGAGAACCGATCCAACGGGCGGCAGCGAGCGAACCGATAATCCCAGCAGCGGCGCCGAAGCCAATCCATAGGGACGCTTGCCACACCATCATTCGGCTGACACTCATTGGGGTTGCCCCCAGAGCCATACGAATGCCGATCTCCTGCGTGCGTTGACTAACCAACAGTGAGACGACGCCGTAAATGCCGAGTGCCGTCACGAGCAGGCCAACGATGGCAAACAGAGAAAGCAAGGCTGCGCTGAAGCGTGGACGCTCCGCGAGTTTGGCGACACTCTGGCGCAGAGTATCCACATCCACCGGCAACGTAGGGTCAAGCGCCTTGACGGTGTTGCGCAATTGCTCGGCTTCGGCTTGTGCCCCAATTGCGGTTCGAACCACAATGCTGATGTGCTGAGAATCGGGATACTGAAAGATAGCGTCGTCTTCTCCATGCCGGCGGACCATGTAGTACTCGGGACCGACGCGGCCCCCGAGGCCTTGATTTTCGGTGTTGCCGGTCACGCCGATTATCGTGTGGGCGATACCCGCCCTGCCTTCCCCCTGGGGAAAACGGATGATCCTGCCCAGCGGATCCTCGGCAGGGAAAAGCCGCTGTGCTAGAGCTTCATTGAGGATGACCGCGTAAGAACCGGGCTTGCGGTCCGCGTCCTCAAAGCTGCGTCCGCGCAGCAGTGGAATGCCCAGAACCGAAAAATAATCCGGCGTAACCGCTCTCCATCCCACCACTCCGCCGATGCCCTGCTCCGGTCCCAGAGGCGGGCGTCCCTCGGCCTGCAATGCCACCAATGGCACGGTGCGAGCCGTCGCACTGGGTGGAAGTGAGTCGCTTAAAGCCACGGAGCTGGTCCCGGGAAGGTCCTTCAGTTTCCGTTCCAGTTCCTCAAAGAACGCAAGGCGCTCCCGAGCCCTGGAATATTTTTGCTGCCCCAAGGTGATCTGCGCCGTGACGATGTTTTCCGTGTTCATGCCCAGAGGTTTGGTTTCCAGATTGCGCAGACTGCGCACGAATAACAAGGCGCTCGACAGCAGCACGACAGCCATCCACACTTGGGCCGCAAGGAGCATTTGCCGCAGTCGCGCGCGTTCGACACCCGCCGTGGCCGTGACGACCAGCATCTGTCTCGTCGGCTTCTCGAGCGCAGGTACAGTTCCGAAAACTATTCCCGAAGCCAGAGACACGATGATTGCGAATAGCAGTACCCTTCCGTCTACCGTCGCGTCGGACAAGTGCGGAATTCCCGCGGGCGCAAGCACAACGAACACCCGGACGATAAACCAAGCCAGTCCTGTACCGGCAGCCCCTGCCATCAGGGCGAGCAATACGCTCTCCGTGAACCTCTGCCGGAACAGACGAACCCGGTCTGCGCCGAGAGCGGAGCGGATGGCCAACTCGTGCCGCCTTCCGACGCTGCGAGCTAAATGGATATTCATCGCGTTGGCACAGGCGATCAGAAGCACTGCCAGGGCCGATGCGAGCAGCAGCCACGCGGCCCGGCGAGAGTCATGGACCTGGAGATCCCGGATCGAACGTACTTCGAGACGAAGCACTTTTCGGAACGGCGGCGGCGCCGACTCAACAAAGCCGCGGAAAAGTGGTTCGAGCTCAGCCTTGGACTGGTCAACGCTGATCCCCGGTTTCATCCGCCCGAATACTCGGACGACCGTGCCCAACTGGTTCCGTTGCACAATGGATTCGTCGAGCGCTTCCGGCACCAGTATGCTGGTGCGCGCAAGTGTGGGGAATTCGAAATCACGCGGCAAAACTCCCAGGATCCGCGCCGTCTTGCCGTTCAGTGAAATCGTGCGGTTCACCACGTTGCGATCTCCGCCGAATCGGCTTTGCCAGAGTCCATAGGTCAGGAGCGCCACCGGCGGAGCGTTTGGCTGGTCCTCTTCCCGGGTAAAATTCCGGCCCACCAGCGGCTGAATACCAAACGTCGGCAGGAATGTCGACGCTACTGAGGCGCAGGTAACGCGCACGGGAGCCTCGTCGGTAAGGTCGCAATCACTGACACCGGTCGACGAAGTGAAATCAGCGAACGGGGTCTGATGGTCTCTCCACCCGAGATAGTTAGCGGCAAACAGAAACTCACCGTCGATGATCGGCGCAATGACGCCGACGGAAACCAGTTCGTGGTCCTGCGGGTAGGGCAAGCTACGGAACAGGATGCGATCGACCAGACTGAACATCGCGGTGGTTGCCCCGATGCCGAGCGCCAGAGTCAGCACGGCCACTGCCGCGAAACCCGGGCTCAGGCGCAGTTGCCGCAGAGCGTAGCGAAGATCGTGAAATAGCCCGCTCATATCGGTTTCTCGCTCTTACTCATAACGCAACGCCACCATCGGATCGATCCGGGAAGCGCGCCGAGCCGGAACGTAGCACGCCAGGAGAGCCACCGCGGCGAGAAATACCGCGCTCGCGGCGAATGCGACCGGATCGCGCGGACTTACCCCAAACAGCAGGCCGGACAAGACTGGAGTCAGCAGCAACGAAGAGATGGCGCCTGCCCCGACTCCCAGCAGTAGCAGCTTCATTCCCTCCCCCACAACCAGTGACAAAACATCTCCTCGGGCGGCTCCGAGGGCCATGCGAATTCCAATCTCGCGGGTTCGTTGGGAGACGCCGTAGGAAATGACTCCGTACACTCCCACGGATGCCAACAGCAATCCCAAGCCAGCCAGAGTGCCCAGAAGAATAGCCGAGAATCTTCGTGAAGCGATCGAATCGAAAAGCACTTGGTCCATGCTGGCGATGTTTGAAACCGCCTGTTCCGGATCGACCTCGGCCACTTGCCGCCGCACCTCCGCGGCCAGGGCCAGTGGGTCTGACTTGGTGCGTACTACTAACGTGAGGTATCCATTTCTGTACTGCGCATGTGGCAGATAAATCTGCATCGTGGGAGGCGCACCCAGGCCAGCCTGTTTCACGTCTTGTACGACCCCAACCACGGTTCGCCAGGGCTGCGGCTGATAATCGAATCCGGGCACCTTTAGGCGTCGCCCGATTGGGTCTTGATGGGGCCACCAGCGCTCGGCCGCAGTGTTTGAGATCAAAACCACAAGCGGTGCGTTCTCGTGATCTGCCTCCGTCAAAAGCCGGCCCCGAACCAGGCGAATCCCCACGGCGGCGAAGTAGCCGGGGGTCACGATGTAACGTTCGGGGTAAGGCGTTTCGCCCGGCCCGTGTACGAATCCTTCCGGCTCAGTGCCGGCTGTATCAAAATTCGCCCCCAGCGGCAGCACGTTCACTGCGCCTGCGCGCTCAACACCGGGAAGGGCGCTGATGCGGCCCAGCAGGTCTCGATAGAAGGCCAGCGGTTTGTCAGTTCCCTCTGGATATTTGGCGGAGGGTAGGCCGATGTCCATGGTGAGCAGGTGATCGGAGCGGAACCCGGGATCGATGCCGTACAGTTTGCTGAAGCTGCGCACGAGCAATCCCGCACCAGCCAGCAACACGAGACTCAGCGCGATTTCAGTGGCGGCCAGCGCCTTACGGAACGTGTCATGAGACGCGCTGATGTTCCGCGCGCCTTCCTTCAGCGTGTCGCTGAGAGTGATGGCCGAAACCCGCAGGGCGGGAAACAGCCCGAACAACAAACCTGTTACCAGACTCAAGCTGGCGGTAAATGCGAGTACACGACCATCCAAAGATACGGCCGCGAGCTGAGGAATCGCCTTCCTGCCGATGGCCAGGATGACATTTGTTCCCCAGAACGCCAGCAGGATCCCGGCCGCGCCGCCACACAATGCGAGCAAAACGCTCTCGGTCAGAACCTGCCGAACCAGCCGCGCCCGGTTCGCGCCCAACGCCGAGCGGATGGCAATCTCTTTCTGCCGAGCAAGGGCACGCGCCAGCAGCAAGTTCGAAACGTTGGCGCAGGCGATCAGAAGCAGAAAACCGATGGCTCCTAACAGCACCAGCAACGCCGGCCGCAGCCCAGAGGCAATATCGTCCCGCAGCTTTACGACGCGCACTCCGGTGGTCGAATATTCATTGGGGAATTGCTTGGCCAGGCCGCGATGGATGACGTCTAAATCTGCCTGTGCCTGCTCGACCGAAACTCCCGGCTTGAGGCGGGCAATCGCGCGCAGGTGCCGCGACAGTCGTTCCTTGTCGTCGTGTTTTTCTGCGGCGGGCCGGTAAAACTGGGCGGGACCATCGACCAGTGTGACCGGTAGCATGGGAAGGTCTTTCGGCGTGACACCTACGACGGTGTACGGCTTGCCGTTCACGCTAAGTTGCTTTCCAACGATTTGGGGATCACCCGCAAACCGGTCCTGCCATAAGCCATACGTCAGAAGGANNCGGGCTGGAGTGTCCGCTCCGGTAAAGGTGGCGCTCCAGTTTCCAAACGCGACAACATTCTCGAAGACGTGATTCTGGGAGCGGTAATCATCGACATCCGTGAATGAAAGCTGGTCGCGGTTGTCATCGCGTCCAACGCTCCAAAGTAGCGCCAGCCGCTGAGGGTCTTGGAAGGGCAGGTCGCGTATAAGGACGCCATTGGCAACGCTGAAAATCGCCGTATTTGCCCCGATGCCCAGTGCCAGCGTCACCACCGCCACCACGGTGAAGCCCGGACTCTTGCGAAGCTGGCGTATTGCATAACGGAGGTCCTGAAATAGTCCCGTCATCGCTACCTCACTCACAGCGCAACGCCACCATCGGATCCAATTTCGTCGCCCGCCTCGCCGGAATGTAACAAGCTGCGAGCGCCACTGAGGCCAACAAAAGCGTCAGTCCCACGAATGTGACCGGATCTGTTGCCGTCACGCCGAACAGCAACGACGACACCATCCGCGTTAGCGCCAACGAACCCACGATTCCAATCGCCACGCCGATCAAGATCGTGCCCATTCCCTGCCCCAGAACCATGCGCAGCACGTCCCCCGAGGTGGCCCCAAGCGCGACCCGCACGCCGAATTCGCGCGTGCGCCGGCTCACCGAATACGCCATTACGCCAAACACTCCGGCGGTCGCCAGCAGCAGCGCAGTCACTCCGAAGGATCCGATCAGCATCAGGTTGAATTTTCGTGAACCGAGCGACGCAGAATACACTTGCTGAAATGTCTGAAAGCTCGTCGGAATTTCCGGATTGAGGTCGTGCAAAATTCCGCTCGCGGCCGAGGTCAGCGAGCGCGTGTCGGCATCGCTCAGCATCGTCACCGTCATAAACGCGCGGGGGCGCTGGAATAGATTTACATAGACTGTCGGGCGCGGCGGGTGGTCGAGGCCATATTCCCGCGTGTCGCCCACGATTCCTACGATCGTCAACAGGCGCATATCGCCATCCATGTTTCCAAATTCAATGGTGCGTCCGATCGGGTCCTGGTTGGGCCAGCGGTCGTGCGCCAGGGACTCGCTGATCAGCGCCACATGCGGCGCGTTCGCGCCGTCCCGCTCGTCGAACATTCGTCCGCCAATCAGCGGAATTCCTAGCACGTGGAAATATCCGTCGGTGGCGACACAAAAATCCGCATCGCCCATCCGTTCCTTTTGATTCCACAATGCAGCCAGGCCGTCCATCGTTTTGGGTGCTTCATTCTGCGTTATCGACAAAAACATTCCATCGGGCAATCCGCCAGTCATGGGCAGCGCGCTGGCAGCTCCCACACTGCGCACGCCGGGGATTTGTTTGAGCCGGTCAATCAGGTTGGAAAAGAAAATTCCCTGGGCCAACTTTCCTTTGGGATCTTCCGACATCGGCAGATTGGGATCGTCTGCCCACGGCAGCGAGACGTCCATTGCTATGATCTTGTCCACTCGGAATCCAGGATTCACCTCGAGAACTTTCATTAAGCTGCGTCCCAGCAACCCCGCGCCGATCACCAGCACTAACGTGATGGCAATCTGCGCCGCGACAATCGCTCGCCCCACGCGCTGGCCGCCAAGCGAACCGGCCTGCGCACGTCCGCCTTCCTCAAGGCCCTTCCTCAAGTCGCCTCGCGTCGCTCGCGCAGCCGTAAACGCGCCGAGCCCGGCGGCGACCGCAGTGGAGAGCAAGAACGCGAAGAGCAGCACGGGCATGCTTACGGAAACGCTGTCGAGCCGAGGCAAATTATTCGGAGCCAGGGCCACCAATCCGGCAACGCCCCATAGCGCGGCGAGCACTCCAAGAACTCCGCCGATCAGCGAGAGCAACANNGCCAGGAGCAAGTTCGCAACGTTCGCGCACGCTACGAGTAACAAGAGTCCCACCGTGCCAAGCAGAATCAGCAGCGGCGATCGCACGGCGCCGGTAATCGAATCCTGCAGCGGAACTACTGCTCCATCCCTCAGTAGATAGTCGGTCTTCTCGTTCGATGTCTGGTAGATTCTTCGGGCAATTGCGCTGATATCGGCTCGCGCCTGAGCGACACTTACATCACCTTTCAACCGGCCGACGCCAAAATAGTTGTGCGACGTGCGGCTCAAACTCTCGCCACCTGTATCGGCAGCAATCCAGACGTCCACGTCATTCGGAAAGCGAAATGCCGAAGGGAGCACGCCAATCACGGAATAGATCGCGTTGTTAATTTTCAGATGCGCTTGGGAAAGATCCTGGGGCGATCCCAGGTCTTCGCTCCAGTAACCGTAGCTCACGAGCGCGGCAGGTCCGGCGCCTTTCTTGTCATCACTCGCCGTAAAATCCCGGCCTAGGATCGGCTGAACGCCGAATACTGTAAGAAACTGCGGCGTTACCGCTGCCACTACGGTGCGCGTCGGCCGCGATGCTCCAGAAACCGAAACAGGTTCGGCCGTGTATTTCGCGATGGATTGAAAGCTATGGTTTTGATCGCGGAAGTCGTCAAAGTTCGGATCCGCAAGGTGCGAGAGCCCGCCCTGGGAGTTCACTTCGGAGATCCCCATGATTCGGTCGGCGCCGAAATAGGGCAGCGGACGCAACAACACTCCGTAGACGACGCTGAAGATGGCCGTCGTAGCGCCGATCCCCAGCGTCAGCGTGATCAGCGCAACCACGGTGAAGCCAGGGCTCTTGCGCAATTGCCGCAGTGCATAACGAAAATCCTGCAGCAGCCCACTCATGCACTGGTCTCCTGCAAGAGCTTCTTCAATTCTTCCTCGGCCACCACCTTGCCGTCGAACAAGTGCACTTCGCGCTGCGCGTGCTTGGCGAAGCGCGGATCGTGCGTCACCATGCAGATCGTCGCTCCTTCGCGATGCAGGTTCTGCAACAGTTCCATCACCGCTTCGCCGTTGCGCGAATCGAGATTTCCCGTGGGCTCATCGGCGAGCAGGATGGACGGCTTTCCGCCCAGCGCTCTCGCTACCGCGACGCGTTGCTGCTGGCCTCCCGAAAGTTGCGACGGATAATGCCGGATGCGGTGCGCCATGCCGACTCGCTCCAGAGCTTCCATCACCCGCGCCTTGCGATCGGCGGCCGGCATTCTTTGACGGTAGGTCAGCGGCAGTTCGACATTCTCGTACACCGTCAAATCCCCAATCAGGTTGAAACTCTGGAAGATGAAACCAATCTCCTGATTGCGGATGCGCGACCGCTCCGCGAAGTTGAGGTTCTCGACCGTCTTTCCGTTCAGCGAATAGCGNNCATGGCGACGTACTCTCCTTTATCGATCGACAGATGAATGCCGGAGAGTGCGTGGGTCTCGATTTCGTCGGTGTAGAAGATTTTGGTCAAGTCCTGAATCTGAATGAGTGCCTGCCCTGCTTCGGTCATCGCTGACTCCCTC
>PMHI01000689.1:0-127 GCA_003156615.1 Acidobacteriaceae bacterium | reverse complement strand
TCCTGCCCAAATGCTGGACGACCGACATAGAGCACGTTGTCCAATCGTTCCAGATTGATGGTTCCGTCCACACTGAGGTCAGGCCGCGCGCCCTTCGGCAGCTCCCCAGTGAGTTTGACGTCGACCG
>PMHI01000518.1 GCA_003156615.1 Acidobacteriaceae bacterium | reverse complement strand
AACCCGTCCGGGTCAAAAAGTGTTAAGGCGATGTTACGGCAATTGGGCCGATTGGCTGACGCACTGGCCGATTATCTTGGAGATAAAGTGCCAGATTACGCACGCGAAGGTAGAGGTTTCGCGCTTGATCTGAGCATTCGGACTATTGCTCCGCCAAGAACGACTGCGCACGGATCAGCACACGACCATAACATCCATGCAACATCCAGAGGCCTGTGCGTGGCTACCCATACCCAAGCAGTGCCAATCAACGCGCATTGGACCAGAACTAGCGTCATCGTGGCAACCATCTCCCTTCTCTTGGCTACCAACGCGACCATACATCCGACGAACATCGACAAGATGAGCTGTGCGGGCAACATTCCCTTCAGAATCCATATGTAAGCCTGAAAATGGGCCGACCAGTAGAAGAGGTACTTGTCGGTAACCGCTGACAGCAACCTATTGGGCAGCCCAGAGACAAACCCGTGGAGTAAGAACCCTCCGACCACTACGGAAGCGATTGACCATGGAACGACACGGAATGTGGTGCCAAAGATGTGTGCGATGGTTTTCACTACCTGCCGCCAATACCAACTTCTGGCGAACGCAAATCCCGAGTTCGACACCAGAAGGGAAAACTCTTCAAGCAGGTCCCCCAGGATAGATTCCTCCTCATCGGGAGGGGTGAAGAGAGTCAAGAGCCAACTTGCAAAGCGCGGCGGCTGAACGGAATCTCTTGCAGAGGTCATGGGTAGCTCCGAATCAGGTCTAGTCCTTTCGCCATGCTCTGGAGGTCGCGTTGTGTGCGGTTCACAGCCGCCACTCCCTTCGCGGTGACGCGAAAGAAACGTTTCGAACGTCCGCCGCGCTCAGGGGTAGGATCACCGTGGCGGGACTTGACGTAACCTTTTGTCTCCAGACGATCAAGCGTGGCGTAGACGGCACCGATTGACACTTCACGCTGAGTGCGAAACTCGATCTCCCGCCGCACGGTGACTCCGTAGGCTCGATCCTCCAGCCGCAGGAGTGCTAGTACTACGATGTGCTCGAATTCGCCGAGGTAATCGCGACCAGACATTATCTATACAATATAGATTAAATCATCGCTGGTCAAACGAATCACACCGAGCAGGATGGTTTACGTAATCAGGCGTTAACGCTTTTTGACTACGGTGAGCCGTAACTGCGATATAACGCCAATTAATACGACTCCCCTACCGGCCGATGGCTAGGATAACTTCCTGTTTGCCGACTGTACGTCCAACCGGAGCCGGTATGCTTTCCCTGTAATCAGAGTTATGGCTCGTGAAAATCCATTGAGACGATCTCCTCAGTACCCACGTCTTTGAGCGTTAGCGGGGAATCGTCGGGTGCAAGGCCTAGCCACTCCCCCCAGTAGCCCGTTGTACGCATTTCTTTCAGGCTAGCGACTTGCTCCATTTTCTCGTGTCGAATGCTTACACGTAAGATGACCGGTTCCTTCCGTTTCGTCAGGAAATAGACATATTCGCCATTCCGGGACCAGCACGGATAACCCGCCCTCCCGTTGGCCAACACGGACCATTCGCGAAGTTTGAAATCGTAAAGCCTTAGGCTTTGCGCGGTGTTCGGCTCGGCGAGAAGGTAGTGCCCGTCAGGCGACCAGCGTGGCGAGTAAAAACCTTGGGAGCCGGAAAGCATGGAGACCTGATGCGTTTTGAGGTCTAAGATATCGATTTCCATTGCGTCTGGACCTGCGCCAGTGGGTCCGCCCGCGAATGCGATCGAATTCCCATCCGGCGACCATGTCCCATCGGCTTGAATATTCCCGCTGCTATCCGGCATCAACTCGCGCGGTGTTCCTCCATTGGTGGAGTTGATGTAAATGCGCGGGGGCTTCCCGGTCTGCAACACCCAAAAAAGGAGTTGAGTGCCATCCGGAGACCAGCGAGGCTGCATCGCGTAAAGCGGTGGGTAGCTGAGTTGAAGCTTTTCACTTCCGTCCACCTTACTCTTCCAGAGCGTACCTTCAGGGAACAAGACGTAAGCAACCCACTGGCCATCGTTGGGAAATGCCACAGTCGCGGTAAGGAATACGAGGTTGATTGCCCAACTCTCATTGTGTTGGCATACCATGTGTTCATGCGAATTGTGCGGCTTTTTTGGGCCGGCGTACAAATCGAATCAGAGGGTGTCACTCTCGTCATCGATCTGTTGGAACACACGGCCGCTCTTAGTCCCTTCCTAGGCGATCCGCGCGTGCCGCTCGCATTTGCCCCTGAACATCTCGATGCAGCGCTCGTCACGCATCTGCATCCGGATCATTACGATCCCGATTCCCTTAGGCAAAAGCTTCGGCCGCATGCAAAGGTGATTTGCGATCCCGCGAACGCAGCGAAGATCGTGCACGATGGTTTGACCGGCGTGGGCGCTATGCTGTATGAACCCCTTTCAGTCGGGCCATTCACTGTAACTGCCCTGCCCGCAGTTGATGGCCTAGGTGACTCGCAGATCTCTTTTTTGGTGGAAGCAGATGGTATCAAGCTCATGCATTTTGGCGACACGCTTTGGCATGGGTATTGGTGGAAAATCCGTGCGCGGTGCGGAGCACCCAACGTCGCATTTCTACCCGTTAACGGCGCCGTCACGCAGTTTCCGGGTATGACGCCCAGTGGTATTCCGGCTGATTTGACGCCAGATCAAGCTGCGGCTGCTGCCGCAATCCTCGGCACGAAAATCGCCTGTCCGATGCACTACGGCGCGTTTCACAACCCACCGGTCTACGTTGAGGTGCCAGCCCCTGTGCAAACTTTCCTTGCAGCATCCGATCGGCTAGGAGTTATCGCCAGGATTGTAGAGCCGGGAGGCGAAGTTGCAATCGTCTGACTAACGGTGCTCCGGCGCATCGATCAACCGCACATTTTAACGCGAACGCATCTATATCGAGTGGTGTCGAATCTCCGTGTCGCTACTCAGTTGACGCAAACAGG
>PMHI01000343.1 GCA_003156615.1 Acidobacteriaceae bacterium | reverse complement strand
GTCGTAGCCAAGGCGAATCATCATAAAATCTCGGGTTCCCTCTTGCCAGCGCGCGTGCGGGCGTACGTGAGATGCAGAAATTAACACGGAATCTGTCGATCTTCCACATTTTTTCTAGCTCGCCTGGATCACAAATTCGGCAACAGCAATCGGTGTATGATGCGGTAGCTTCACTCCAGGGGACAACGTGACCTATTGTTTGGGAATTGCGACGCAGGAAGGCCTGGTACTGGCCTCCGATTCGAGGACCAATGCAGGTTTTGATCAGGTCAACACCTGTCGCAAAATGTATCGGTTCGTTCTGCCCGGAGAGCGCGTGTTTGTGATTCTGACCAGCGGCAGCCTCTCCATCAGCCAATCGGTAATCACTTTACTGAGCGACGATTTCGATTCCGGACGAGGACTTGCCCGAGCCAACTCTCTCTATGACGCGGCCCGCATGGTGGGCGACTGCGTGCGCAGAATTTCGGATATTGACCGGGCTTCGCTCGAGCGCGATTCCTTCAGCTTCAATGTTCATCTGCTGCTCGGAGGACAGGTTCGGGGGCAACCACCAAACCTGTACCTGATTTATCCCCAAGGAAATCCTCTCGCGGCCACGGAAGATTCCTTATACTTGCAACTGGGTGAGTGCAAATACGGCCGCCCGATCCTGGACCGCGGTATCCAGCCCACAACCTCTCTCGAGGTAGCAGCGAAATATGCTCTGCTCTCACTCGACGCGACCATGCGCTCGAACGTCACCGTAGGTCCTCCCTTCGATCTGTTGTTGTACAAGAAGGATAGCCTGCAAATTACGCGATATCGGCGGGTTTCAGCCGGAGACAGGGACCTAAACCTGATCCACTCGAGTTGGCAGCAATCCCTTCGGCGGGCCGTCGAGCAGTTACCGGACATTGAATTCCAATCTTCGGGCAACGAAAACCCCACCGAAAGCACCAGAGAAGTGGCCCGATCAAGGGCATAGGATCACTCGACCGGTCCGCGCTGTTTCTTCGATGACGCTGATCGCTTTTCCTGATCATCGACTCCCGTTTAGTGCGGTATGCTGGCGGGGCGTTGAAAGCGGCAGTTATGATTATAGAAATGGATGCCTCCGATCATAGCGGTGCGGAAGACCTTCACCGCTACGAACTCAACGGCGCTTACGACGAGATGTACAGTGCCGTGGACCATCCACGACGACAATATCGTCCGCTCCATAACCTGCTTTTGAACCTGGGGCCTGACCAGTTACGTCGCAGCAAACACGAGGCTGATCAATCGTTCTTCAACCAGGGAATTACTTTCACGGTTTATGGAAATGACAAAGGTACGGAGCGGATTTTTCCTCACGATCTGCTGCCCAGGATCATCACGGCGACAGAATGGGAAAGAATCGAGCGCGGACTGATCCAGCGGATCACAGCGCTGAATCTCTTCCTCAAGGATGTCTACCATGAGGGGAAAATCATTCGAGACGGCGTCGTGCCCGGCAGCATTCTCTATACCTGCAAACACTACCGCCGAGAAATGCGCGGTATCAAGGTGCCCCGCGACGTCTACATCACGGTGGTCGGTACGGATCTGATACGAAATCCAGAAGGGAACTTCGTGGTTCTGGAGGACAATCTCCGTGTGCCCAGCGGCGTATCTTACATGCTCACCAGCCGCAGAGTCATGAAGCAAATATTTCCCGGGCTGTTTCAAAAATGCCGCGTGCGGCCGATTGAGCAGTACAGCCAGGTGCTTCTGTCGACCCTGCGATCCCTGGCTCCCGAAGGCCGTTCTGAGCCAACCGTCGTTTTACTCACACCCGGCTCCTACAACTCTGCTTATTTTGAGCATACGTACCTGGCACGCCAAATGGGCATTGAACTCGTCGAGGGACGGGATCTCGTGGTCCACGATAATGTGGTTTATATGCGGACAACCTTCGGTCTGCAGCGCGTGGATGTCATCTATCGGCGAATCGACGACGATTATCTCGACCCCCTGGTTTTCGAACACGGCTCCGACCTCGGTGCTGTGGGCCTGTTCAATGCCTATCGCGCCGGAAACGTAGCCTTTGCCAACGCGCTTGGAACGGGAGTCGCCGACGACAAGGCTATCTATGCGTATGTACCCAAAATCATTCGCTACTATCTCGACCAGGATCCCATTCTTGAAGGCGTCGAAACGCTGTTGATGTCCGATCCTGGTCAACGTGACCACGTCTGCCAGAGGCTGGATGAGTACGTGGTAAAAGCGGTCGGCGAATCGGGTGGTTACGGCATGTTGATTGGCCCGCACAGCACCGAAGAACAACGCTCGGAATTTCGAGAAAGGATCTACGCACAGCCGAGAAACTACATCGCGCAGCCGACGATCAACCTCTCGACGGCACCGTGTTTTGTGGATGGAACCATTGAACCACGTCACGTCGATCTTCGGCCCTATGTTCTCTATGGCGACAAAATCACGATTGTTCCCGGGGGCCTTACGCGAGTGGCGTTGCGAAAGGGCTCCCTGGTGGTGAATTCGTCTCAAGGCGGAGGCTCGAAAGACACGTGGGTCTTGCAGAATTGAGATGGGAAGAATTGGGTGAGCTGATCCATGCTTTCACGAGTCGCCGACAGTTTGTATTGGATGAGCCGCTATTTCGAGCGGGCCGATAATGCCTCGCGCGTGCTCAAGGCGACTTACGGTTTGATTCTGAATCCCGCCAAATTTTCCACGGAAGAGCGCTGGTTCCGCGCGGTTTCCTCCCTAGCTCCCGGGGCCGCGTCCAGCAACGTCGATCCGCAGCGGGCGTTATTCCTGCTGGTGGCGGATCCGGAAGGCGCGTTTTCGATCGTGAAATGCATCAGCGGAGCCCGCGAAAATGCCCGCCAAGTCCGCGAGGAAATCAGCTCGGAGATGTGGGAGCACCTGAATCGCCTCTTTCACGACGTGACCGGCTCTGAGCTCGAACCCAACGACGACGCAGGCGCCATGCGAGTGGT
>PMHI01000310.1:4850-21597 GCA_003156615.1 Acidobacteriaceae bacterium | reverse complement strand
ATGCCCTTCGGGTTTCTGCGCAAGATGCTCTCAGAATCTGCGCCCGCATTGGGCGAGCCTAGCGACGCCCCGCCGGCGCAAACCCCGGCCAAATCACGCTAGAGGGGGAAATCGGCGACCCCGTGCAACTAAACACCATTCCAATCGTCTGATTGGTTACGGAGAACAACTCCGGCGGGTACAATAAAGACGCATGTCGAGCCTTCCACTTCCGATTGCCGCCTTCTTTGCCGGCTTGATTTCATTTCTCTCGCCCTGCGTNNATCCTGGGCTTCAGCGTTGTTTTTATCGTGCTGGGAGCGGCGGCGACCGAAATCGGCCAGGTACTCGGGATGTACAAACACACGCTGGCCCGGGTGGCGGGCGTCATCATCATTCTGTTCGGATTGCACCTGACGGGCATCTTCAAGATCAAAGCCCTCTATACGGACGCTCGTCTGCACAGCGTGAAAGGCAGCAGCACCCCCGTCGGTGCGTTCGTGATCGGTTTCGCATTCGCTTTCGGCTGGACTCCCTGTCTGGGACCGATCCTCACGGCGATTCTCACCATCGCCGGAGAACAAGATACGCTGGTGAAGGGGATCCTGCTGCTCGCGGTTTATTCGCTTGGGCTGGCTGTGCCGTTTCTACTGACGTCGCTTTTGATGGAGCGCTTTCTTAAGTTTTACAGCCGCTTCCGTTCCCACATGCACGCCCTCGAAGTGGCCTCCGGCGCCTTGCTGATCGGGCTCGGCGTGTTGCTGGTGATCGGCCGCTTTACTTTAATTTCGAATTGGCTTTCGTTCCTGAACCGCTTTGCTTTGTGAGCGGCCTGTAAGACATTCGCTGGTTCCGGGGTACGAGTTTCGGGTACGAATTTCAGAAGTCAGAAGTCTGAACAAAGATCGCGAAAGGAGAGTTGCCGTGAAACGTAGTCCTCTCGCCCTCATCGTCGTCGCATTTGTGGTTGCAATCATGCTGTACTTTGGCTATCACCAGGCGAGGCGTAGCGCGACCTCAGCTCGCCTCACGCAGGCCACTGTCGCCCCGGATTTCTCCCTCGAGTCGCTCGACGGCAAGAGCCTTCGCCTTTCCGACCTTCGCGGTAAGGCCGTGCTGCTCAACTTCTGGGCGACTTGGTGCGGTCCTTGCAAAATCGAGATGCCGTGGTTTGTCGACTTGCAGAACCAGTATGGCTCGCAAGGCTTGCAAATCGTCGGCGTCGCCATGGATGACGGCAGCAAGGAAGACATCGCCAAGTTCGCCAAGGATATGGGCGTGAACTATCCCATCGTGATCGGAAAAGAATCGGTAGCCGATCAATATGGGGGCGTCGACGCGTTGCCGCAAACCTTCCTGATTGCGCGCGATGGCAAAATCGCGGACAAGATCGTCGGCCTGAGGGGCAAGAGCGAAATCGAGGACGCGATAAAGAAGGCGCTCAGCACCCGGCCCGCTGCCAGCCAGGCATCCACTTCGAGCGGGGCGGATTCCGAGCCTCAGAGGTGACAATAGGCAGGTGCGGTCCATCGTTCTACCATATCGGAAGAACCAGAAAGCCTGGATCCAAGCGGACCTCGATCCAGGGGCACGGTTGGGCGAGGGATCTTGTGGGTGAGCGTCCGCAAATGAGCATCCGTAAATGACGGGACACAATAAGAACTCGGGGATCAAGCACACCGGAAATTCCGCGCTACTGGTGCTTGCCTTGCTTTTCGCAGCCCTCCCTGGGCTCGGGCAAACTCCAGGCAAGGCTCCGACCCTTACGATGGCTACAGTTCCGCTGGTCACGGCGCAGCGCGCCGAGCCGACCATGGTGAACCTGAATTTTCGCGTTCCGGAGGGCTATCACATCAACTCGAGCACTCCCAAATCCGAGTTCCTCATCCCAACCGCCTTGAAGATGGACTTGCCCACCGACATCATCCTGGGAAAGATTGAATATCCTGCCGGCGAGGACAGGAATTTTCCCTTCTCGCCCGACGAAAAGCTGAGTGTGTACAGCGGAGACTTCACCATCGCCGTCGCAGTCCATCCGCTGCATTCAGTCGTGCCAGGAAAATACGAGATGCGCGGAGTTCTCCGCTACCAGGCCTGCGACAACGCCGCCTGCTACCCACCCAAAAATCTGCCCGTAAGTTTCGAAGTGAAGGTGGTGAAAGAACCGGCCGCGCACCAGTCGAACCCCGCGCAAAGCCCACACGTGCACAACTAGCTCGCAGTGTGGCGCCGCCGTCTCGGCGGCCGTCCGGCGGGCGGAAGAAGGGGAGAAAGAGACAAAAGTGAAATCTCTGCCCGCCGAGAATATTTTCACAGCCTGACCGGCCAACGTCCCGAGTTGAATCTGCGCTCGGGGTTTTTGCTTTTCGGCAGCGCCCGGCTGTACTGCTAGCTCTTGCCGCCCTGCTTTTTTTCCACCTTCGCCCAGGTGTCCTTCAGCGCAACCGTGCGATTGAACACAGGCTTGCCGACAGCTGAATCCTGATCGACCGAGAAATAGCCCAGACGCTCAAACTGAAACCGGCTGCCCGCAGCAGCGTTGGCCAAAGACGGCTCAAGCTTGGCGTCGGCGATCACTTCCAGTGATTGCGGATTGAGATTCGCAGTGAAGTCCCCAGCCTCTTCGAGTTCGCCAGGATTCTCTTTGCTGAACAGGTTCTCGTAAATCCGCACCTCCGCATCGATGGCTTTCGCGGCCGACACCCAATGGATCGTCGATTTCACTTTTCGGCCGTCGGGCGCATGGCCGCCGCCTGTCGCCGGATCGTAGGTGCAATGCAGTTCCACTACTTCCCCTTTCTCGTTTTTCAGCACGCTCTGGCAAGTGATGAAATACCCGTAACGCAGGCGAACCTCACGCCCAGGNNGAGAACGGAACCTTCCGTGTGCCCGCGCTGGGGTCCTCAGGATTGTTGACCGCGTCCATCTCTTCCACCTGATTGTCCGGATAGTTGTCGATCACAACCTTCAGCGGACGCAGTACCGCCATTACGCGCAGAGCGCGCTTGTTGAGATCTTCGCGGACGAAGTGTTCCAGCATGGCCAGCTCGATTGAGCCCGTCGTCTTCGACACGCCGACGGCGACGACGAAATTACGAATCGCCTCGGGGGTATAGCCCCGGCGGCGAATGCCGCAGAGCGTGGGCATGCGCGGGTCATCCCAACCGCGCACACGGCCCTCCTGCACCAACTGCAGCAGCTTGCGCTTGCTCAACAGCGTGTAGGTGACGTTCAGGCGATCGAACTCAATCTGCCGTGACGGGAAGATCCCCAACTGCTGGATGAACCAGTTGTAGAGCGGGCGATGGTCTTCGAACTCAAGCGTGCAGATGGAGTGGGTAACGCGCTCGATCGAATCCGACTGCCCGTGCGCGTAGTCATACATCGGATAAATGCACCACTTATTGCCGGTGCGGTGATGCTCGGCGTGCAAGATGCGGTACATGACGGGATCGCGCAGGTTCAAGTTAGGCGAGGCCATGTCGATCTTCGCCCGCAGGGTGCGTGAGCCATCGGGGAATTCGCCAGCGCGCATGCGTTCAAACAGATTCAGATTTTCTTTGACCGAACGTTTGCGGTAGGGACTGTCCTTGCCCGGTTCGGTCAGGGTTCCACGATGCTTGCGAATCTCCTCGGCGGTTAGATCGTCGACGTAGGCCTTGCCATCCTTGATGAGCTTGATGGCCCATTCATAGAGCTGATCGAAATAATCGGAAGCGTAGAACAGCCCGTCCCACTCGAAGCCCAGCCAGTTCACGTCGGCCTTGATCGACTCGACGTATTCGGTTTCTTCCTTCTCGGGATTGGTATCGTCGAAGCGAAGATTGGTATGTCCGCCGAATTCGTCGGCCAGGCCGAAGTCAATGCAGATCGCCTTGGCATGTCCGATGTGCAAATAGCCGTTCGGCTCGGGAGGAAAGCGCGTCTGCACGCGGCCGTCGTGCTTGTTGGCTTTGAGGTCTTCCACAATGATGTCGCGGATGAAATTCGACGGCGCGGGCGAGGGTGAGGCAGCCACAGCTTTTTCTCCAGCTTCGGTTGGGGGATGAGATGGATTCATTACCCTTTGATCTTATCGCAAGCAAAGGCCGGGCGGCACCCCGGGGCGCAGGGTTTCTGGCCCGACTCCGCTTCCAGCCATGATCTCAGGCGCCGCTATCCGCCCATCGTCAGCACGACCCGGAACCTCGCTCGCCCGCTGGTCATTTGCTCATAGGCCTCGGCGGCTTTTTCTAACGGATAGCGCTCGATCATGGGACGAACACCGGTGAGGGAGCTGAACTTCAGCGTGTCTTCGGAATCTTTACCTGTACCCGAGGCCCAGCCCTGTATGGACTTGCGCCCGTTGATCAGTTGCAGCGGGGTGACGGTGAGAGACTCCATCCCCGCGCCCACGATCATTAACTTCCCATTTCCCCCGAGCCCGTCGACTAGGGCGGAGATCGACTTTGAATCGGGGGCGGTGGCCAGAATCCCGCGCGCGCCGCCAAGTTTCTGCAGCGCTTCGGCAGGAGCGCCGGCACTCGTATCCACGTATTCGTGGGCACCCAGCTTTTCGGCAAGCGGCTGTTTGTCCTTGCCGCGGCCAATGGCGACGGTGCGGAAGCCCATCTGACGGGCATACTGAATACCAAGGTGGCCGAGACCGCCGATGCCCTGCACCGCCACCACATCGCCGGCGCTGGCTCCTAAATTGCGCAGCGCATTATATACTGTGATTCCGGCGCAGAGCAGCGGCGCGGCTTCGGCCGCGGGCAGTTCGTCCGGTATCGCGGCCACAGCTTCTGACCGCGCAAGCGTGTATTCCGCGTAGCCTCCATCGAAGTCGATGGCAGTGATCTTTTCGACCTGGCAGAGCATGAAATCGCCCCGGCGGCAGGGATCGCATTGGAAGCAGTGTCCGCCGTGCCATCCGACTCCTACCCGTTGACCGGGCTTCCACAGCGTCACGTCGGCGCCGATCGCATCGATGCGTCCGGCAATTTCATGGCCCGGCACGCGCGGATACTGAAGTCCCGGCCATTGTCCTTCCTTGACGAGCGCGTCACTGTGGCAGATACCACAGGCTTCCACCTTGATGCGCACCTGCCCGCGCCCGGGCTGCGGAATCGGGCGCTCGACGATTTCGAAATTACCTCCTGGCTTGCTGACTTGAACGGCTTTCATGCGAATTCCTTTCTATACGGCTTGTATAAAGGTTGTGATGGAAAGTTTTGCGGCGGCTTTCTGTTCTCGGTCAAACCCAGCTGTGTTTGAGTAGATAAAAGTTAGCGCCGTGGGGATGCAACAAAATCGGGGTTTTGCTTGCCGCGCTACCGCAGTACCTACTACCGCAGTAGCTAGAGGACTCGCTACGCGATCTTCCGCCGAGCTTCCTCGATTCGCTTGAGAGTAATCTCTTGCCCCAGCACCTCCAGCGTCTCAAACAGCGGCGGCGCATTCTTGCGCCCGCATACCGCCACACGGATGGGCTGAAACATCTGTCCGGCCTTGACTCCCAGTTCCTGCGCCGCGGTGCGGAGAGCCTGATCGAGCGGGTCGTGTTTGAACTCGACACTCGCCAGCACTTCACGGGCTCGGGTGAGGACTTTCAAAGCCATGGCCGCGTCCCCCTTCTGCGGGATGAGCTCAGCCGAATCGTAGGGCGGCAGTTGATCGACGAAGAAGAAGTCCGCAGCCGTGAGCGCGTCGCGCAGCAGCTTGATGCGCTCGCGGATCAGCGGCGTAACTCGCAGCATCTTTTCGGGCGCGACGTCGAATCCGGCGGCCCGCGCGATCGGCAGCAACCGGGCGCTTAAGTCCTCGACCGGCAAGCCGCGAATGTGCTCGGCGTTAAGCCACACCGCTTTCGGATCGAACGCTTCTTCTGGAGTTGCAGCCGGATCCTTGAAGTTCACCACCGCGTTCGAACGGTTAATGCCTTCGAGCGAGAAAGCATCGGTGAGTTCCTCGAGAGACAGGTTCTCGCGGTCGTTTTTCGGCGACCATCCGAGCAGGCAGAGAAAATTGATAAAGGCCTCACCCAGGAATCCGGCGTCGCGGTAGGTGGCGACGCTGACCACAGAACCGTGGCGGCGTTTTGAAAGCTTGGTGCCGTCGGGTGCGACCAGCAGCGGCAAGTGCGCGAACTGCGGCGGCTTAGAGCCTGTAGCTTCAAAGATCAGCAGGTGTTTGAACGTGTTCGTGAGATGGTCCTGGCCGCGGATGATGTGGGAGATGTGCAGGTCGGCGTCGTCCACACACGAAGCGAGGTGGTAAGTCGGCATGCCATCGGAGCGCAGCANNAATGGCTCTCCCGCGGCGGCGCGGCGGTCACTTTCCTCACGCGAAACTTCGCGCGCCCCGGGATGGAACAGCCAGGTTCCCTGCGCGCCGGACTTTTCGGCGTCACCGGTATGCGCCGGAGTGAAATCGCGGTAGGCAAGGCCTTTCTCGAAGATCGTCCATGCCGCCTTGCGGTGCAACTCGATGCGCTCGGATTGTTTGTACTGTTCGTCCCAGCTTAAGTTCAGCCACTTCAGTCCATCGAAAATCGAATCAGCCGCAACCTGGGTATTGCGTCCGACGTCGGTGTCGTCCAGCCGAAGGATCACGGAGCCGCCGTTGTGGCGGGCATAGAGCCAGTTGAAGATGAACGTACGGGCGCTGCCCACGTGGAGAAATCCGGTGGGCGACGGCGCGAAGCGCACGCGCGGCTTCGATGATGGGGAAAGAAGGGATTCAGGCATAGGTGGCGAAACTCTGATGGTATGGGAGGCGAAAAGCATCGTCAAGCCAGCCGGGAAAATGATTTCTCGACTAAGTGATTGATTCTAAATATTTTAGGGTCGCGGCCCGTGCTCTTGAATCCTGTTGTGCTCGCACCCCTGGCTGTGAAAACATTAGTGGTCAGTCCTCTCCCAAGTTAGCCGCTGCATCATAATCTTCGCGGGAAGGGTTCGCCGGGTCTCATGAACAGTGTAGTGATCAGCATGGTGGTAATTCCGGGTGTGGTCTCGCTGTTGCTGTTCCTGGTGTTCACCTACCTCTATGAACAGAGCCGGCAGGCCTATTTCCGCGCATGGCAACTAGCGTGGGCCGCGTATTCGCTGCATTACGTTCTCGATGCGTACTCTTTCTACCGGGCGCCTTCTCCTCTGGCCTTTCTGGCCAGCGCTTTATCCCTGGTGGCGATGACCTTGTGCATCTTTGTGTCGACCCGGTTGATGCGCGGATCTTTCCGTTTTCTGTGGTATGACGCGTTGCTGGCCGCGGCCGGAATTACGCTGGCATGGTTCGACTTCCGGGCTCACTTCGTGTCGGGCGCGTTTCAGACCACGGCGCAACCTGCGATCGTTCTCGACCTGGGAATCGCTGCGGTCCTGCTGTACTGTTCGGCCGTCTACTACATCAACGGGCATCGCCGAGGATCACTGGCGTTTAAAGTCCTGGCCTTCTCGCTCGCCTTGTGGGCCGTGTTGATGGGCGCGGGGCAATTTAGCGATCCGTGGGGAGCGCGGTTCGGCAGCGCCGCCAACTATCTCGGCCCGGTGCCGCAGATGCTGCTGGGCATCGCGATGGTGATGGTGCTGTTTGAGAACGAACGCAATGCGGTGCAGGAAAATACCCTCGCTCTTTCCACCCTGGGAGTCGATCCGCGGCGCCTGCTCTCGGCTGACGATTTGCTGCCCAGCATGCAGTCGGCGCTGGACCGGCTGGCGGGTGCCTTGTCGGCGCGCCAGGCAGTCATTTACATCTCGGAACGCTGGCGCAGCCTGTTGCCCTCGGTCGAGCGGGGATTTTCTTCGGAATTCCTCGAGCTTCTGACCAGAAGCGGGGCGGGGGAGTACATCTGCGAACTGGCTTACCGGCAAGGCGGCCTGTTCACGGTGCATGACATGGCCCATGTGACGGAACCTCTGCCGATCGCCTCGAGCGGGTCATTCGTCGATTTCAAGAAAGCATTCAGCGAAGCCGGGATCAGCAATCTCACCGCCGTCAGCCTGCAGACCCGCGAACACGCCTTCGGGGTGATTTTATTTCCTCATGCGCAGCGCAAGGCGTTCGGTACTTCGGGCCCGCGTCTGATGGTGGGACTGGCACTGCAACTCGGGCTCACGCTCGACAACTACTTGATCGCACATGACGCCCACCGGCGCACCCAGGAGTACGAACTGCTCACCGAAATCGGGCAGGCGATCAGCTCGCGCCTGGATCAGGATGAAGTGCTGCGCACTATCCACACCGAGCTAGGACAGATTTTCAACACCAGCAACTTCTACATCGCTTTTCAGGAGGGCGACCTAATCACCTTCGAGCTGGAAGTGGAGGATGGCCGCTTTCTTCCCAAACGCTCCCGCAAGCTGGAAAACGCATTTACCGAATATGTGATTCGGACGGGGGAGCCTTTGCTGATACGGTCCGAGCTGGAGAAGACGCGGACGCGCCTGGGGGTCGCCTACAAACCTGATCATCCTGCCCGGTGCCTGTGCGCAGCACCCATTTTGCTGGGTAATAAGCCAGCCGGGGTCATGGTCGCCATGAGCAAGGAACAGGAATTTATGTTCGAACAACGTGACCTGGACGTGCTCATGACCGCCGCCGGACAAGTCTCGGTTGCGGTGGAGAATGCGCGCCTGTTCGCGGACGAACAACGACGTTCGCGGCAACTGGCATTCCTCAACAATATCTCGCGCACCGCCATCTCGAGCGACGACCCCGTGCACATGCTGGGGCAGATTGTCAGAGAGATCCAGAAGAACTTCAGCTTTGATCACATCGGTATCGGCCTGCTCGATTACGGCACCAAGGAAATCGAAATCAAAGCCGAGGCCGGAGCCACGGCGCATGCCATGGGCAAGCGGATTCCGCTCGGGATAGGCATTCTGGGGCGGGTGGCGCGTACTGGCGAGCGCGCCCTGGTACAGAACGGCGTGGAAGGTCAGATGGGCGCCATCCTGCCGGAGTCGCGGTCCGTGCTGTGCATTCCCATCACCTATGGTGAAACGCTGCTGGGCGCGCTGAACATTGAAAGCCGCAGCGAGAGCGCTTTCTCACCGCAGGATGTTCTCATTCTCAACACCCTGGCCGACCTTCTGGCCACGGCTCTGCACAATGCCTTCGTCTTCCAGAAGCTGCAACAGCAATCCATCACCGACGGCCTGACGGGAATCAAGACCCGGCGTTTTTTCTGGGAAGCGTTGTCGGCGGAGTGGAAGCGCGCTTCACGCTCGGGGCGGCCCTTCTCCGTCGTCTTGATTGACCTGGACAAGTTCAAGGAAGTAAACGACACCATGGGCCACTTTGAAGGCGATCTGGTGCTGGCTCGCGTAGGGAGGTTGTTGGAACAAAAGTCCCGGCAGTCGAACGTGGTGGCGCGCTATGGCGGCGACGAGTTCATCATCCTCATGCCCGAAACCGGCCCGGAGCAGGCCCAGGTGCTGGCCGAGCGCTTGCGCCAGTGGATTGTCACCGACCCGATGCTGAGCGAGCACCACATCACCGGCAGCTTTGGCGTGGCCAGTTTCCCCACTCACGGCTTCTCCATCGAAGACATCATCCGCGTGGCCGACGCGGGCATGTATGTTTCGAAACGTACCGGCGGCAATCTGGTCTCGGCGGCCGAGGAGTTCGGCGCGGGCGAAGAGTTTGCCGCTCAACGGCAACAGATTTCCTCCTATATCGAGGGTTTTCTACAGCGCGAGCATAACGGCCCGGAGCATCTCGAAGAACTGGCTTCGATGCTGGTAAAACTCTGCGGCGGCGAAGCAGACTGCAACGTGCCCCTGCTCAAGGAATCGATTGAGGTCCTCAGCCGGGCCGCCGAATCCCGCGAACTGCGTACCTCAGGCCACGGTGACCTGGTCGCGCGTTATACCGAAATTCTGGCGCGGGCGCTCCATTTGCCTCCGGAGGAAGCCGCCGATCTGGTCTATGCGGCGCGCATCCACGATGTCGGCAAGATCTTCGTGGCGGAGCGCATTCTGAACAAACCAGGGCCGCTCACCGACGATGAGTTCTTCCTGGTAAAAATGCACGCGCGAGTCGGAGCCGAGATCGCCGGCATTCTGCCCCACAGCGCCATGATGCGCCAGGCCATCGAGCATCATCACCAGCGCTTCGATGGCACAGGCTATCCCGATGGCGCGAAAGGCGAGCAGATTCCGTTGTGGGCGCGCATTATCGCTCTAGCCGATGCCTACACCAACATGCTGACGGAGCATTCGATCGCCGCGGCACGCACCCCGGAACAGGCGCTCGATGAACTCGCCAAGATGAGCGGCACCGGCTTCGATGGAATGCTGGTGCGCTTGCTTCTGCGCGAATTAAAGTCGGAACGAGCGTCCTCGTCGAGCCTGGGGAGCTGATTCTCGTCCACTTGAAACTTGCAGCTCAAACCCTGAAACTGTCTCCATGTCCATCCCTCTATCTCTCTCCGGCAAGGTCGCTCTCATCACCGGTGGCTCGCGCGGCATTGGCGCGGCCGCGGTTCGTATGTTCACCGCAGCGGGCGCCAAGGTCGCGTTCAGCTATCAGCGGGCGCAATCGCAGGCGGAAGGCCTGGCAAAGGAATGCGGCGAGGCCAACTGTCGCCCCGTCGCCAGCAACTTGGACAGCCCGACTTCGGCTCGCGCCCTGGTAGCGGAGGCGGTCAAGCACTTCGGAAGAATCGACATCCTCGTCGCCAATCACGGCGTTTGGCCCGCGCAAGATGTAGCCATCGACAAGATGACCGATGAGCAATGGCGCTCCACTGTTTCGATCAACCTCGACGCGGTATTCGGTCTGGTCAAACACACTGTCGCACAGATGAAAAAGCAGCCGCGAATCGGATTCGCCGCCGGACACATCGTCCTCATCAGCTCCACCAGCGGCCAGCGCGGGGAGGCGTTTCATTGCGATTACTCTTCCACCAAGGGCGCGCTGATCAGCATGACGAAAAGCCTTTCTTCGGAACTGGCGCCCAGCGGAATCTATGTGAACTGCGTTGCCCCCGGCTGGGTGGATACGGATATGTCGAGATCCACGCTGGATGACCCGAAAAGCGGCGACCAGATTCGGCGCACGATTCCACTGGGTCGGGTAGGCACGCCGGCGGAGATTGCGGCCCCCGTGCTCTTCTTGTGCACCGAACACGCCGGCTTCATCAGCGGCGAAGTCTTCAATGTGAATGGCGGAGCCGTGCTGGTGGGATAGCCGCGGGCAGCGAAATTCGGCCACTCAGTGACGCCACCGGTTTTTCCTGCATCCAACGGAGTGCGGAACTCCGCACTGAACGCCGCAGTCCGCAATTCTGCCGCAAGTAGCTACAATTTCCTGTTCGGGGCGTCACACTGATTTGCCGAGCGGGATCTGCTGAAATATGACCTGCTGAATGCGATCGGCTAAATGAAACATCCGGCTCTCATCGTTCCGCTGGGGTTGGGGCTGGCATCTGCCCTGGCGATCTCTGGCTGGCGCGGGCCTGCGGCCTCCGCCCAGGCAAGCGCGCAAGCCCCTTCAGAGTCCGCTCCCAACGCCCGCCCAGCGGGCGCCGCGAACCAGGGAAGCGACCAGGAAAATGCCCGCCAGTCGCGCGCGCTGCTCGAGCAAGCGATCCAGGCCTTGGGCGGGCAGACCTACCTGAACATTCGCGACGTGCAGCAGGAGGGACGCACCTTCAGCTTTTATCACGGGCGTCCCTCCGGCACCGGAGCCTTGTTCTGGCGATTCGTGGAGTATCCCGACAAGGAGCGGCTCGAGGTCACCAAAGAGCGGGACGTGGCCTACGTATATACCGGCAACAAGGGTTACGAAGTCACCTTCAAGGGCCCGCACGCTGTGGAGAAGAAGGATCTCGACGACTATCTGCGGCACCGCAGATTGTCTCTAGAAACGATCCTCCGGACCTGGGTCCACGATCCGAGCGTTGCGCTCTTCTATGAGGGCAATGCTTTGGCCGGCAACGTGTTAGCGCAGCAACTCACGCTCATTAATTCCAAAGACGAAGCGGTAAAGCTCTTCCTCGATATGGACACTCATCTGCCGCTCAAGAAAAGCCACACCTGGCGCGACCCCGTCGACAAAGAGCGCAACGTCGAGGAAGAGGTCTATGACAACTACAAGCCGGTACAGGGNNTCGATTCAATACAATCAGGGGCTCAACCCAGCCATGTTCGATCCCAGTTCTGGATACAATCCCAATAAGCCGGTCAAGAAACACTAAGCGAACCCGAGCGTTTTGCGGCCCCTAAAGATCCGGCGATTCCCAACATAACCCACTGACAGGCCTCTATTTAGGAGGCAATCCCGGCCTTGCCCCGGAGGGTTGGGCATCACATAAGCCACGCACTGTGGCTTTTTTACCACAGTCGGGGTTGGCGCAGTGCCTGTAATCTATTCATTCATCGGGACATACTCGGACGCCTTTGACTCAGGAGCAGACAGTCCGCTCGGCCGTCGAATGCAGTGGAATCGGACTCCACAGCGGCGCGCCCGTCTCCATGCGAATTCTTCCCGCTGCTCCCGGAACGGGAATTGTGTTCCACCGCGTCGATCTTGATGGCTTTGAGATCGAGGCCGTCAGCCGCAATGTGGCCCGCGTCAGCTACGCCACCAGCCTCATGAAAAAAGGTGTGCTCATCTCCACCACCGAGCACCTGCTCTCGGCTTTCATCGGCTTGGGTGTGGACAATGCGATTGTGGAGATCGACAACCTCGAACTCCCCATTCTGGATGGCAGCGCTCTGCCGTTTGTCGATCTGATCCAGCAAGCCGGCATCCGCAAACAGCGCCGCCCGCGCAAGTATCTCAAGATTCTTCGCGAAGTAGAGATGCGCGAACGCAACAAGTTTATCTCGGTCTATCCCGCCAACAGTTATTCCGTCTCTTATTCGATCGATTTTCCCCACCCCCTGATCGGGAAGGAAACTTTGCAGGTGGAGCTTTCAAACGGCAGCTACCTGCGCAAGATCGCGGCCGCGCGTACCTTCGGCTCGCGCGAGGACGAGAAAGCCATGCGCAACATGGGCTTGATCCGCGGCGCGTCCCGGGAGAACTGCATCGTGCTCACGCGCGACGGAATCGAAAACGGCCCGCTCCGCTTTCCCGACGAGTTCGTAAGGCACAAAGTCCTGGACTTGGTCGGGGACCTGGCCCTGTTAGGCAAACCAATCCTGGGCAGGATCGTCGCCGACCGCGCCGGCCACGCCATGCACACCGCACTGGTCTCGCGCATCCTGCGTGACAAGACCCTGTGGGAAGAAGTAACGCTATCGGAAGAAGATCACGACCCCGCAAGTACTTACAGCTCTCAAGCCGCCGGCTCTTCGCTGTGAACTCTCGCGGCCTGCGGGCTCAGTCGGCGGGCTCGCATGGCGCCTCGCCGGAGCCGGGGGCGACCCGGGACTGTTCCTCGAGTAGTCGATCCAGCTCAGCCCGGGTCTGGCTGACTACCGCTGCGGCAAACTGGCGGGCGGACCGCTGCCCCTCAGCCGATAGATCCTTCACTCGCATGTTCAGCAACGGGATATCTTCTTCAAACCAGCGCAGCGTTTTCTGCACGCGGGTGATGCGGTANNCACAAAAGTTGCAAAGTGAATACCTGGGGAATCAGGCGGGGCGAGGTGACACGCTTACTGATTGGCTTCCGAAGTTGAACCTGCCTGCTTTTCCTTGCCGGCAGGGGGCTGTTTTTCGATTTGTTCGCCGAGCCAATTTTCGAGGAGTTGTTGGGAACTCGCGGGCACTTTGACAAAGCGCAATCCGGCATGTCCTTTAAGATCGGCCCAGGCCACTTCCGCTTCCATGTCCAGCGCGACACTGGTTTTGGGCAGGGTGAATTGCAAACGTGCGGTGGCATTCTTGGGGAGCGCGTGATGCACCATGAGAGCGATGCCACTCTCGCTGATATTCGTGCTGGTGGCTTTTAATTCCTTTCCCCCCAGGACCAAACTGACCAGCATCTTCACCGGCAGGCGGAAGTAGCGCCGCCGCTCACGTTCCATGAAACTCAGCGCGGCGTGGAAACAGCGCGATGCATTCAAGCTGTTGATGGGCTTTTGCAGAACAAAATTCACGCCCATGCCGAAGGCTTCCTGCGTGGTCGTTTTCTTGCCGTTCAGCACGGCGAAGGCTACGGAATTCTGGTTGCTGGGAGTGGCGCGCAGGCACTGCAATACCTCCAGTCCCCCCTTCAGGTCATCGCAGTCCACGATGACGGCATCGAACTTTTCTGCGATGAGGATCTCGCTGGCCTTCTTCGCTTCCTGGCAGATTTCGACCGCAATCGACAGCCTTTCCAGCGTCGGGCGGAGGACCCGGACCACTTCGGCATCCTGGCTCAGAAGAAGAGACTCCAAAGTCATGCTCTAATTCTAGCCTTCGGCGGCACCTGCCAAAAGTGACCAAAGTGACCAAGGTGTCGGGTTGTATGGAAGGGCCCAATCCGCTCCAGCTTGCGAGTGTAGGAGGCAGCACGCACGGCAGTTCGCAATCGAAATCAAGGCCAGCGTTGCGGAGAAATTTTTCAGTGGAAACCGATAGAAGAAAGTCAGACACTAGCTCCCATACCGTGCCCACGCGCGTCTATCTTTCTCTCGGATCAAATGTCGGCGAACGCGAAGCGCACTTGCGTGACGCTCTGGCACGGCTCGGCGCGGCCGGCCGCGTGATTACAGTGTCGTCCTTTTATGAAACCGAGCCGGTGGAGTTCACCCGCCAGCCGTGGTTTCTGAATTGCGCGGTCGCACTCGAAACCAGCCAGACCCCGCGGCAACTCATGACCGCGATTTTCACCATAGAACAAGAGATGGGCAGGCGGCGGGTGCAGAAAAAAGGCCCAAGATCGATTGACATCGATATTCTGATCTGCGAAGACATGGTCTTGGATTCGAAGGAATTCACCATCCCTCATCCCGCGATGCACCAGCGCCGCTTCGTTTTGGAACCTCTGGCGGAGATTGCGCCGGAGCTGTTCCACCCGGTGTTCAACAAGACCATTCGCGAACTGCGCGATGCCCTACAGCCCGGGCAAACGGTGCGAAAGCTCGGCAAAATTTGAGCCTCGGATTTAGAGGATTGAGTGTTATAATTTGGGCCGTTTTGAAGCTGCAGAATTGAAGTCCCGATTTCGAGGAGGCCCAGGTGGAAACTGCAATTGGAGTGTTCGCCTCCCGTGACACAGCTGCACGGGCCGTAGGCGAGTTGTTGAACCAACAGGTGCCGGAACAGTCGATCGTTTTTCTAACTCGTTCGGAAAGCGAAGCCCAGACCGTTGGAAAGCAATTTGGTGCGGGCGCGGGGGCTTCTACGGGCGTGACCGTTGGCGTCGCAGTCGGCGCCGCCGCCACCTTACTCGTTCCCGGTATCGGAGCGGTATTCGCGATTGGTTACGGCGCCGCCGCTCTGCTTGGACTCGTTGGCGCGGGTATAGGCTCGGCCCTCGGCAAAGCCCTCTCGGAAAACGCAGGGACTCCGGCGCCGACAGAAGACGACAAATGCCCAGAAGACGCGGCCTTTTTCCGCGAGGTCCTGAAAGAGGGCCGCTCCCTGATTGTCGTCCGGACGGATTCGCACGAGATTGCCAAAGTGGCTTGCAGCATACTCGATCGCCTGAGACTAGGGAGCGAAGAACAGGCTGCGGGGAAAATGCAAACCACCATCCGTCAGATCGACGACATTGCGATCGTGGGCGTCAGCGGAAGGATTACTCTCGGAGAAGGGAATGTCATGCTCCGCGAGATGGTTCGCGAACTGATGGACAAAGGAAGCAAGAAGATCCTGCTTAATCTGGGTGAGGTGGAATACGTCGACAGTTCGGGAGTGGGAGAGCTGGTCCGGACCTACACAACGGTTCGCAATCAAGGCGGCGAATTCAAGCTCGTGAACCTGAGCCAGAGGGTAAACGACCTTCTCCAGATGACCAGGCTGTGCGCAGTCTTCGATATTGAAAAGGATGAAGCCAGCGCACTCAAGTCCCTTGGCGGCTCCTCGGAGGCGGCCGCATAGGCGCACTCTCACAGGCGAGGTTAGCCGCACCCAACGACGGGGCCGTGGCGGGAAGCCGTTCCACGATCCTGGCCGTCGAGCCTTGGCGCGCGTCCCCGCTTCCTGCTGCCGCTGACAAGATGCGTCACGAAGATCGCGGGTGAATCCATCCGCGAAAATCGGCGAATGCCGATCCGAGGCTGGCTTTTCGCACTACGGCACCGCATTACGGCACAATGATCCGGCTGCCCGCTTCTTGCGGCGTGACCACGGCCGACTGCTTCTCGGGGAACTGAGCCAAGAGGAAATCGATGAAGGCCCGCGATTTGGGCCGGCCCGATGTGCGTCCATATCCCAGCCGAACCAGGAATACCAGGGCTTTGAGCACCTCGGAATCGCGCAGCCTGGAATATCCCAACTCTCTCTGCTCGGCCTCGTGAAATTGTTTCAACATTTCTTCTACTTGAGCTGCGGCCGCCTGCTGCGCGCCGCTGGTCAGAGGCTGCTCGTAGTGCAACCCTGAGTTCACCAGCCGCTCATAGCTCGTGCCTAGGGCCGAGAGTGCCGCGATCAGATCGCGATCATTCAGGCTGCGGTCGGCTTGCGCTGCCTTGGCCAGAGCGTAGCTGAGGCCCATGAGCAACTCCTCGCGCTCGTAGATGAATTGCTCCGAAATCTCCACTTGCAGGAACAACGAATCGCGGTCGAACTGGTCCGCGGGACGCGGCTTCTCGTGTTCCCGCGCTTGCTGCAGATACGGGCAGTCGCGGGGACAATCGAGCGTCACCTCGCGCTGCTCGCCACAGCACTGGGGGCAGATGCG
>PMHI01000310.1:1036-4836 GCA_003156615.1 Acidobacteriaceae bacterium | reverse complement strand
ATGAGCCAGCCGGGCCAACTTTGGGGTTTGGCAGCGGCGGCGATGCTTTTAACGGCCGAGTGCCAACCGCTAATTGCTAACTGCCAATTGCCGCCGCATTCCGCGTATTTGTTGCACTTCTGGATTCTCATCTGCAAATAAGCATGTAGAAATGGCCATTTTCGAGTGCTATCTGTGCAAAACCCGCGTAAAATAAGGGTGTTTTCCACAGGGCCGTGATGTAAGATCAAGCCCGCTGGAACTAAAACTCAAGTCTTTCCCCAAGGAGGAAAACATGGCTTCAGGTTTAACCAAGACTCAACTCGTCCGTCATCTGGCCGAGAAAGTGGAACTTCCCAACAAGACCGTGGCGGCGTTTCTCGAGCAATTGGCCGACGTCGCTGTGAAAGAAACCAAGAAGAATGGCGTGTTCGTTGTACCCGGCCTGGGCCGGTTGGTGAAGGCGCATCGCAAGGCCCGCATTGGACGCAATCCGCAGACGGGTGAGCCAATTCAGATCAAGGCCAAGACCGTGGTCAAGTTCCGCGTGGCCAAGGCCGCCAAGGATGCAATCGCTCCCAAGAAATAGTGCTTTCTATCGAGATTGATTCTGAAGGCCGGCTTAGGCCGGCCTTTCAGTTTCTCGAAGCTGCGCCTTTTGCTCGCCTATGCTGAACTGGATCGTAATTGGAATTGGGGATATCACAACCCGTCGCGTCATTCCTGCGATTCAGGCTGAGCCTAGAAGCCGCTTGTATGGCTTGGTCACGCGCGATCTGGGAAAGGCCGCACCCTATCACGCGAGGTCTTGGACCACCCTCGAGGAAGCGCTCTCCGATCCCGCAGTTCATGCCGTCTACGTAGCGACTCCCGTTTTTCTGCACGCCCCACAGACGATCCAAGCTCTTCGCGCCGGCAGACACGTGCTGTGCGAAAAACCCATGGCCATGAACGAAGCTGAGGCGCGCTCGATGGTACAGGTGGCAGAACAGAGCGGACGCACTTTGGGCGTGGCCTACTATCGCAGAATGTATCCCAAGGTGCGGCGCGCAAAACAACTCCTCGATGCCGGCGTCATCGGCCAGCCCGTGGTCGCCGAACTCACCAGCCACGGGTGGTTTGACGAAAACGAAACTCATCGCAGTTGGCTGCTCGACCCAGCCCAGGCCGGAGGCGGCCCGCTGTTCGACGTCGCCTCGCACCGCATTGACGTGCTGAACTTTTTATTTGGTCAACCCATCCGCGCCACCGGCCACCTTTCGAATGCAGTTCATCACTACGCGGTGGAAGACAATGCGACCGTGATGATCGACTATGCCGGTGGCGTGCGCGGCATCGTAGACGTGCGCTGGCACTCCAAGCTAAAGCGTGATGAATGCCGCATTCGTGGTACCGAAGGTGAGATGGAGTTAAGTCCGCTGAATGGTCCGGAACTGGTTTATTCCGGCGACTCGGAGAATCTGCCGCCCCACGCCAACCTGCACTTTCCGATGATCGAGAACTTTGTGGACGCCGTACTCGGTAAGACTTCCCCGGTGGCCAGCGGAGCCTCTTCCTTCTGGACCGACTGGGTCACGGAGCGAGCGCGGCGGAAAAGCGGCAGCTTGGCATAAGAAGCCCGCCCATCACTTCCCGTACTCGTTCTTCACCACCTCGCCACCCTTCATCACAAACTTCACATGTTCCAGGGTGGTCACATCCTTCAGGGGATCGCCATCGACCGCGACGATGTCGGCCCACGCACCCCGCTCAAGGCTTCCCACTTTGCCCGGCCATCCCAGCAAGTCTGCGGCGTTCACCGTGGCTGCCTGAATGGCCTGCAAGGGCGTCAATCCAAGCTTGACCATCACCGCAAACTCATGCGCGTTGAGCCCGTGAGGATAAACGGCGGCGTCGGTGCCGAATGCCACCTTCACGCCGCTAGCGAAGGCGCGGGCTAGGTTCTGGCGCGCAGCCGGCATGACGGCTTTGGCCTTGGTCAGCAGGTAGTCGGGCACATGATTTCTTTCGGCATTTTCCAGAAACCAATCGGCGAGGTAAAGGGTAGGCACAAGATAGGTGCCGTTCTTCTTCATCTCCGCGATGCCCGCATCGTCAATGTAGGAGCCGTGCTCGATCGAATCGACTCCTGCCTCCGACGCCCAGAGAAT
Organism: Acidobacteriaceae bacterium; assembly: GCA_003156615.1. Next base: position 2,707 of record PMHI01000310.1, on the reverse strand, counting down.
CCCCTGCGCCCCATGCGCATGGGCGGCAACTTTCCGCCCCAGGCGATGGGCATCGGCCACGATGGCCTTCATCTCCTCCAGGGTGTACTGCGAGGCTTGTGGGTCGTCGCCTTTCGAGAGCACGCCGCCGGTGGCACAGACCTTGATCAAATCGGAACCGTACTTGATGTTCTCGCGCACCTTGTGCTGGACAGCCGCAATGCCGTCGGCCACTCCGTCTCCCGTGGCGTGATACTCGTAGGACAGCAGATTGTTGTCGCAGTGTCCGCCGGTGATGCTGAGGGGCGGACCGCTTACCAGCATTCTCGGCCCAGCTACATCGCCGGCATTGATGGCGTCGCGCAAAGCAACATCACTGTATCCAGCCGCGCCCACATTGCGGACCGTGGTGAAACCCGCTTGCAGAGTAAGGCGAGCATTCTTGGCGCCAATCAATGCTTCGCGCGGGATGGAAAGGCCGAGGCTCTCATAGCCGAACTTGGGATCCATGGTCAGGTGCGTGTGCGCATCGATCAATCCCGGCAGGACGGTCGCGTTGGGCAGCTCAATGCGGACTGCGTCTGCGGCTGCCTTCGTTTCCGCGGAAGCCCCAACGCTCACGATCTTCCCATCCTCGATGACGACCGTCTGATCCGAAAGCAGCTTGCCAGTCTTCACGTCGAGCACATGCCCGGCATGGATGACGACGCTTCTGGTTTGTTGGGCAAAGAGCTGCCCTGCCAAGACGAGCATAGCGGCCACAACCACGACGGAATACTGAAATCTCTTCATGAGGCTCTCCCATTCTTGCAATTGGAACCGGTGCGGCAATCCCGCGAGACAGAAGGGCATTACCCTCGCCGCCCACCCCAGCCCATACTGGCCCGGCATTGGCGGCAAAGAAAAAGAACATGATGAATAGCAGCAACAGGNNGCGCCGGACCGGCATGCCATGGCCCGGTTTCCCACCGGGATGGGCAGGGTGGGATTCAGCTGGAACAGCGCACCCAGAACAGAGGCCGGCCGCACCCAGAGACCCACGGGCAGGCTCATCCCGATAGAGGTTTCGACCAGCCCAACCAAATCGCCAACGACTCGGCACGCGGCAAAACTATCCCGGGGACAGAACCGGCCGATAGAAACTCACAGCTCGGTCGGCGATGAGATCGTGAAGGTATCCCTGGAATCCGCCGTGAGCAAAGCCCGGCCCGGCCGGCTTATATTCGCCAAACCGCAAAAAGAAACCCGACGCGACAAACGGTCCGGTAGCCGGGCCGGTCTGTGGTGGAGACCTTTCAATAACCTCGACTGAGTCTAAGCGCTTAAATCGATCAGGAGTGACCAACTGCGACAGTTCGGCTAGCCTCCGGGCCCATCATTGGAGACATATTGTTCGAGCGCATCAAGCTCGTGACTGAGTTCATCCACGCGCCACTCGAGCAAGTTGCGGATGGAGAGAATCCCCAGCAGCTTGCCGTTATGATCCGCTACCGGCAGATGACGGAAGTGACGCTCCAGCATGGTGGTGAGCGCTTCGCCCGGTCCGGTGCGCCGGGTTGCCATCTCCACCGGTGTGGTCATAAGTTCACGGACCGGTGTGGTCCGCGGGTCGGTGCGGCTGAGCGCCATCTTACGCAAAACATCACGTTCCGTGAAGATTCCAGCAACCCGGTATTCGGAGTCGACCACGGC
>PMHI01000310.1:0-1024 GCA_003156615.1 Acidobacteriaceae bacterium | reverse complement strand
TCGGATGCTAACAACCCCCCGGAGCCCGCTCCCAGTCGAATTAGAAATGGGATTGATGAATTATGCCCACGGCGAAGCCGATGTCAAGTGAATTGAAGCGATATTCAGGAAATCTTTCCACAGCGGGCCGAAAGACGGGAATTGCACGCGCTGCTCTCCCTGGCTCTGGCATCGTGGCCGTCACTTCCCTTCGAGATAAGCCTCCGCCTCGATCTCGACCAACATCTCGGGCGAGATCAGAGCGCTTATCTCGACCATCGAAGTTGCAGGGCGAATGTCGCCGAAGAACTCCCCGTGGGCCCTGCCGATTTTCTCCCATTCCGCGATGTTCGTCACAAAGATGCGAGTGCGGACGACATCTTTCATGCTGGCGCCTGCTTTCTCGAGAGCACTCTCAATGTTTTTCAAAGTCTGCACGGCTTGGCCGTAGGGGTCTCCTATCCCTACGATCTTGCCGTCCGGCCCCGTCGCTGTGGTGCCCGAGACGTGGATATAGGGCCCAACCTTCACTGCACGCGAGTAACCCACANNTGTATTTAGCAGCCGAGGCGTACGTGTGCCAACAAAAATGCCCCGGCAACCTTGCAAGTACTTGCACACCTCCAAACCATTAAGAAAAATGATCGGACCGATAGACAAAAGGCACTTGCGTTTGTGACTTAACTGGGATAACTAGTTACTGACTAACATTCGAAAGCCCTGCTCCAGCACGGCTTTCGGGGGGAACCAAGAGGCATGATTCCGGAATCTCATCCTTTGCGGCAGCTTTTTCAGGAATTGGTGGGACGCCGCTACGCCGAGGAAATCGGTATCCGCGATCCAGAAGTAGTCGCCTATGTCTCGCAGTTGCTGGCGGAGTTTTGCGAGACTGATCAGTTGTTCAAGATTCACGACGCGGTCGATCGCCCGCTCACCGACCTGGGCGAGATGCTGCTTGAGTCCGATCCCGTCTATGGCCCGGCTCCCTCGTTTGACCGTGAACGCCAGGTCCGCAAGCACATCGGCGACTACGCCCTGTTCTTCA
>PMHI01000064.1:1057-3579 GCA_003156615.1 Acidobacteriaceae bacterium | reverse complement strand
CGTGGCCGATGCTGCTCATCGATCAGGAATAGCTCAGGGTTCGCCCAAACATCACTGGAATCCGGGGAAACAAAGAAGGGCAGATCGCCGATCAAGCTCACGCCGTTGGCGTGGGCATAGGCCTTGAGTTGATCGGACTGGCGGAACAGCAGGAATTGCGCGAAGCGAACCTGATCAATTTGACTTGCTAACTCTCGCCGCGCCTCGGCGAGAGCACTCGGGCTGCGCTGAACCAACTCTGCAGGCCATTCCAGGTAGTACGCACCATCATGCTTGGCTTTCAGCGCCCTGAATAGAGCATAGTCTTCAAGCCAGTTTGCCTGCGTCGCGCAGAACGCCTCATAGGCAGACCACAACTGATTGTTTCTTCGCTCTCGGCCTTGAAAGCTTGCCCACGCTGTTTCGAGCAACCGCCGTTTGAATGGAATGACGGATGCGTAATCAACCACGTCCGCGGAAAACCGAGATTCACTATCGCTCGCCTGTAACAGCCCGTCCGAAATGAGAGAGCCGGGACTGATCAGCAGCTCGTTGCCGGCAAACGACGACATGGATTGATAGGGCGAGTTTCCGTAACCAGTCGGACCCAGCGGGAGCGCCTGCCACCACGCTAGGCCGGCATCGTGAAGACGGTCAATCCACGCGAACGCGGACGATCCCAGATCGCCTACGCCATACGGAGCCGGCAGAGAGGTGACGTGCAGCAGCAAGCCAGAAGCACGATATTCAGGCGGAAACGGTGGCGTAACCATGAGCGCGCCATTGCCGCTCATGTCCGGCCCGCCTGCAGGGGAGCGACTGCGGGCGAACCCAGTGCATTATTCACCATTTTCTCCGCCTCGCTAAGGATCGCGTTCAGATGGGTCNNTAAATGTTCTCGGTGCCGGAGGGTCGCGCTGCAAACCAACCGCTCTCCGCCACAACTTTCAAGCCGCCAATGGGAGCATCGTTGCCCGGGGCTCGGGTCAGCTTGGCAGTAATTGGCTCGCCCGCCAGGTCTGACTCCTTTACTGCGTCCGGTGTGAGTTTTCCCAACTTTGCTTTCTGCTCGGNNCGTGGCGGGCGCGTCGATGCGCGTGTAGTACGGGATGCCGAACTCTGCCGTCAGTTCGCGGTAATGTTCTCCGGGATCCTTGCCGGTGCGCGCGGTAATCTCCGCCGCCAGCAAGTCCATGATCGGCCCGTCCTTGTCGGTCGTCCACACTGTGCCGTCAAGACGCAGAAAACTCGCTCCTGCGCTTTCTTCTCCGCCGAAACAGTACGAGCCGTCGACTAAGCCCGGCACAAACCACTTGAAACCCACCGGTACCTCGCGGAGCCTGCGGCCGAGCTTTTTGACCACGCGGTCAATCATGCTGCTGCTTACCAGCGTCTTTCCCACCGCGACCGTGTCACGCCACTGTGGCCGATGCGTGAGCAAATAACGGATGGCAACGGCAAGGTAATGATTCGGGTTCATCAAACCCGCAGCCGGAGTTACGATCCCGTGCCGGTCAGCGTCGGTATCGTTCCCGAAAGCCACCTGGTACTGATCTTTCAGACCGACCAGCCTGGCCATGGCATAAGGACTCGAACAGTCCATGCGAATTTTGCCGTCGTGGTCAACCGTCATAAACGAAAATGTCGGGTCGATGATTGGATTGGTGACGACGATGTCCAGCCCGTAAATGGAATTGATCGGCTGCCAGTAAGGCAATGAAGCTCCGCCCAGAGGGTCCACGCCGAGTTTGAGGTGGGCACCGCGAATCGCATCCATGTCAACGACATTCTTGAGATCGCGAACATACGGCAGGATGAAATCTTCCTGGTGAGTGGTCGCGGACCGGATCGCCTGAGCAAACGGAATTCGCTTGACCCCTGCATTCCCGGCTCGCAGCAGTTCGTTCGCCCGATTCTCTACCCAGCGGGTCACGTCGGTATCAGCCGGGCCGCCGTTGGGGGGGTTGTACTTGAAGCCTCCATCCTCCGGCGGATTGTGCGATGGCGTAATCACGATGCCGTCGGCTAGATGTTCCTGGCGGCTACGGTTGTACACCAGAATCGCTCTCGAGATCACCGGCGTCGGAGTTATCCCGTCGTCTTGCTGAATGATCGTGTCCACGTTGTTCGCCGCCAGCACCTCGAGGGCGGTGCGCTGCGCGGGCCTCGAGACTGCATGAGTATCTTTCCCCATATAGAGCGGGCCGTCGGTACCCTGCTCGTGCCGGTATTCGCAGATCGCCTGGGTAATTGCGAGGATGTGCGCTTCGTTAAATGTGCCGCGCAGGGGCGAGCCACGGTGTCCGCTGGTGCCGAAGCTGACTAGCTGGTTGGGATCATCCAAGTCGGGACGCCGCTCGAAATATTCCTTCTCCAGGCGAGCCACGTCCACCAGCAAGTCCTTCGGCGCTGGTTTGCCGGCCAGCGGCGAAATGTTAGGTTCCCCTGTTACGGCCTGTGTTTCTAGAGTACTGGGCATGGTTGCACCTTCCAAATCTCGCTTGCGTATTCCGCAATCGAGCGATCGCTCGAAAACTTCCCGG
>PMHI01000064.1:0-1052 GCA_003156615.1 Acidobacteriaceae bacterium | reverse complement strand
TGGGTCAGAAGCATATCGCGCAAGGGAGCGAATACTCCTGGTTCGTTACGGCTGAAGTGGTCCGAGAAAATCAGGTCCAAAGCGGATCGCGTCTCCGGCTCATTTTCGTAATGCCAGTGCGGATCATACCAGGCACGGCTGTTCTCGACTTGCTCGACGGTGAGCCCGAATAGGAACATGTTCTCTTCTCCGGCTTCCTCCGCCATTTCGATGGTGGCACCATCGCGGGTTCCGACCGTTAAGGCTCCGTTCATCATGAATTTCATGTTACTCGTTCCGCTGGCCTCGTAGCCGGCGGTCGAGATCTGGTTGGAGACATCGCTGGCTGGAATCAGCCGTTCCGCCAACGAAACGTTGTACTCAGGGAGAAAGACGACGTTGAGCCGGCCGCGCGCCGCCGGGTCCCCGTCAATCGTGCCCGCCAGGTTGTTGATGAACTTTATGATGAGCTTGGCCAGCTTGTAAGCTGGCGCCGCCTTACCAGCGAAGAAAAATGTCCGAGGCACTGCCTTCATGCCGGGATTTTCCCGCAGCCGGTTATAAACGATCACAATCCGCAGCGCATTCATCAATTGCCTCTTATATTCGTGAATACGCTTAATGTGGCAGTCGAAGATGGTATCGGGNNGACTTGAGGAAGCGTTCGCGAGCATTGGAATCCTCCGCGAATGGCTTGAGCTGTTTGAGTAGGCTCAGATCCGTGATCCAGCGATCTCCGATGACTTGCGTGATTTCGCGGGCCAGCGCGGGATTGGCCTCGAGCAACCAGCGCCGTGGTGTCACTCCGTTTGTCTTGTTGCTAAAACGCTCGGGAAACATTTCCGCGAGATCCTTGACCGTTGTGGTTCGCAGTAGCTTGGAGTGGACCGCAGACACTCCGTTGGTGCTATGCGAGCCAACAATGGCAAGGTTGGCCATCCGGATTTTGCGCGGGCTGCTTTCTTCCACCAGGCTCATGCGCTCGACGCGCCCCTCGTCGCCCGGGAAGCGAACCCGAACTTCATCGAGCAGCCGACGGTTGATCTCGTAGATGAGCTCCAGGTGACGAGGAA
>PMHI01000315.1:12565-14810 GCA_003156615.1 Acidobacteriaceae bacterium | reverse complement strand
ACTCCGCTTGGAGAGTTTCGCCGAGTGCGCCCACGAAGTCTCCGGCGCCAAACTTTTCAAAATCGAAATAATCGGGCGCCGCCGCGGCCCAGAGCCGGAGCGTGTTGACCGTCTTTCCACCATAGCCCACCACGGGACGATCAAACGGGATACCGATCAGGCTTGACGGTCGGTCGGGGATGACTTGAAAGTTACCCTCTTGCAACTTGAATGAGACGTTCAGCTTGATTTCCACATTCTCGTGAAGCCGGCCGATCTCCCAGGGATCGCCGTAGCGGAGCCAGTTGTCGGGATTCTCTTTTTGCCAGCCATCTACAATCGATTGCTTGAACATGCCGTACTCATAGCGGAGACCATAGCCCGTACCCGGGAGTTGCATGGTCGCCATCGAGTCGAGAAAGCACGCCGCGAGGCGGCCCAAGCCTCCGTTGCCTAGGCCCGCATCGGGTTCCTGCTCAATCAACTCGAGCCAGTCGATACCATGGGCTCGAGCTGCATCCGGCAAAAGCGGATCTAGTAACAGGTTGGTGATGTTGTTGGCCAACGAACGTCCGATGAGAAACTCCATGGACACGTAATAGATGCGTTTGGCATTCTCTCGCTCATACGTGTTCTTGGTTTGCACCCAGCGCTGCGCGAGAATGTCTCGCACGGAACGAGAGAACGCCTCAAAGCGCTCACGCGCGCTCGCTACTTTGGGATCGATCGCTCTGTCAAAAACCAGGTGCCGTTCGTAAAATGCGTTCTCGGTACCGATAAACGGCATGGCGCCGTACCCGTACCGTTGCAGAACATCTGAAACATTGGTTGCGCTGGAGGTAAGGGGAGCGACTTTTGCGGAGCTTGGGCGCGCCGTGCTCATAAGATGATCCTTAGTTCTCTAGATTGTGAAACGGTTCGTGATCAATATTCAAAGCCGCGCCAGTCAAGAGTACAGATCCTCGTCTGGCCCGAGCTGAATTCCTGAGGCTAAAAGGTACGCACGCATGGCCTTTTCGGCCGCGAACCAATCAATTTCCGGTGACCCAATCGGACTGCCTCTTTCTTCCCAGTGCTGGTACGCGAGTTTTTGCACCAGTTCATGACGATCCTCTCCATAAAAATCGGTCAGTGGCTTGGGCCGTTGCACGCGGTCTGCGCGTCTGGGCTGTTCGGTCACGAGACCCTAGTTCCGGCACAAACGCGGCATTGGCTTGACCTAACAGCGTTACGCGGTGATGAGTTGAGGTTGAGGGTCACAGGCTCACATGATNNAAACCTTGCGACTCTTGTCAAGTTTCCATCTTTGCGGTGAAATCGAGCTTGTTATCAGAGACAACGTCGAATCACCGGGGCTCGCACTGTCGGCCTGGTGGCCCGACCTGTGTCCTCGGTCTCAGTCCTTTATGACTGCTTCGATTTACGGTAATACCGGATCAGGTTGTTGGTGGAACTGTCGTGCGCAAGCTGCGGTTCTGTGACGCTCTCCAGTTCGGGGATGATGCGTTGCGCGAGAACCTTTCCCAGCTCGACGCCCCATTGGTCAAATGAATCGATATTCCAGATTGCGCCCTGGGTAAACACGGAGTGTTCGTACAGCGCCACGAGCTTTCCGAGGGTGGTCGGCGTGAGTTTTTCAGCCAGGATCGTATTCGACGGACGGTTGCCTTCGAAAACCCGGTGCGGAACGAGCCACTTCGGAGTGCCTTCCGCCTCGACTTGTGCCGGAGTCTTGCCGAAGGCCAGTGCTTCAGTTTGTGCGCAAACATTGGCGACGAGCATGTCGTGGTGGTGCCCCAGCGGGTTGAGCGGCTGCGAAAAAGCGATGAAGTCGCAGGGAATGAGCCTGGTTCCCTGATGAATCAGTTGGTAGAAGGAGTGTTGGCCGTTGGTTCCCGGTTCTCCCCAATAAATTGGACCCGTGTCGTGCGCGACTTTTTTTCCTTTAAGCGTGACGTGCTTGCCGTTGCTTTCCATCGTCAGTTGCTGGAGGTAGGCGGGAAAACGTTTCAGGTATTGCTCGTAGGGCAGGACGGCGACCGTCTGCGCCCCGAAGAAATCGTTGTACCAGATCGCCAGAAGACCCATCAGCACGGGCAGATTTTGCTCGTAGGGAGCAGTGCGAAAATGTTCATCCATCTGATGGAAACCATCCAACATCGCCTGAAAATTCTCAGAGCCAATCGCGACCATGGTGGACAGGCCAATGGCGGAATCCATCGAGTAGCGTCCGCCAACCCAGTCCCAGAACTCGAACATGTTGGCG
>PMHI01000315.1:10311-12459 GCA_003156615.1 Acidobacteriaceae bacterium | reverse complement strand
GTGCCATCAATGTTGGATACGAAGCGGAACGTCATGGCTCGATCGCTGTAGTGCTTCAGCGCCTCGTAGGCCATGACCGGACCCAGGTCGGAGCCCCCGATGCCGACATTGATCACGTTACGAATGCGCTTGCCAGTGTGTCCCTTCCATTCACCACTTCGCACGCGGTTGGAAAAATCCGCCATCCGGTCGAGCACGGCATGCACCTTGGGCACCACGTTTTCACCATCAACCACGATGGATTCGTCTCGCGGTGCCCGCAGGGCAACATGCAAGACTGCGCGCTTCTCGGTGATGTTGATTTTCTCGCCGCGGAACATGGCATCGATTCGCGCCTTTAGGCCAGACTCTTCCGCCAGCTGCAGAAGGAGACGCATCGTTTCATCGGTGACGCGGTTCTTCGAGTAATCCAGGTAAAGACCAACGGCCTCGACCGCCAAACGCTCACCGCGCTTCGGATCATCCGCAAAAAGCTGCTGCAGATGGAGCTTTGCAACCGTTTTGTAATGTGACGCCAGCGCCCTCCATGCTGTCTGTCGGGTCTTCGGCGGCTTTGTAAGTGGTTGGGCCTGTGCTGCCATATGCATACTCCTTTTGGATTCGTGGTTTTACCGCCAAAGAGCTTCATACCCTTTGATTAAACTGACTGCCTTCAGGGTGCCACTTTTATTTAGCGAGGCACTCTTTGAAGAGTCCCGGCCACCTGGGGAGGTGGCAGGTGAACTGCCAGAATACGGCAATCCCCCTGCAATTTGCTTTGTGTGCAAAAATGGCCCACTTCATTCGGTATTCTCCTGGAATGGCGCAAAATCGGAACGCGAGTGTGCGGGCAACCGAGCCGCTCAAGGCAACCGATTGACCAAAGCCATGGCGATGGGGAGGTCCTGGCAAATCGGGGATTTTGACGACAGGCAGAGAATCAGTGTGAATGATTACGTGGTACGGGGACCATCCCTGCGAGATTTGCTAAGCTGCCTCGGAATGTGGGGCGCCAATTAAGTCTTGACGGAGCCGCTCAATCTGCGCCGCCGCTTCCTTCATCTGCTCAGCATATTCGTGCCCCTGTCGGGGAAGGAATGCGCCGTAGTTGTCCAGCAGCAACCCTGAAATCGTGTTAATGGCCGTGATGTCGGAACGCGCTTGGCCGGAAAGGGCAGAGGTTAGTCTTCGTAGTTGGAAATCCCGGACGGCTAGCTCGTCTCTGCTTTTGGCCGCTTCTTCTTCCAGCAGTCGTCCGTGCCGTCTCATCAGCCCGAACAAACAGGCTGCGATTAGAAGCGTGGCGGAACTGGAAGCGATGCTGATCCCCAGAAACTTCTTCAGTGTGGCAGATTTCTCGTTGTCGAGTCTGACGAAATTGCCGCTTTCCGACGACGCTAGCGAGGACACAATCGAGCGAATCTTATCCATGTAATCCTTGCCTTCGTTTGTATCCACAACCCTGAATGACCGAAGGCGGTACCCCCGTTGGCGCAAACTAATCGTGCGCTCCATCTCCGCCTGCTTTGCACTCGCCAAAGACGCCAACTGCGACGCCAGTGATCGTTCGTGCTCCCTCCGGTTTGTCAGCGCTGCACGTAGTGCGACAAAATTTGTTTCGACTCTGCCCTTTGCCTCTGAGTAGGGTTGCAAATACGTGGCATCCCCTGTCAGCAGAAATCCCCGCTGACCTGATTCCATATCGGTTAAGTCTTTCAAGACAGCCGCGAGTTCCGCTTGGATCGCGGAGCTTTCCATGGTGAGCGCGGTAATCTTCTGCATCCGATTTAGATGGCTGACCGCAAGATAAGCATTCCACGCCATGAGTGCGAGTAGCGTGGGGATTCCTATTTGCAGAGCAAGTTTCCGAATCATTGATTGGCCCCCTTCAGGCAAGGTTCAGGGCACCCGTAGTCGTGATTCGACGGGCTTTCGAAATCTCTCCTGCAACCTTGGCCGCTGCATTGCTGCTGTCGGTCGGCTCCTCTGCTGACATTACGGAACTGGCCGCCAGCGTGAAAAGCACAGCATCTTCCTGATTGTCGAAGTAAAGGATCACTTGATTCGTTGTCATCTGTGCACTCCTAACCGACTGTTCTTAGGGAATGATAGGCTTATGCACCACAAGAATGAGGTTATCTGTCTTGGTGCACCCCGACTTGGTGCACC
>PMHI01000315.1:9940-10277 GCA_003156615.1 Acidobacteriaceae bacterium | reverse complement strand
TTCACAGTTTTTTCCAATCGGTCAGCGCCACCAACTCGTCCATGATTTCCTGCAACCTCTGAAGGCGCCGTTCGTGATCGCTTGCCGAGCCGGGAAGCTTTTTGTTGCCATGCATGTACATGCGGTTTGCTTCACTAATTTGCGCTATTTCTTCTCGCAACTTTGCGATACGGTCTTTGACGGGCTTCTGCATAACCATAGCCTAGCAAAGCGCACGAGCCTATGGGAATCCGGGGGTGACGGAGTCTGTGCGGGCGGCCGAAAGCTGCATGAAGTCGTTCGCACCGATGATCCAGAGTACGATCCGCACGAAAACAGGAAATCGTCGCCGCGTGGG
>PMHI01000315.1:0-9853 GCA_003156615.1 Acidobacteriaceae bacterium | reverse complement strand
GTGATCCGGTTCGTAACCGCCAAGTTGAAGGCTGCCACCCACCGCGTGCGGAATCGGATCAGCAGGATGGGAGTGGAAGCGAGCACCAGAAGCGAGATGAGCCAGGTTGTGACCGGCATTCCAATTCCCTAGACTACGGCTGTCGATACCCGAGGAGCCTAGATGTCTTCGTCCGGGGGGCCCCCCGCACCCGCGAGATCCTGCGGCTTGATCCTCTCGGCATCGAATTTTGCCGCGCGCTCTCGCATGGTCTTAAGCACCTCTTCCAGTGGAGGCGGTTCGCCCTTAATCCAACGCAGCGGGTTGATGCGCGCTACCACGAACGAGCGCAGGTACGGGCTGACGAGACCACGTTCTTTCAGCTTCTTTACCGCTGCCGCAACTTTCTCCTCGAGGTCGAGCACCATGGTGGCCCGTTTCTCGTGATCCTTGACGGCGTCGCGGAGCGGTTCATCGGTAAAGGTCTCGAGTCGCCGCAGGATTGGATGGTAAGCACCACCGCCGAAGCGAGGCAAGCGTTCGTAGCAGACGCCGAGAGTAACTAGAGCGGGTTCATCTAGGTAGAACGTAAACTGCGACTCAGATCGCGTGGCATCTTCTTCCACCAGACCACGGTAGATGCGGATGACCTCGAGCGACCGTTCCTTGAGGTTGTGGGCCTTCTCTGTATTCAGCGCAAGGATCTGCCAGGCTACTTCGCGGTCAGCCACGACGAGCGCAGTGATTGATTTTGCCCCGAGGCGGCGCATGGCTTCGAGGCGATGCCGGCCATTCGGAGTCCAGAAGCCTCCCTTCGGTGCGACCACTGTGATGATCGGGTCGAGAAAACGCCCGGTTTTGTTGATGACATCCGCGAGCCGCTTGTGATGAGCATCGGAAAGATCCCGTTGGAAAGGGGTCGGCTCGACGGCATCGATCGGTAGAATCGAAAGCAAGACAGGGTGTCCGCCGAGTGGCTCCTTGTACGATCCCACAACGCAGCCGCCGGCTTTCGCGATTGCCTCCGCAGCTTCCGCTGCGGCTCCTGTCGGCTGCTCGAGCCGGCATTCTGCTGGGCCGAGGCCCTTCGTTCCGGGTTTGGCTTTGCGAGGACGCCTCCGTGCTGGTGCGCGCTTGACCATGGCAGAAACTCTATTCTAGTTCCACTTGAATTGTCTCTCCAGGCCGATCACGGTCACAACCATGGTGCGCTCGCGCGCCCTCGCAGGTCGCCTTCGAGATGAAAGACTCGTTCCCACGTACTGCTCTTCCAGCAGTCTGCCCGTTTCCTTTAGGCACTGGCCGAGTGCCTGATTGCAACTTACCTCGATATAAAGAATCCTTATGTAAGGATAACTCATCTCATTGACTGCGCCTCTGTAGTTTAGGCGCGAGACTTAATGAAAGGACTCTCCCGATGATTCGGAAACTGATTGCCACCGACAATGACGTCGCGACAGCTATCGTTCGCCTGGTGCTCGGCGTGATTTTCTTCGCACATGGTGCCCAGAAGATGCTGGGTTGGTTTGGCGGATACGGCTTCACCGGAACGATGGGCTTTTTCACCGGCGTCATGCACATTCCGGCGCCGTTCGCGTTCCTGGCGATCGCCGCAGAATTCTTTGGCGGACTCGGCCTGATTTTTGGATTCCTGACCCGAATTGCGGCACTCGGAATCTCCTTCAATATGATCGTGGCTGTGGCGATGGTACATCACCATTTCGGCTTCTTTATGAATTGGACAGGAGCACAGAAGGGCGAGGGTTACGAGTACCACCTGCTGGTTTTGGCGATTACAACTTTTTTGATGATTCGCGGCGCCGGAGCAGCTTCCATCGACTGGATCCTGTCATCGCCGGCAAGGCAGGAGTCCCGGGGACAACTTGCGTGATGACAAGGCTATGAAAGAGGCCGCCGGCGAAATCGCGGCACCCCGCCTTTGGTGGGTGATGATGAGGAGCCATCGTGCACTAAGGCTGCTGGCCGAGCAGAGCATCGCAAATGCGGGACTGTGCCTCACGGATTTCGCTGCACTGGAAGCCCTGTTACATAAGGGATCGCTCAGCATCTCAGAGATTCAGGACAAGGTGCAACTGGCCAGCGGCTCCATGACCGCGGCAATCGATCGTCTCGAAAAACATGGACTCGTCGTCCGGAAGTCCACTGCAAGCGATCGGCGCGCACGAATCGTGCAACTCACTGAGGAAGGTAAGCGAGTAGCGGCAGCGTGCTTCGAAAAGCATGCGAGTGATCTTGAGGATCTCATGTCGGTGCTTTCGGCGAACGAGAAGCAACAACTATACGCATCACTGAGGAAACTCGGACTGCTGGCAGCACAGAAACTTCGTGGTTCGCGCCAGCCGGTTGAGGAATAAGGCGTTTTGGAGGTCGGACGCTACTCGTCAACGTCGGCGGACCAGCGTTCCTGCTCAAGACCGCGAAGGAGAAATAGATTCACAGGGGCATCCAATTCGGAGATCCCGCGAATATTAGGAGTTACCAAGATGCAGATCGGTGTCGACAGCTTCGGGGCAGTCATCTCTGATCCCGCCACGGGCCTTACCCTCAGCCCGGTCCAACGCATGCAGAATCTACTCGAAGAGATTGTGCTCGCCGACCAGGTTGGTCTCGATGTCTTCGGCATCGGTGAACACCACCGCAGCGAGTTTGTAGATTCTGCCCCGGTCGTCATTCTGGGTGCGGCCGCCACTCGCACAAGAAACATTCGCCTTACAAGTGCCGTGACAGTTCTCAGCGCGGCTGACCCGGTCCGCGTCTTCCAGGAATTTGCCACGCTGGACCTCATCTCCCACGGTCGTGCTGAGATCGTCGCCGGCCGCGGTTCTTCGGTGGAAGCATTCCCGCTTTTCGGTTTCGATTTGGACGACTACGATTCGCTTTACTCAGAAAAGCTGGATCTTCTCCTCAAAATTCGCGAGAACACCCATGTTCACTGGACTGGTAAGCATCGTCCATCGCTCACAGGACAGGCCATCTATCCGCGTCCGCTGCAGAATCCTCTGCCGATTTGGATCGGCGTCGGGGGCACTCCTGCCTCATTTGTTCGCGCCGGTACACTCGGACTTCCGCTGATGGTCGCCATCATTGGCGGCGAACCAAAACGATTTCGGCCGCTGATCGACCTTTACCGCGAAGCTGGGCGTCGCGCCGGACATCCCGCGGAGAAACTCATCGTGGGTCTTCACGCAATTGGCTTTCTGGGAGACACAACCGAGCAGGCTGCGGACGATTTCTATCCCGGATATGCCCACACCTTCACTCAGATCGGTAAAGAACGCGGCTGGCCGCCAGCTACGCGCGCCCAATTTGACGCCCTGCGGGGACCCACAGGTGCGCTGCTGATCGGCGACTCCGAAACGGTCACACAGAAGTTGCTGTATGTGAACGAAGTCCTCGGCGGCCTTGCTCGCATTACTTTCCAGATGGGTGTCTCGGCGCTCCCGCACGAGAAGATGTTACGGTCGATCGAACTTCTCGGAACCCGCCTCGCCCCCATCGTCCGTAAAGAGCTCACTGCCGTCTCTTCGCGTTCCTGATTGAGTGGGCACCAAGGTCGGGCTTACACTTGTGCGAAGCCACCATCCACAAACAATTCCGCTCCGGTGACGTAGCTGCTGTCTTCGGACGCGAGGAACACGACGGCCTTGGCGACCTCATCGGGTGCCCCGAATCTGCCGAGCGGAACCACCCTGGGAATCATCTTCTTGCGCTGCGCGCCGACTTCTGAGGACGCCAGCAAATCAGTGGCCGCAGGAGTATCGATCGAGCCAGGGCTTATCGCGTTCACGCGAATGCGCCGATCCTTGAGATCCGTGGTCCAGGTTCGGGCGAACGAACGTACCGCGGCTTTTGTGGCGCTATAAACGCTATACGTGGCCAGTCCCTTGCTCCCCGCGATCGACGCATTGAGGATGATTGAGGCGCCATCGGGCAGCAGCGGAACTGCCTTCTGCACCGTGAAGAGCAGACCTTTCACATTGACGTTGAAGATCGACTCATAGAAATCCTCAGTTATTTCACCGAACGGAGCATATTTCGCAACGCCGGCGTTGGCGAACACGATATCGAGCTTGCCTTTCTCTTTTTTGATTTGCGCGAAAAGACGATCAAGGTCGGCCAGATTCGATACGTCTCCCTGCACTCCGCTGGCACTTCTTCCTATTTCCTTGACCGCCGCAGCCAACTCCGCCTTACGGCGCGCCGTGATTAATACGTATGCGCCCTCATTCACAAACTGTCTCGCCGTCGCAAGGCCGATGCCGCTATTGCCGCCCGTGATGAGAGCAATTTTTCCTTCAAGCTTTCCCATCCGGTTCTCCTTTTAGGCAGCCACTCGCACAATGGCCTTGCCCTGATTACGGCCATCTAGCATCTAGCATTCCGAGGCCAGTTGCTTATTGGCCGAATAAGTTCGATGAGCGATGAGACCGGCCCTGCACCTGTGATCCGGCGGAATGCCGAACGCTCACCATCGCAACAATCGCGGAAGGTGCGCCTACCATTCCGAGACCGAAGATTCCGGCACAGATTGGCAGGCTGTCAGAATCTGGAAACCAAGAACAGTCCCAATCCGATTGCGATCAGATCTTCAGGAATTGCGATTGCGAAATCGGGAGCCTGTAGGGTTCGAACCAGTCCGACGCGAGCCCGATAGCCGCCGAACGCTCCGGCGATTGCGCCGATCGCTCCGGCGAGAGCCCCCAACCACGGCGACGCCCCGCCCGCCATGCCCAGGCAGGTACCCGTAAGCAAGCCCATAACAATTCGGGCAGCTAGCGGGACGGCAGTGGTGCGGGCGGGAGTGGTGGGGAGTTGATCCGCAATGAATTCGGCCAGTGCTCCAAGAGTGAAAATACCGACTGCCCAAGCTGAGCCCATGAAAGCCAGGTGAGAGCCAGAAAGATTGATCCAACCCAGATGCGCCGCCCAGGCTACGATCGCAGGCGCCGACATCGATCGCAATCCTGCTACTACGCCAATACCGAAAGCCAGTAACAACGCGAGCCCGAAATTCATGAAGCCCCTCCAGCAGTTGTTTGTGTACCTAAAAGGTTCGATTCCCTATGAGACCGTTCGGTCGCATAGTTTCCGATCAGCCGCCGCACCGGTTTGCAGACGGCATGAAGATCGGTGAGGCCCAAACGGGCGTCCCCCCTCGGGAATCCCCAGTCGGGACCGCAATCATGGTGCGACATATATTTTTCTTTGCGTCTCCAGCAATTCTCCGAGAATTATCGCCCGACTGCGCCAACCGTGCCAGGAGAGCTGGATTATTTTCTATGTCGATATTTCTATGGACGTCCCATGATATGCAAATGCGCGTAGGGCGATCCGGCCCACATGATGTAGGCTCCGGTCGGCTTGTGCGTGGTTGGCAGTCCGGTAGTTTTCGGATCGAAGGGCCACATGATCATCCAGTGGGGACCGATCTCGATAGGCATGCTCGTGGTGTCATGAGGATCTGAATCGCTTCGCTGAGTGGCGCCGGCCAGCATGTAGGTAATGCCAGGGACCGTGTTGGTCGGTTTCGGTTTGTGAGCTTTGGCGTCATCGTACCATTGCATTGCGGCCGCATCGACACACATGGGCGGTTCGCCTACAACTTTAGGATTCCCCGGCATGCAGCTAAAACCGTTGTTCCCCTCACGGAGCACGACCATCTTGCCTTGCGCGTCGGTGTCGACGATCCTGGCTGCCTTCGCGACCTCGGTTGGCCCGGCAGACAGCGCGCGGGCTATTTTGACCTGCGTTGAATCGTCGCTGCTGGTCGACGAACTTGGATCCGGCGGCATCGTCTGAGCCGTGCCGCGGAGAAGCATTCCAGCGAGGAGTAGTATCGCAGCGGTGAACGTCAGAAAGGTGGGACTTAGCGTCGTTAACTTCATTTGTGCTCCAGTGTGCTGAACATCTTTGTGAAAGTACCGCGTTGTACTGTGAGATTAATCCAAGGCATTTGCCTTTCCGGCCGCCCGGTCTGACAATTTAGCACGCAAATCTGGCCAAACCTTGCATGCGTTTTCTGTCTTTCTGACAATCACTTCATTTGACCCGCACTTTGAGTACCGGCGTTTTCTGTCACCAACACCATGCGGAAGCGCGCCTTGCCTTCCATCATGCGGGCGTAAGCATCGGCAGCCTGTTCCAGAGGAACTGTCTCGATCGTCGGCCGGACGTTCTCGAGGACGCTGAAGGCAAGAGTATCCTCCCCGTCAATCGGCGTGCCGGTCAGGCTCCCGTGGATCGAGCGTCCTCCAAAGACGAGCGGGAACGCATTCAACTGGATCGGATCCTGCGGTACACCGACCACGATGAGCTTGCCGCTGGTTGCAAGCCCGGGCACAAGTGACCCCATAGCACTACCACTGGTTCCGGTTGCGAGAATCGCTCTCGCCCCGCCCATGCGCTGCAGGACCGCAGCGGCATCCTCGGCTGCAGCGTCGATGTAGACATGGGCGCCCAAGTCCTTTGCCAGTCTTTCCTTGTCGCGTCCACGCCCGATTGCGACCGTACGGAATCCCATGTGCCGCGCAAACTGAACACCAAGATGCCCCAGTCCTCCGATGCCTTGCACGGCGACCAGATCTCCGCCGCGCAAGCCGGCATTGCGAAGAGCGTTGTAGGTCGTAATCCCAGCGCAGAGCAGGGGAGCGGCCTCTGCGGACGTGAGCTCATCCGGAACCGAACTGATGCCGCGCGCTTCGGCGATCATCACTTCCGCATATCCTCCATCCACGGTCACTCCTGGCGTCACCGGGTTCTGGCAATTGACAATGTCTCCGCGGCGGCACGGTTCGCACACNNTTCAATGCGGCCCACCACTTCATGTCCAGGAACGCGTGGCAGAGTCAGACCGGGGTAAATACCCATCACCGTTGCCGCATCGGTGTGACAGATTCCACATGCTTCCACCCGAATCCGAACCTGGCCCGGCCCGGGTTCAGGAATTATTCGTTCGACAACGCGAAGCTTGCCCGGCGCCGAGACTTCAACCGCTTTATATGTTTTTGCCATTTGAATCCCCCTTCACTTTCCGCATCTCGACCGATGCGTCGTCTTTTTTGGTCGTGAAATTACGTTTCGAGTTCAGAAGTCAAACTCCCCACCGTTAGGGTGCGCTGTATACGTCCATGCCAAAGCGCGGTCGAAAGTCTTTTCGCGCACGGATCGCATGCGAAGATGAAATTTACAACCAGCCTCGGGACTGGTCGTCCGCGACAAACCTCGCAGACCACGCGACAGAAGCTGTACCGACCCCTCGCGATTTGTCCCCGGATCAGAGCCAATTGCCATACTCTTCGCCCTGAACCTCCCATTTCGCTTGATCAGATGACAGAAGAGACTGATCGGTCGCAATGAGTGCCAAAATAAGTTTTGCGGTCCGGAGCAAGTGAACTGGATCGGCGACGTCGTCAGGGCGATTCTCTAAATGAGATGTGGAAAATGGGCGGGTTAACCCTGAGAATCAAGAGTGGGCGGGGAAGCGCTTCGATTAGCCGAAGAAAATTGGCAGCGCGGCCCTGCCGTCAGGTCCGACGGCGAGCAAAGTCCAGTTATTAGAGCGCCTGAATTTTCACGTCGGCCCTTCATCCAAATCGGACAACACCCGCGTTATGTATATCGTGTCTACCCGAAGTGAGGGGTGCAATGGAGGTTCGAGAGCATTGTTTGCGAAGTAACCGAATACGATGCCGTTATTCTTAAGCCAATGATTGGGCTCGCAGTCGAAAGTGGCCACGAAGGTCGGGGAGGAAGACACGTCGGCACGCTATTCACACTCGAGCGCGCAAACACGCAAGCACTGGATCGCCGCGCTCGATATAATCGAGACGCTCAAACCCGCGCGGGCATAAGAAAGCTGAGAAGGATGACAACCCCAAAATCATCGAAGAGACCCGCCAGGAATGGCTCACAGTAGTTGAGATCTTCCGCGAAAAAAGGCAATACATGAGGAGTCTTAAATGCCCACCTACGTTTGCTCGGTTCCTGCAGGGTCGCTGAATGCGGCGCAGAAAATTCTAATCGCGCAAGCAATCACTCGCATTCACAGTGAGAGTACCGGCGCTCCCCGGTTCTTCGTCCAGGTCATTATCGACGAAAATAAGTCTGTCGATCGTTTCCTGGGTGGGCATCTTTCCGCAAATCACGTCTGGATTCGCGGCGATATCCGAGCCGGTAGAACTGAAGACCAGAGGAAAACCTTAATGGTCCAGATCGTGAAAGAGGTGAGCCAAATCGCTGGTATCAGCGAAGAGTCAATCTGGGTATACCTGTGCAACCTCGAACCGACTGACATGATTGAATACGGCCATGTTCTTCCGGCTCCCGGGAACGAAAAGGCTTGGTTCGAACGACTGCCACAGTCCCTGCAAGATTACCTTGCAGGTCTTGGCACGACTAAGAACAACTTCGGACTGTGATCCTCAAAGACGACTCGTTCTCAACCGCCCTACGGCCAACGAAGTCCTGAAGAGCGATAGGGTTTTAAGGCACCGGCCGCGCGTCCTGGGCTTGCCCTTCCTCAAAAGCGATCCCCAGTATTCCGCGCGAGCAGTTTTTTATTCCTCGGATTCGCGGCGTTTACCGTCCTGCGGCCTTCTGGCCGCGAAGTGCCATGCACGTGGAGGCCGCCTTCGCGACCAATCGATTCTCCTCGTCGGTTATGGTGCACTCCACGTAGCCGATGGTCTGGCCCCGCCGCACGACAGTTCCTTCCGCTTTGAGTTGTGCCTGCCAGACCGGGCGAAAGAAATTGATTTTCAGTTCCACGGTAGTAAAGGATTCATCTGGGGCGAGAGTAGTTGCAAACGCTATGCCCATCGCGGCATCAGCTATGTCGCAAAGAACACCGCCGTGCAGCGTTCCCATGGGATTTGCATGCTGCGGTCCGGCTGCCAAAACGACCGTCGCTCGTCCCTCAGCAATGTCTTTTGCCTCAAATCCAATCAGACGCGCAATTGGGACCTGGTTCGTCTTTGCGCGTTCTCTGAAGTCCGCTTGCGAGGGAATTTCTTGAGTACTCATGACTTGTTGGCTCCAGCCCTAGCCTTTTGCGCACGAACTTTGGTTTCGAGGTATTCCTCCAGATGATGGACGGCAAGGTCACGAGGCTCTTCCTTCTTTTGCAGACGGCTCATCATATGGCTGCCTTCGAGAGTGCTGGCAATCAACGTGGCCAATTTCCCGCAATCGACATCCTTGCGGACTTCGCCGCGTCGCTTCCCCTCCTCGGCGATGGATTGCATACGATCAAGCCAAGAGCTGAGAGCTTGGCGAGCTTTCGCTCGCAACTGTGGATTGCCGTCGTCGCTATCGATGGCCGTGTTCAACAGCGGGCAGCCTCCCGGCACCAGCCCGGTGCGCCGGTCCCGAAAGTTCCGCACAATTTGTTTGAGGCGATCAACGGTATTCGGAATCTCCTCTGTTCCCTGGAAGCGAGTATCCATCGCGATTTTCCACGCGTGGTCGAAGGCGTCAGCGGCAAGCTCTTCTTTGCTCTCAAAGTGCCTGTAAATCCCGCCTTTTTCTAACCCGGTCGCTCGCATGAGATCGGATAGCGCAGCGCCGTCATATCCTTTCTGATTGAAGATCGGCGCCGCCTTACGAATGATTCGTTGTCGCGTTTCCTCGCCTTTACGCACGTCCTGCTCCTTAGCAATTCCAATTCAGTAATCATATGGTTGCTGACCGCACGGTACAAGTGCTTCGATGAGACCGACCGGTCCCAGGTCGCATTTGATATGCGGCCACTGAGAGGAACTACCGGCTCCGTTACCCCCAGTACGTTTGAACTAAGCCGCTAGCGAGGCGGACGCTGCTCGGCTCCTGGTATTTGTGTTAGCGCCAATTTAAGAGT
>PMHI01000765.1:9193-9808 GCA_003156615.1 Acidobacteriaceae bacterium | reverse complement strand
GTAACCAACCAACCGCAATCAGGACATCGGACTCTAACCATCGGAGGTTATCCATAATGGCTGATCAAAAAGATGTGATCCAAAAGGTGGTTGAGGTTCTCAATGACGGGCACAAAGGTTTCATGGATTTTGCCCAACATATTAAGGATCCGCAGGTGAAGGCATTGTTCGTTCGCGAATCGCAAACACGCGCGGAATTCGCATATGAACTTCAGAATGCCGCGGGCCTCAAAAGGGACGAAGAAGGTACCTCAGGCGGCGCGATTCATCGATTTTGGGGAGACGTAAAAGTAAAACTCGGCGGCGGGGATCACACTCTGCTGGAGACTGCGGAGCAGGGGGAAGACGCTGCAAAAGAAGCATATCAAAAGGCTCTCGCTGAAGACGGGATAAGCGCCGTTGTGCGTGAAACGCTCATGAAACAGCAAGTGCACGTGCTGCACTCGCATGACCAGATCAAAGCACTCCGGGATCGCAACGCCGCTTAAGTTGCATTGCTTTCAACCGAGGCCACCAAGTCTGGTGGTCTTTTTTTGCTCGCATTCTTGCCTTTCGCTTCTGGTCCTCAGACTACCCTCGAAATTTACACAATCTCGATTCAAAAGCGACTGAAAT
>PMHI01000765.1:2626-9178 GCA_003156615.1 Acidobacteriaceae bacterium | reverse complement strand
TCCGCTACGACCCAGCGATCAACTCCGCGCCCAGTGCAGCTAAAGCGGCGTCTTCATCCGATGACAGGCCGCTGACGGCGACGGCGCCGACTACTTCGCCGTTCTTCCAGACCGGAATCCCGCCACCCCAGCCCACATATTGCGCATCGCCGTAGTAGGCAATGTCATGGCCCTTCTCTGGATGCCGGACCCTCTCTCCGATGTCTTTCGTTGATTTGCGCTCGCGTGCGGCAGTCCATGCCTTATTCACGGCGATTCGGATCGAAGATACCGGAGCGCCGTCCATGCGGGCAAAGCAGATTAGATCGCCGTGCGAATCGGCAACGGCGATGACTGCGGTCCTCTGTTTCTGCGAAGCTTTTTCAACGATGAGATCGACAGCGCGCTTGGCTTCGGAATAATCGATCGTTTGAACCGTTCTCATGGGATTGGGAGGATATAACCGCTGACCGGCGGCACAGCGGAAACGACGTCTGGAGCCGCAAGCATCGTTGGCGAATACCGGTAGAAAAAGTTTGGGGCGGGAAAGTAAACTCTCCCGCCCGTTCGAGTTGACATTAGCCCTAGAAGATGAACTTCAATCCGAACTGCGCAATTCGGAAGGTGCTGTTGACCGTGTTGGTTACTACCCCGAAGGTTGGGCTGGTTGCCGTTGAGTTTGGCGGGCCGAATTGAGGGTGATTGAAAAGGTCGAAGAACTCCGCACGGAACTCGACATTCAGTCTTTCCACAATCGTGGTTCGCTTGAACACCGCGAAGTCGAAATTAACCACGCCTTGCTGCCTGAGCGTAGCATCGACGCGGGGTTCGTCGCCAAAGGACCAGGGATTGTTCGGCGTGCTAATGTTGCCGTCATTGCCGCTGGGCGCGGTAAAGCAGGCTGTGTTAAACCATGTGGCCCGTTCCCGGCTGAGGGCACTTCCGCCCACGTTCTTGTCGCATCCACCAATGTAGTCTGGCCGAAGAGTACCGATTCCAAGACCCGCTTGGCTGAGGGCGTCACCGCCGCCCCAACTTATCTTCACCGGGAAGCCACGCTGAAGGGTGGTAATCCCATCCAATCCCCAACCGGACACTACCGCATTGCTAAAGCCGGTCATACTGGAGAGGAACTTCTTGCCGTGTCCGAAGGGCAGATCAAGCACGTAGCTGGCAACCAGGCGCTGCGGAATATCTTGCGAGGAAAGCGACCTCTCTCCCGCAAGATTATTCCAGTCCTGCACGGCTCCCACGCCTCCTGTGGTTCCACCTTCCAACCATGAGGTGAGCGTGTCCGTGTTCGACATCAGTTTGGAGTTGGTATAGGAAACCAGCAGAGTGCCGCCGGCTTGGAAGCGCCGGGTTACAGTGGCCTGCAACGCATTGTAATTGCTGCTGCAGCAACCGAACGCGTTGAGGTTGAGCCCCGAATATTGTGGGTACGGACGGTCGAGCTGGCCTTGGATTAGACCTGTCGGCCCAAGAGCGCCAGGAAGACTCTGGCTGAAGGGATAGTTCGCGGCTCCGACTGGCTGGGCAATGGTTACCCCCGCATTGGGGTTGCACGGCGCCGTGCAAGGGGCATATTGGCTAGCCGCCTGAGAAATGAAGCGGTCAGGGATCTGGTTGATGTCGGTGTTGGATTGCTCCAGATGCACGCCATGCGAACCGGCATAGGCAACATCAGCGAAGAATCCGGCGGGCAGCTGACGCTGGAAGTCCAGGTTGTACTGCTCGAGGTAGCCGTACTTCTGCACGGTATAGCCGGTCGTCGAGAAATTGTTCTGGGTCAAGGCGTACTGAGAGACGTTTGGCTGCGGGTTGCGGCCCGCGACCGCCGTAATGACGTTTGCGCCTGTCGNNCCGTGGTCGTTGCTATTGAAGAACGGCGACGTGGCGCTGTTAAGAATGTCGTTGTAAGGGTTGGCGTTGAACGACACGTAGTTCGGGATGAAGAAGATCCCATAACCGCCACGAATTACGGTCTTCGAGTCTAATGCATAAGCAAATCCAAGCCGCGGCAAGATCTCCTTCTTCGAAAGCGGCAGATTATTCCGGCTGCTGTTAACGCCGGTCCCAACCAGGAAGACATCACCCGGGCAAGAAGTTCCCACGCCGCCGCATCCGGTCACGGAGGAGTTGGTTGCGGCCGGGTTGAAGTACGTCATCTTGTCGTAGCGTTCCGACCAGGGGCCTTGCAACTCGTAACGCGCACCCAGGTTCACGGTCAGCTTGGAAGTCGCATGCCAGGTATCACCAAAGTAAAAGCCCCGATACGTCTGTTTGCCGGAAATCGGTCCCGAAATTACCAGCGAGCCGGTGGTCTGGTTACCGAATGAGGCACCCGTCCCGTTGCCATATCCGAGCAGGAAATCGGCAAAGTCCTCACCGTTGCCCGTGCCGTTACCGTCGCCCACCGTGCCGGGAACCGCTGATGTCCATGACCCAGCGAAGGAAATCAAACCACCGCCAGTATTGGTCTGGAGGTAGTCGTCATAGCCCTCTTCGAGTTGCAGTCCCCAAACGTAGGTGTGGCGTCCCCGGATCATGGTCACCTGAGGAGAAAGATTGAACTGGGTATTAAGGTCGTCGATGGCGCTTTGCCCCTGGCTGCAACCCACGAGCGAATCGTTCTGGCCGAAGCAGGGCGTCATCGGGGTACGTTCCAGGCTGGGCACCAGCGGGTTGTACGAGGCCGGCCAGCCCTCCGCCGTCATATCGAAGCCCGAATTGATCGGATCGCGGAGATAGTGGAACCGGCTGATGCTGGCACCCAGGTTGAATATCGTGCGCGGACTGATGGCGAAGTTGTAGCCGAGAGCCAAGCTCTTACTGTTGGTATCTTCCGCGCAACGGTCTGCGCACAAGCCCGTGCCGAAGGGATCCTGCGCCAAACTGAGCAGCTTCCAATAAGTGAATCGGCCGAAAAGGGTCTGCCTGTTGGTGATGGTTTGGTCGACCCGGGCCACATATTCATCGGTGTCACCGCCCGTGCTGGTGCTCTTAAGAAAATTAAGGACGGTCACCCCTGCGGCGGCCGTAGGATTGGCTTCCAATTTGCCCAAAAGATAAGCGGCGGTTGGATTGATGAGATTGCCGGTAGCCCCGGCATTGGCCTGGCAGAACGCCGATCCACTCGAAGATCCGTTTAAACAGTTGAAGGGAAGCGGTGCCCGCGTCGACGTCAGTGAAGTTGCCGTAAGAGGATTGTAGATCTGGTGCTCAGTGCCTCCTCCATCCATGCAAAGCCCCGCCGCGTTGAATCCCGTCGTGCACAGATCGGAAAAGTCTCCCAGGCGTTCTTGCAGGGTTGGGACTGTCGTGTTCCATGGGGTGGCCGTCCGAAGCCGGAACCCTTCATAACTGCCGAAAACAAAGGTCCTGTTCTTGATAATCGCTCCGCCCCCAGCGGCGCCAAACTGGTTCTGCACGAACGGGACCGGCGTGTTCGGTGTGCCAGCCTGAACCTCCGCGGCCTCGTTAAAGAACTCATTCGCATTCAAATCCTTATTCCGCAAGTATTCATAGCCTTCGCCATGCCAGGTGTTGGTTCCGGACTTCGTGCTCATGTTGATGACGCCGCCAGCAAACTTGCCCCACTCTGGGCCAAGATTGTTGTCCGCCACCTTGAACTCCGAAATCGAGTCCTGGGTGGGAACCAGGAACGGCAGGTTGATGTAGCCGATGTTCAGGGGTTGACCGTCTAGGTACTCCGCCCCCTCATTCGCGAAGGCGCCGCCGATCTGGTAGTTGGCAAAGTCAAAGGGATTCTTGCCCACAACGTTGCCTTCCGTGCTGCCTTGTGGAATCACCGAAGGAGTGATCGTCGTCAGGTTGAAAATATTGCGGCCGTTCAAAGGCAGTTCGTTAGCCTCGCGCTGATCGACGACCGTGCCCAGCGACGAAGTTTCTGCCTGCAGCAGCGGCGTTTGCGAGGTTACTTCCACAACCTGGCTCACTTCGCCAACCTGGAGAGCGGCATCGACGCGAGTGCTTTGCTGCACGTCGACCGCGACATCGGTTCGCACGAAGTGCTTGAATCCCTGCTTCTCCACATCAATCCGGTACTGGCCGGGAAACAGGTTCACAAAGGTGAAGAGGCCGTCGCTGCCGCTGGATTCGGTGCGCTTTTCCGACGTGCCCAAGTTTGTCAGCGTCACTTTGGCGTCCGTAACCGCGGCTCCGGAATTATCGGTNNCCCAAACTTCGTG
This sequence comes from Acidobacteriaceae bacterium, assembly GCA_003156615.1. The sequence continues at coordinate 4,988 of PMHI01000765.1, read as the reverse complement.
GCGATTCTTGTCCATTTGGGCGATCGTTGTCAAGCAGAAAAAGCGATCATTCCGGGTGAATAATCGTTAACCCTTGAATCGGTGGTATGCTTGCCCCGTCATGACCGCAACCATGATGGACATCGCGAAAGACCTGAAAGTCTCCGTGGTGACGGTCTCGAAGGTCCTGCGCAACCAGGGCCGGATCAGCGAAGCCACGCGCAAGCGTGTGCTGCGGCGCGCCAAGGAACTCAATTACCAGACGAATTGGGTGGCGCGCAGCCTGGTGACACGGCGCACCTACACCATTGGCCTGCTGCTGCCCGAATTCACTCATCCTTTCTTCGCGGAGATTGCACGCGCGGTGGCGCAGACTGTGCGACCCCACGGCTATCATGTGATCATTTCATGCTTCGAAGAAGATCCCGAGTTGGAGGCGAGCGAGGCCGACTCACTCTTGGCTCGGCGCGTCGATGGTCTTATCATCGCTTCCTCGCAGTCGCCTCAGTGTCCGGAGCTGTTCCAGCGGATTCAAGAGCAGAAGGTGCCCTATGTGTTAATTGACCGTCCCATGGCTGGTCTGCGGGCCTCCTATGTCGGAGTGGATAACTTCGCCATCGGCATTTTGGCGACGGAGCATCTTATCGCGCGAGGGTGTCGCCGTATCGCCCACCTCCGTGGTCCCGAAGTGGGCATCGCGGCAGAACGCCTGGCAGGCTATCGGCGAGCGCTGGTGAGGCACGGCATTCGTCCGAATTCGCATTACGTCGTGTCTGGCGGCCATCGAGATGACACGGGGTATGAAGGGATGCGGAAATTGCTCGACAAAAACCCGTTTCCGGACGGAGTTTTCTGTTACAACGACCCGGTTGCCATCGGTGCCATGCGGGCGATCCTAGAGGTTGAGTTCAACCTGCCCGACGACATTTGCGTCGTTGGGGCTGGCAACATTCACTACTCCGACCAAGTTGCGGTTCCCCTTACCACGGTCGATCAGGGAACCTGCCGCATAGGGGCGCTGGCGGCTGAACTTCTCATTGAGCGAATCGCATCGAAGCGCCCCATGCGAGCAAAAAGAATACTGATTCCACCCAAGCTCGTGGAACGGGAATCGACCCGGCGAAAGGCGTAGAGGGTGCCGAAGCTCGCAGTGTCGAGGAGTGAATTTGCCAGTCGCCACGCGCGCAACTGGAGAACCATTTTTGAGCTAACCAGCGGGCACGCAACGCCACTTAAGCGATATGCTGGGCGACTGAAGGAACTGAATTGCTAAACACTCTGCTGCGGATATCTTGTGTCTTCGCCTCGGTACGGTGGGCTGCGGCACCTGCTGCTCCTGTCTTCGACCTGAATCTGCACTGGCGGATGATTACGCTCCGCGGCACTCGCAGCAATCGGGATGGATTCGGCGCCCGTGTGCAGGGAAATGGGCAGACACGGTTCGCCACCTCAGCCGGCAGTTATGTTTCCGCCAGTGACAAACGCCTCCAATCCGGGCTGGGCACGGTGGAGAAGGCGAAGGTGGAAATCGTTTGGCCATCCGGCACTCACCAGGTGTTGAACGAGGTTCACGCCGACCAGTTCCTAGAAATGCGTGAACCGGAGAAGCCATGATCCGCGCAATCCTAATCTTGTACTTCGCCTGGCAGCTGGCATCGCCGCAGGCCGCCGAGCATATGCAAGCGGGGATCGCGGCCGACAAACGACGGCAGTTCGATGTCGCCGTCCGGGAGTTTAAGCAGGTGACCGAACTCGACCCGTCATTTGCCGATGGCTTTATCAGCCTCGGCCAGGCCTACATGGAGAGCGGCGATTACGGATCTGCGATTGCGCCGCTCAAACACGCGTTGGAACTGAACGCGGACTCGCTGCCTGCTCACCAGTTGCTGGGGTATGCTCTGCTCTCGCAGGGTTATGCGGGCGAGGCGATTCCACACCTGGAACGCGCGCCAGACAAAACCGCATTGGGCATTGCGGAGATCCAAACCGGACGACTGCCGGACGCGGTCGCGACTCTGCGGGCGGCGCTGGCCGCGGATCCCAACGATCCGGACCTTCTCTATTACCTTGGCCGCGCCAGTGGTCTGCTCTCGAAACAATCGGTCGATACATTGTTGGCGGCTTATCCTGACTCCGCCCGCGCGCACCAGGCGATGGCGGAAAACTACTTCGTGCTGCGCCGGATGCCGGACGCCGAAAAGGAATATCGCGAAGCGTTGCAGCTACGCCCGGGCCTGCCCGAAGCTCATCTTGCACTGGGCGAAGTGTATGCTGGCGCTTTTCAATGGGCCAAAGCAGAAGCAGAATTTCGCATACAAGCCAAGTTGCAGCCCGGGAACGCCGAAGCTGCCTACCGTCTGGGAGAGGCGTTGTTGGAACAAGG
>PMHI01000765.1:0-2584 GCA_003156615.1 Acidobacteriaceae bacterium | reverse complement strand
CTTTCCATCGAGAAGCAGAGTTCACTGGCGGCGCAGGCGCATTTCGGACTGGCTGGCCTTTATCGTAAGCAAGGAAAGACGGCGGAGGCGCAGCATGAAATGCAGGAGTTCGAAAGCCTGCAGAACGGTTCGAACCAACCCCCAGCCCCGCGAAAACAGGACTCACAGCATTAGTAGCAGTTACAACTCAAGATCGGAGCTTACTCACATGAGACCGGATCGGCATGGATTCCTTCCTGGTGTGACTGTAACTTTTTACCTTCTCGGTTGTTTGCTGTTTTGTTCTCTCATCGCTCTGCCGCTCGAAGCGGCCGAACCTTCGTCGCGCAACCTGGATTCGGGCTGGCAATTCCGCGCCGTCGCGAACACAGACAGATCCGATGTCAAGCAATGGCATTCCGCCCAGGTTCCGGGCGTAGTTCAAACCGACCTGCTCCATAGCGGTCTCATTCCCGATCCTTTCGATCGAGACAATGAATTTCATCTGCAGTGGATCGGCCTGGCCGACTGGGAGTACCAGACCACATTTCAGGTCGATGCGGCCGCGCTTGCGCACGACCATGTCGATTTAGTGTTTGAAGGGCTCGATACATTTGTCGACGTCTACCTCAACGACCAGCCGATTCTCCACGCCGACAACATGTTCCGGCGCTGGCGAGTCCCCGCGAAAGCTGCGCTCAAGCCCGGGCCGAACACGCTCCGAGTTGTTTTTCATTCGGCAGTCGAGAAGATGATTCCTTACGCCAAGTCCCTGCCTTACATTTTGCCTTCGATCTCAACCCATAATTTCGGAAACGAAGAAAACATCGCGACCGCCCCCTATACCCGTAAAGCTCCGTACAACTACGGCTGGGATTGGGGACCGCGCTTCATGACCGAGGGAATTTGGCAGCCTGTCCGGCTTGAAACCTGGGACGCGCTGCGCGTGGAGAATTTCCATATCCATCAGCAAAACATCGCTGCCGATTTGGCCAACGTTACAGCCGAGGTTGAGATCGAAGCGAGCCGGCCTACAGCGGCTACTCTCACACTGGCTCACGATGAAATGTCTGGACCACAAACCGCCGACGGAACTCAGATGCTCCAACTCAATGCCGGCATCAATCACGTTTCGTTTCCCCTCCGGCTGGCCACGCCCAAGCTTTGGTATCCGGTTGGGTATGGAAGTCAGAACCGCTACCGATTCTCTGCCACGATTCGTGTTGGCCGTGAGCTTGCCGCTCGCAGCGAGACCAGAACCGGTCTGCGTTCCGTCGAACTGCGCCGCGTTCCCGATCAATGGGGAAAGAGTTTTGAGTTCGTGGTGAACGGNNCGCAACATTCTCCAGTCCGCTCGCGACGCGCACATGAATATGGTTCGGGAATGGGGCGGCGGCTATTACGAGTCCGATGATTTCTACGATATCTGCGATGAACTCGGAATTATGGTCTGGCAGGAATTCATGTTCGGCGGGGACATGATTCCCGGCGACGTGGCTTTTCAGGAAAACGTCCGGCAAGAGGCCATCGACCAGATCAAACGACTGCGCGATCATCCGAGCATAGTGATCTGGTGCGGCAACAACGAGGTGGAAACCGGATGGTGGCACTGGGGCGACCGTCAGGAATTCAAAGCATCCATCTCGCCCGATACGCGCGACCGTGTCTGGCAGGATTACGTGATTATGTTCGCCGACATTCTCAAGGGCGCGGTCTCGCAATATGCTGATCCCACGCCCTACACGCCCAGTTCTCCCAGCGCGGACTTCGAAGAAATTCCCGACAACCAGCACAACGGCGATATGCACTACTGGGCAGTCTGGCACCAGCAGGCGCCGGCCGAAGACTATACCAAGCAATTTCCGCGCTTCATGTCGGAATACGGATTTCAATCCTTTCCCGAGATGCGCACCATCCGCACGTTTGCCAACCAGCCTGGAGACTTCGATATTCGCTCCACGGTTTTGCAGGCGCACCAAAAAAACAAAGGCGGAAATGAACGCATCCTCACTTATATGCTGCGCGAGTACCGCGAGCCCAAGGATTTCGCTTCCTTCGTTTATCTGAGCCAGGTGCAACAAGCAGAGATTATCAAGATTGGCGCCGAGCACCTGCGCCGGCAGCGGCCGCGCACGATGGGTTCAATTTACTGGCAGTTGAACGACTGCTGGCCGGTGGCTTCCTGGGCCAGCATCGATTACTTCGGGCGTTGGAAGGCCCTACATTACTATGCCCGCCGCTTCTACGACGATGTGCTGATCTCGCCCTTTTTGCACGACGATAAGGTGGACGTATACGTCGTATCGGACAAGCTCCAGCCGCTTTCGGGGACGATCCACATGCGGTTGCTCGATTTCTCCGGCAACCTCTTGCTCGATCAAACCAAGGATGTTCAAATCCCGGCGCAATCAAGTGCGATTTATTTCAGCGTCGATCGGGCAGCCCTCTCGGCGAAAAACGATCCGCGGAAAAGCTTTCTGGCGTTTGACCTGCAAGTCGCTGGAAAGCCCCTATCTCGTAACCTAATATTCTTCGATGTAACGCACAACTTGGAATTGCCGGTTGCGCCCAAGATCGAGAGCAGCCTTACCAAAATCGATGGAGG
>PMHI01000192.1 GCA_003156615.1 Acidobacteriaceae bacterium | reverse complement strand
GTGGCCGGCAGGACTGCCCAACGCAGCTGCTAACTGCCAATTGCTGATTGCCCAATGCCGCCCTCCCGTTTGCGCTAGAATAGGAAGGTCCCCCATGCCCGACAGAACCTTCACTCTCGACGAAGCTCAGTCGCTGCTTCCAGTCCTCGAATCTCTCCTGCGCACCGCTATCGGCGGTAAGAAGATCATGGAAGAAGTCGAAGCCGAAATGCAGGCGCTCAACCACCGCATTTTCCTGAACGGGGGCACTCACGTCGACGTGGTTGCCGTTGCCCGCCGCAAGGCCGAGCGCGCCAAGGCCGAACAGCGCGCCAAAGACGCCCTCGCCGAAATCGACTCCATCGGCGTGCAGGTCAAAGATATCGACATCGGCCTGCTCGATTTTCCCTGCGAAGTCGAAGGCAGCGTCGTACTCCTCTGCTGGAGGATGGGAGAACACTCCATCACCCACTGGCACAGCACCAGCGAAGGATTCGCCGGCCGCAAGCCCATCGATGAACGCATCGCGCGGTCCAAGCGGGCCAACTAGTTCGATTGAACTGTGACATTCCAAACAACTTCTTGCCCAGCAACATATTCCAGTCTTCGGGGTTAAAGTGTGAAGAAACATTTTTCAGGCCGAACTTCTGGTTGCGGACGATTTTTCACCGGAATCCTTAGGCCAAATTTGCCCGACTGGCGTTGACGCTTCCAAGGGAAGCCCATCGGGCACGAGGAAAACACGATGAAGCTTCACCGTGCAGTTCGTTTTCTGGCGTTCGCACTTCTGTTGCTGGCGATTCCCGCAGCTCTCTCGTCCACATCTTCCGCGCAGATTGGGATCGGCATCGGCATTTCTGTGCACATCGGTCCGCCCGCGTTGCCCGTTTATGAGCAGCCCATCTGCCCCAGCCCAGGCTTTCTGTGGGCTCCTGGCTACTGGGCCTGGAGCGACGATGCCGGCTACTACTGGGTACCCGGCACCTGGGTTGAGCCGCCCACCGTTGGCTTGCTCTGGACCCCCGGCTATTGGGGATGGAACAACGGTGCTTATGTGTGGAATGGCGGATACTGGGGCCCGCAAATCGGCTTCTACGGAGGCATTAACTACGGCTTCGGCTATGGCGGCGTCGGCTTCTTCGGCGGCGAATGGCGCGGCGGAGCTTTCTTCTACAACACTGCCGTGATGCATGTGGACACGGTCAGCATCACCAACGTCTACGTCAACCGGACGGTCATCGTCAACAACGACTCTCACGTTGCCTTTAACGGCGGCGAAGGCGGCGTAGCGGTGCGTCCGACTCCACAACAGGAAGCGTATGCGCGCCAACCGCATACTCCTCCAGTCGCGTCGCAGGTTCAGCAGGAACACGCGGCCAGCCAGAACCGAGCTTTGTTTGCTTCGGAAAACCATGGCGNNCGTGCCGAGCCTGCCAACCGCCCCTCTACTCCGCCGCCGAGTACGCATGCCGCGACTCCGCCGCGCGAGGAGAACGCTCGTCGGGCAACCGAACCGCGGACCGAGAACGCGCCGCATCCGGCGACTAAGGAAAGCGCGCCCAAGGCGAAGCCGCCAAAGGAAAAAGCTCCGCCCAAGCGCGAAGAGGAGAAAGAGCCTAAGGGACTATGAACCGGTAATTTCGGGAAGGGCATTGGGCCAACGCTGATTCCCGGCGCTGGCTTTTTTCTGCGGTCACGCCACCGGCTTCCGCCGCTGCCAATTCCGCGTCTGCGGTGTTTGCCCTAAGGAGAATTGAGCACTGAAATCCCTCCGCCCTCACATTCCAAAACAACTTTTCACCCAGCAACATCCTCCAACCTGCGGGATTTACAAAGACACCACTTCGCAACAAAGTTCGGCGGGTTGCGGCGCTGTAATCTCTCGGGTCAGGGCGCCGCCCATGAGGAAAACACAATGAGACATCACCCTGTTGTCATGCGTTTGTTAGCCTTCGGTCTTCTGCTGCTGGCTCTGCCCGCAGCTCTCTCGTCCAAATCTTCGGCGCAGATCGGCGTCGGCATCGGCGTTTCGGTTCGCATCGGTCCGCCCGCGCTGCCGGTTTACGAGCAGCCTTTGTGTCCTGGTTCGGGTTATCTGTGGACTCCCGGCTACTGGGCCTGGAGCGACGATGTCGGCTACTACTGGGTGCCCGGCACCTGGGTGGTCGCTCCCGTGGGCTTGTTGTGGACTCCCGGCTATTGGGGCTGGAACGAGGGCGTTTTCGCTTGGAATGAAGGCTACTGGGGCCCGCAAATCGGCTTCTACGGTGGCATTGATTATGGCTTCGGCTACGGCGGCGCCGGCTTCTTCGGCGGCGAATGGCGTGGCGGCGCTTTCTTCTACAACAGCGCCGTGATGAATGTGAACGCAACGGAGATCACCAATGTCTACGTCAACCGCGAGGTGATCGTCAACAACGAGTCCCACGTTGCCTTCAATGGTGGAGAAGGCGGAATAACAGCCCACCCCACTCCGCAACAGGAAGCGTATGCCCGCGAAAAGCACACGCCTCCGCTCTCATCGCAGGTTCAGCACGCACGGGAAGCCAGCCGCAACCCCGAGTTGGCCGCCTCGAGGAATCATGGCGCGCCCGCAGTGGCCGCCACTGCCAAACCCGGCGAATTCAGCGGACGCGGCGTGGTAGCCGCCAAGGCTGCTGGAGCGCCCTATCATGCTCCT
>PMHI01000661.1:194-2987 GCA_003156615.1 Acidobacteriaceae bacterium | reverse complement strand
GCCTTATATTCGGCATTCCCGAGGCCAAAGTCGACTTCCTTGACGGTGTCATGAACTCCGCCACAAAACCCTTCAATCACCTGCATCATCAGAAACATTCCAGGTGAAAAATCGCGGAACGCCGGATCGTATCCCGTGTATTCACCCACGAAGATCTCGCCGTAGAGCATGCCGATCCAAAAGGCGCAGGGCTCGTCCCCAACATAAAGTACATACGCACGAAGCCAGCCTTTCCGCGCGGCTAAATCCAAGCGCATCCGCACATCCGGGGTATCGGCGAATCCCGCGCCGAGGCCACGCTGATAAGTTTTTTGGGCGATCTCCTCAACGTCGTGGAACAATCGATCAAATTCCGATGTGTTGCGGTAGCAGATTATCTTGGGGGGGCCGCTCGGATGAGTTTGAAGTTTTCTTACGTTCCGGCGCACATCTTTTCTGCGTGCGTGCGACATCTGACGATAAACCTCGTCGATGCTGTCCGGGACAACCATCACTTGATGTCCCTGAGGCTTAGGCAGTATGTCACGACTCANNCTTGTTTCAAACATTTCATGACCTCGCGGACTAGGAGCTCGGTGTTTTCTGGAGAACCATTCCCGTGAATCGCGCCATAGACAAAGGTAAGGCAGCGGGAACTGCTACGAAGTATGGGAAGATATCCGAGCTTGAATGTGAAAATTTTGCGTTCGAGCCGGCCGACCAGGATCGCCTCTGGCTTGCCGTTTCTGTATAGGGCGCTGACGTGCGGACGCACGACCTCCGGGTAAGCCTGAAGAATCATCAGATAAAAATCGATATCGGAGTCACGATGGCTTGGCCAAGCCATCCAGGACTCGCGGAGCGCCTCAATTTCTGGCAGAGAGCGGGCGGTTCGAATTTCGATCTCTTGGCATTCGCCGCTTTCGATCCCTGAGTTTGCTGAGTTTGCTTCGCGAACCTGCATCCTTGGTCGCTCCTAAGAAAAAAGCATGGATCCGGATCTTGCCGGCTCGGCTTGCTCACTCTCAAGGTCGGGCGCTGGCGACGAAAACTCGGAAGGACTGGGAGCCGGCGGGAGTTGAACGGCAATCGATCTTTGCGGCAAGCTGCTACCGGCTACGATCATGGCAAGCACAGCGTACCAGTAAACAGATGTCTTATCGTAATAAGAGATCCCCATGAAGGCAACCAGATTGGAAAAAAGCGTCACTCTGAGAAGCCATAGGAACCACGCCCGCCTGACATTCGGATTTGCGCCGCACTGGAAACGACACCGAAAAGCGTGTTTCGCCGATCGAGGCTGCCAGATTTGGGAGGGTGTGCAGTAAGTGTTTTGGCGTCGGACAATTGCCCCGCTTGCTTCCCAGAGTTCGATTCCAGGTATTTCGCGAAGGATGAACAGATCCAGGGATCCCTGGGATCCCTGGCTATCGAATCGCTGCTACAAACTTACCAGGGTTGGATGGATTGGCCAAAGCATCGTAATCAGCAAGCTAAGGCCAATGCCAGTGAGTAAGAGCGAGCCAACTACTGCACCGTCGCGGACAGCCCGGTGGGCGGAGTGGGCGGAACGGGCGTAGATCCGCTCCCTGAGTACTCGTACGCTCCGATGTCCCAAGCGCCGCTCGATGGCCGCGGATTGCCCTCAGCCCCGGTACATAGGGCTGGGATCCTACCGCAGTAGGCGGCCGACAAATTGGTGCCAGTTCGATAGGCTAGAGACGACGAGCCGGCGAGTTGGTAGGGCGGCGCACTACCAGAGTTAAGGCCAGGATTCGTGATGATCGAATGAGCGTCGCAGTGGCAATCGCTCTGCCACAGCGTGAACAGAGTCATCTCTCCGCTCCCATTCCAACTCCATGCTCCGCCGTTGTACTCGTCGTTATAGTCCATCCCCGCGATCGAACTGCCTCCTTCGGAGTAGTAATTGTCGTTCTTCATGGAGACGAGGATGTTGTTCTCTATCGTCAGATTGGAGCTAGAGTCCTCCACGATCCCGTTGTCACCAGGGTACGTGCCGCCGTTATTCGTGCAGGCATCGTGAGCGACCTGGCTCACGAAAGTGTTATTGGCGAGCAGGAAGGCCCCAGCATTGTCATTTTCCAGAAGGAAACCGTTGGCCCAGCAATGATTGGTGGCAGTGTTCACGAAGACATTGTTGACGGCTGCTCCGGTTAGCGAGCCATTCTGTTCCGCCAGATAGATCCCGGCGTTAGCGTTGTAGCCGACATCACCAGAGGCGTAGTTATTCTCGATATAGACGTCGGTGTACGACATCGAAGCGTCGTTGGAGCTGATATGCATCCAATCGTGGTGATTGTTGTTGGCAGTGTTGTCCCATGCTGTCATGCTGCCGAACTTGTTTCCAGAGATCGTAACTCCGGACAAGCTTGCTGTGCCGCTTGAGTCGCTGGCTCCGGTGAATACGCCGTGATCCATGTTGTAAATATTATTGCCTGCAATCGTAAGATTCGAGAAATTGCTCCCGATTTGATACGAAACCCGAATCGCCCATTTCATATCGTGGAGGGTATTGTTTTGCTCGACCAGATTGTTGGCGTTCGAGAGATCGATCCCGTAGGTATCCTCGCCGCCGTTGTCCGCCAGCGAAGCGTCAATGTAGAGGTTGGCGCAGGTCAGGTTCTGCACCGTAACGTCGGTCGCAATTCCAGGTTCATGGCTGATTACACACTCGCCGCCATCCTGATGATTGGCCTGGTTGGTGCCGTTGGCTGTGGCTTGGATGGTTCCATTCGCACCGCCATCGACAACGACATAGCTGTTGCCGGCGACGTCGATCACGCCACCCGACCA
>PMHI01000661.1:0-170 GCA_003156615.1 Acidobacteriaceae bacterium | reverse complement strand
TTCCCGGCGCAATCGGTTTCGCAGATCCCCAGTTGCCATAGGTATTGAAAAACGATAGGCTGTGGGCGTCGGCGCAGTCGGCGCCGGTATTACCGCCGGCTGCATTCTGGGCGATGTAGATATCGCTGGCTGTTGAAAGGCTCACGGCAAGAATCAGGAACATCAGTGCG
>PMHI01000226.1:19878-24511 GCA_003156615.1 Acidobacteriaceae bacterium | reverse complement strand
ACAAAGGATAGCTCGGTATGGGAACCAGTAACTCATCGCCCGGATTGCACAGCAAGCGGAACACAAAGCAATAGCCTTCACTGGTACTTGTGGTCAGCACCAAATGTTCAGGATCCAAGCCAGAAACCTCGTGCTCCTGCCGGTAATAGGCTGCCACTGCCTCGCGAGCGGTGAGTAACCCTTTGGGCTGGGGATCGTAGTCCATGGCTTGCGGCGAGGCCAGGGCTTGAAGAATCAGCGGCTCATCGTAGCGCAGGCCGGCCCGGGTTGGGTTCGAGATGGTCAGATCGAGGACATGCGCGCCGCTTTTTCGTACCTCGTCGAGCGCCTCGGTCAGGCGATTGCGCGTGAGCTTCCAATGGGTGCGATCGGAGAACATCCTGAAAGAGACTATCAAACCTAGGGAGGGCTCTGGCGNNGAGGTCAAGCAGATGCCGGAATACGCCGCGACTGGAAACTAGAAATCGCTCGAACTACTTCCCAAATGCTTCCTTGTTCACTACGTAAGGCATTTTCGTAATATCGCCGTCGTAGTTCGCTTCGAGCACGTCGATCAATCCCTGAACGCACCGCCCCGCCATCCCTTGGTTGGGGTCGGTGGAGAGCCGTGTGATGCGCGCGGCGCTGGCAAAGTGTGGCATCAAGCGACAGCGGTCGGCAATCGCCGGATCGCGCAGCGGCGAATCGGTCGGTAGCGGTTCCTTCTCGTATACGTCGAGGGCAGCCCCGCCAATCCAGTTCTCCCGCAGGGCGCGCGCCAAGGCCGCTTCATCGATGACCGGCCCGCGCGAGTCATTTACCAGGAACGCGGTCGGCTTCATCAGCTTTAAGGTTCGTTCGTTGAATAGATGATAGGTGGGCGTCGCGCTTTCTCCCGGACGCAACAGAGGCACATGCACGCTGACGAAGTCGGCCTCGCGCAGGGCATCTTCGAACCCTACATACTTGATCCAGTTCTTATCCTTGGAAATACCGCGGGCGTGGCGCAGGTCCATGTTCTCTTGAATGGCTTTGATGTAATCGTGGTTCTCGTACGCCGGGTCGTAGCACAGCATGTTCATGTCGAAGCCGGCACATTTCTTGATCATGGCCAGTCCGATGCGTCCGGTGCCGATGATCGCGATGGTCTTGCCGGTGACTTCGTCGCCCAGAAACGGCAGGTACGGGTGCCAGTATCCCCACTGGTTGTCGCGCGTGAGGTGTTCGGCCGACCACATCTTGCGCGCCAGCATGCCGAGCATAAAGAAGGCGAACTCCGCAGTGGCCTCGGTGAGAACGTCGGCGGTGTTGGTGAAAGGAATCTTGTACCGATTGGCGTCGGCACGGTTGATGTTGTCGAATCCCACGGCGAACTGCGCTACGATTTTCAGCGTGCTCTTGCCGGCCTCGAAGACCTCGGCATCGATGGGATCGCGCAGCGTGGTGATTAAGCCGTCGATACCGGACTTCACCTTGTCGATGATCAGGCCCTTCGGCGGCGCCTCCGGCTGCGGATAGACCTCGACTTCGTAGCCGCGGTGACGCAGCAGGTCGATGGCTTCTCCAATATCACAGGTGGCAAAAACACGGGATTTTTGGGTCATGCTGTTCCTGTTCAAAAAGACGGTTGAATCAAACTCCAAGCCTGCATTACTCGAAACTCCAGCGCGTTGCTTTTCCCACGAAATGTTTTTCCCACAGGCCGAACACCACACGGGGACGCACCGCGAAGACCGGTTCCTTCATCGAGAGGATGTCTTGCTTCATTCCCGACATGTCGAACTTGTACTTGCGCTCATAGGAGAGAAGGAACTTGCCCCGCGCGGGCACATCGGCAATTTCGGCTGTGCCCTCGACAACGACTGCTTCGGCTGCGTCTTCGGTACACAGCACGCAGTTGGCGTTGTGGGTCAGGTTGCGCGCCTTGCGCGATTTGCTGCCAGTGCTGAACAGGATCCGGCCGTCCTGCCACAGACCCCAGACGACCATGGAGTGCGGCGAACCGTCGGGTTTGACGGTCGTAATCCAGTAGTTGTGCGATTTCTTCAGGCGCTGCTCGGCCCAAGTCCATGGGAGCAGTCCCTGGTTGCCTTCGGGCAAGCCGCAGCCGGGCATGTGTGGACGGCTCGACTGAGGCTCATGGTTCGATTTCGATTGTTTCTTCGCCGGCATGCTCTTCGTCACCTTTGGATCATGGCGGAGGTACGCTCATGTTTAAACAATCTCATGGACCCAAGTCAACGGCTCCAAGGGTGAGTGCTGAGTGCAAAGAAGAAACTGAAAGAGCTTTTCGACGACCGAAACGGCGCCGGCGCGAGATCCAAGGAAGAAAATCAGCTGCCGAGAAAATTCTGGGGGCTCTGTTCCCCAATTAGAATGCCCGTTAGAGATTCTGCTTTGTCCAGTGATCGACGCGATCAAGCGCCTGCTGCAGGTTCTCCAGCGAATTGGCTACGCTGAAACGCAGGTAACCTTCGCCGAAATCGCCGAATGCGGTGCCGGAAAGTGCTGCCACACCGGCCTGGTCCAGGAGAGCGTCGGCGAGTGGTTTCGACTTCCAACCCGTCTTTGTGATGTTGGAAAAAACGTAGAACGCGCCTTTGGGCATGCGGCAGGAAAAGCCCTTGATCTTATTCAGCCCGGCGACGAACACCTCGCGACGGCGCTTGAATTCGGCGCACATGTAATCCACCGAACTCTGATCTCCACGCAAAGCTTCGATGCCTGCCATTTGCGTAAAGCTGGCGGTGCAGGAATTTGAGTTCGTCATCAGCCGCGCGATGTGCGCCGCCAGATCCGCCCGCATTACGCCGTAGCCCATACGCCAGCCGGTCATGGCATAGGTTTTCGAGAACCCATCCAACAGGATGGTGCGCTCCTGCATGCCGGGCACAGACATGATGGAGAAATGCTCCCCTTCAAAAAGCAGCCGGCTGTAGATCTCGTCCGACAACACCAGGATGTTGCGCTCGCCGATGACCTTGGCAACCTGCTCAACGCCTCGGCGCTCGATGACCCCGCCGGTGGGGTTATGCGGCGAATTCAGGATGATCAGCTTGGTGCGGTCGGTGATGAGGGCCGCGAGTTCGTCTACGTCGAGCGAGAAATCTCGTTCCTCGCGTAGATGGATGGGAACGGCCCGTCCCCCGACGTAGTGGATCATCGACTCATAAATCGGAAAACCCGGGTTGGGATAGATAACCTCATCACCTTCATCAATTAATGCCAGAATCGTGAAGAAAATGATGGGCTTACCTCCAGGCACGACAACCACTTCGTCGACAGAAACTTTGACGCCGCGAGTGCGGCTCACATAATCGGCAATGGTCTGGCGCAGTTCGGGCAAGCCGGCGGAAGGGCCATAGTGCGTCCAACCTTTGTGCAGGGCGTCCACGGCGGCTTCGACCACGTTGGCGGGGGTATCGAAATCCGGCTCGCCGATCTCGAGGTGAATGATGCTCTTGCCCTGGCGCTCGAGTGCGCGGGCTTTATTGAGAACTTCGAAAGCAGTCTCGGTGCCCAGCCGCGACATGCGGCGGGCCAGTTGCAATTCGTATTGTGTAGTTTGGGCCATGATCACCAACGCTTGGAACCTAAACCGCACATTATACGCCGGTGCATAAGCCCATCGCGTCCGAGACCGCGACCTTCACGATGGGTGGTAGGAACTAAGAGGAAGCAGCTTTGCGATTGCAGAATCGCCAGTTCTACTCCGAGACGCTGTGTTCCTCGTTCTGCGAACGAAGCACGCGGTCGACGGAGTAGGGAGCGCGGTGGCGGGGTTCGTGGTAGTGGCGGACCTGCATCTCGCCGAGCAGGCCGATGGCCAGCAGGTTCAATCCGCCGAGCAGAAGACCGAGGGCTAGCATCATCAGCGGTCCATGCGAAGCCATGACAGGAATGTGGCGCAGGAATTTTTCCACTCCCAGCCAGCCTACGAGAGCGCTGCCGCCGAACAGGCTGAGCAGGCCGAAGGTCCCGAAGAAGTGCAATGGACGGGAAAGATAGCGCAGCAGGAAGCGAATGGTAATNNTTGCGGATGGGCACTTCGCAAATGGAGGCGCCGTACCATGACGCCAGCGCCGGAATGAAGCGGTGCAACTCGCCATAGAGCGGGACCTGGTCAAGGATCTCGCGGCGATAGGCTTTAAACGTCGTGCCGAAGTCGTGAATCTCGACGCCGCTCAACTTGGCCATCAGCCAGTTCGCCATGCGGGAAGGGATGCGGCGCATCCAGAAATTATCGACCCGAACTTTGCGCCAGCCGCTGACGATGTCGTAACCGGCCGAAATCTTTTCCAGAAACAACGGGATGTCGGCGGGGTCGTGTTGCAGATCGCCATCCATGGCAATAATGTACTCACCGCGCGCGTGGTCGAAACCGGCGGCTAGTCCGGCGGTTTGCCCGAAGTTGCGGCGGAGCTTAACCACGGTGACGCGGCTGTCGACGGCTGCGATCTCGCGCAGCATGGCGAAGGTGTGGTCGTTCGAGCCGTCATCCACCAGCACAATTTCGAAGGTCTCACCGGCGGCCTCCATCACCGCTTTCAAGCGGTCGTAGAGATCGGTGACGTTCTCCTGCTCATTGTGCAGAGGGACGACGATGGAGTACTTGGGCACAGGCCTTTTATTATAGCGCGTCACGCATTCCCCG
>PMHI01000226.1:18132-19861 GCA_003156615.1 Acidobacteriaceae bacterium | reverse complement strand
CAGGAAGTTGTAGAGATGCAGCTTGCGCGGGAAGAAGTTGCACGCGACGTTCCTATACGACGCTGGCGGCGGCGGTTAGCTTGGCTCCTTGAGCTTGAGCCGGGACTTGTTTTCTTCCAAGAACTTCTTTATGTCATCCGCCGCTCCGAGCAGGCGGTTCCATTGCTCGTAGTACAGCGTGACAGGGAAACGGCCTAGTCCGTAGACGCTGACGCCGCCTTTTTCGCCGACCTTGAAGATCAGGTCGCCGCTGCGCTTCTTGGTTTCGACTTCTTTTTCCAGCTGGGATAAGCGGGCTTTGAGTTCTTCGTAAGTTGGTTCTGACATTCGTTCCCTCGGTTGTGAAGTTTGAGATCGTCGTGCACGCCCTACCTAAAGGACCAAATTAGCACTGCCTCCTCATAGTAACTTGCCCGGCATTGCTTTGTGCGAGACAGCCGTTGTAAGCTACGGAGAATATAGCCCAGTAATGCAGGAACGGGTGCGGTTTCGTTTTCGATGGTTGGCGTGGCTCTCCCTGTCCCTGATGTTGTGGACGGCGGTGGCTGAGTCTACCCACAATCATCCGAACCAGACCGAATCAAGCTCCTGCTCGATCTGCGTGGTGGCTCACAGCACCACGCCCACAGCCAGTTGCAATTACGCCCGGCCGGTTTTTGAAGCGATCAGCCAGCTGCAAGAAGAAAAAGTTATCGCGAAGGCCTGGCTCAGCGTTGGTGACTTGGGTATTCGTGGTCCTCCTGCCGTCTAGCGGACTTCCCCTGATCACAGCTCAAAAGAGCAGGCTCCGGAATCGTCAGCCGGACCGATCCCTGTTTCTGGACTGGAGGACTCATGCTGATTACATCCAAGCCGTTGCTCATCGCCAGTGTCGCCGTAGGGGTTTGTCTGGTGGGCAGTTTCGCTCACGCCCAGTCGGGTAGCAATTCGGGCTCCATCAGCGGCACTGTGCTGGACCCTGACGGCGCCGTCGTGGTCAATGCAACCGTTGAAATTCAAGACCCAGTCAGCCACTTCGACCGGTCCGCCACCACGGATAAATCCGGGAGCTTTTCCATCCCGAACGTTCCCTTCAATCCGTATCANNAGTGTTGGGGTCAATGACTTCGGTGACGGTCACGGATGCGGGAGACCTGCTGGAAAACGATTCGACCTTTCATTCCGACATCGACAGGGACTCCTTCGCAAGGATTCCCCTGGAAAGTGCTACTTCTGGCATGAGCGCGTTGGTTACTCAGTCGACGCCGGGGGTGGCCGCCGATTCCAACGGCCTGTTCCACGGGATCGGCGACCACGCCTCGAATTCGTTCAGCATCGACGGCCAGCCGATTACTGACCAGCAGAGTAAGGTTTTCTCGAACCAGATTCCGCTCGATTCCGTCCAGTCGCTCGAGGTCATATCCGGGGCGCCGCCGGCGGAATATGGAGGCAAGACCAGTGTGGTGATTGTTGCCACCACGCGCTCAGGCCAGGGCGTAAGCCCACCCCATGGCAGCGTCACCGCTTCGTATGGTTCATTTGGAACATCGAACGTGGAAGCCGAGCTGGCCTACGGAGGGAAGAGCTGGGGGAACTTCATCTCGGCAAACGGTTTGAGCGCAGGCCGCTTCCTCGATCCGCCTGAATTCGGGGTGTTCCACGACAAGGGCAATGAAGAAAATCTGTTCGACCGCGTGGACTATCAACTCACAACCGCTGACTCGATTCACCTGAACTTCGGCTACAGTCG
>PMHI01000226.1:5254-18047 GCA_003156615.1 Acidobacteriaceae bacterium | reverse complement strand
CGCCGCGACGATTACAACTACTACCCCAGCAGCGATCCTTTCGCGGACCTGGGGCCGCCCAGTCTGCAGAGACAGTCCGTGGGTCAGAACCGCACGCTCACCAACGCGGGGTTTCGAACCGATCTCTCCTATGTCAATGGCATTCACCAAATCAAGGCTGGAGCTACCTACGAACAGACCTTTCTCAATGAGAACGACACTCTCGGAATTGTCGACCCAACCTTCAACGCACCCTGCATCACTGACGTATATCCAACGACTTCGGTGAACCCGTACCCATGGGTGGCGGTGCCCGGACTCACTCCCGCGGACTGCCCCGGCATGACCGGCCCGTTACAGGCAAACATCGCTTCCAACCCGAACGCGCCCGCCAATGCTGGCCCGCCCCCTGGCGCTCCCCCGAACGCGACAGGTTACCCTTCCGCTCTTTACCCTTTGTACAGTACGATCCTGGCTCCATACGACTTGAGCCGTGGCGGAACCCCCTACACATTCAACGGCCACACTGACGTGAAGGAAATCGCCCTGTACGTACGGGACAACATCACAAAAGGAAACTGGTCTTTGAACCTCGGCTTACGCGGCGATCGCTACAACGGGATCACCGTCGGCGAGCAACTCGAACCTCGTGTGGGAGCGGCTTACAACATCAAGCAGGCCAACACGATCGTACGTATTTCCTACGCGCGAACGCTCGAATCTCCCTTCAATGAGAATCTGATCCTTTCAAGCATCGGATGCAGCAATCCCGTCCTCGCTCCGCTGCTTATTTGCACTGCGCCGGTAGCCAATCCGTTGAGTCCCGGCTTTCGCAACGAATTCCATGCTGGCCTGGAGCACGCTTTCGGCAAGTACCTGGTCTTTTCCGGCGAGTGGATTTCGAAGTACACGCACAACGGCTTTGACTTCAGCGTGCTCGGCAACACGCCGATCACCTACCCCATTGAGTGGCACAATTCGAAAATTCCCGGATACGCCGGCCGCGTGAGCGTGCCTGAAATCCACGGCTTTTCGGCTCTCATGGTGTTCTCCAGCGTGGCGGCTCGGTTCTTCAATCCCCAGGTCGCCGGAGCCGGTGCGACCGTGGGGGGGCCTCCCGGAACCCCATTCCGCATCGACCACGACGAACGTTTCAACCAGACGACCCACTTCCAATATCAGCCCTGGAAGCGCGGTCCCTGGCTTGGCTTCAACTGGCGGTTTGATAGCGGAATGGTGGCGGGTGCAACGCCGTGCTACGGGACGGTAGCAAACAGCAACGATTGCCCACAATCGGTCATCATCAACGGCGTCGATAACGTGAGCATGATGGCTGCCAACGTGGGCTATGTGCCCCTTTCTGCCGATCAGGAGGCAGAGGCCGGGTTCACTTGCAATGGGGTCCGAGCCACCCCGACCGTCCCATTGCCATACAATTGCCCCGCATCACAGTTTGGCTCTCCGCTCATAAAGGTGACAGCCCCAGGAGCCGAACAAGACGACAAGAATCCGCCGCGCATCGCACACCGCAACCTCTTCGATATGTCGGTCGGTCATGACAACTTGTTCCATGGCGACAAGTACAAAGTGGGTGCGCAGTTGACCGTCATTAACCTGGCGAATGATTTCGTGCTCTACAACTTCCTATCAACCTTTAGCGGCACACACTATGTAACACCGCGTGCGCTTACGGCGTCGATCGGCTTTCACTTCTAGCGGAAACGGTTTAACGGGAAGGCGGCCGTCATCTCGGCCGTCTTTCTCTTTTCTCTTTGATCTTTAGCGCTTTACAGAAACGCGTTGTTTGTAAATCAATGTAAAAATCGGGGTGATCGTCGGGGGCAACGGGAGTCTGGCTGCTAGAATGTCGGTATAGACTCTAAATAGACTGTTCGGTCCTCGTGCCATTCGTTTTTTGGGGGAAATGCTTGTCGATAAAGTTCGCCGCCCGGCCGTTGATTGCCTTTGTATTTGCGACCTCTCTTTCTTTTCCGTCCGCGGCGCAGCAGACTCCACCGCCATCGAACCCTGCGCCCCCGGCTTCGGGGACTGAAACTTCGGGCCAGCCCGCCACTCCGGGGCAGCAGAACAGCCCTGAGGCCCAAGGACAGGGCGCGCCTGCAACTTCGCCGCAGTCTCCGTCAGACAAGGACAAGGACAAAGACGGGCAAAGTACGAGCAGCCAAGGGAAAAGTACAGGAACCTCAAATGACCGGCTTTTCTTTACGTTGCCGAACTTCCTGACCCTCGAGAACGCTGGCCAAGTGCCGCCGCTGACCCCAGGGAAGAAATTCAAGGTCGTGCTACGAGGCTCGTTCGACTATGTGGAGTATGCGTGGTACGCAGCCGTTTCGGGCATCGGCCAGGCGGAAAACAGCGAGCCTGCTTATCGTCAAGGCGCGGAAGGCTACGGCAAGCGTTACGCGACGAACTTTGCCGACGGAACCATCGAGAATTTCATGGTGGGCGCGGTCTTTCCATCAATTCTGCATCAGGATCCCCGGTTTTTCCAGTCCAGTGAGGGTGGATTCTGGCGCCGTGCCGATTATGCCGTAAGCCGAATCTTTGTCACGCGCAGCGATTCCGGCCACTCCCAATTCAACTATTCTGAAATCATTGGCAGCGCCTTATCGGCCACCATCTCCACCAACACCTACCATCCCCGAAGCTTCATCACGACTCGTTGGGACCCGGCGACGAACATGCCGACCTATGTTTTCCACAAATCCGATCGCACGCTGCCGAATACTCTCAGCGTGTGGGGTACGCAGTTGGGATACGACACCATCACGATTGTGGTAAAGGAGTTTTGGCCCGATATCCATCGCAAGTTGCAGCACAAGCACAAGGCCGATGCGGCAGGAGTAGGCAACGCGAATCCGTGAACAGTACTTCGCGAACCGGAAGGCATACCCTGAAAGAATTTCGTGTCATGGAGCTTTCGCCGCTTCCGGCTTGAAAATGATGCCCTGACTTTGTCTGCTGTTCATCACCACCCGCAGCGGCGCATCAAAGCGTAAGTGGCGGACGCAATCGTCTTCGTCCACGGAAGGTTGGTCGCCGAGCCACTCCCAGTCCACCGAGCCTTCGCCAGCATCGGGATTCACCGTGAAGTAACCGATCTGGAATGCAGTGAGGTTCTGGAAAAAATGACTGCCCTGCGAAGGCATGACACGAAAATCGCGGAAACCGGCCTCGACGATCACCCGCGCCCCGGAGATTTCGTCCCACTCCACCGGAATGCCGAGCCAGGGATCGTTCGATCCCCAGCGCCCCACTCCAATCAGCAGATACGGCCGGTTCTCGGAACCGAGCAAGCCATTGAAATGGGCCACCGCCTTCGCGACTTCCTGACTGCGGCTACGCTCAAAGCGCTGGGAATCGACAACCACTACGTCATACAGGTTCTCGATGCGCCCGTTACCCAGAACCTTGCTGCTTTGGCAAAGCAACTGTCGCGGCTCCACGTTGTCGAGCGACAAGTCCAACTGGTCGCGCGAAAGGGCAAGCGGGCGGACTTGCAGGAAGCCAAACTCTGCCGCTTCGCCAGGTTGCCGGGGCAGACGAACGGCAAATTCGATTTCCACGGGAATGCCGAGAGCGTCTTCCCCGGCCTTTACCAGCGTCTCCAGAATCGTTGCCAGCGGGAACAATCCGTGTTTGAGCATGGGTGCGAAGCTTACAATCCGCACTCCTGGCCGGCTCACGCCGTCGTATACCGCCTGGTTATCGACCGAATAAGTGGAACCGACTGCCGGCAGCGTGCCGTCCGCCTCGGCCACATCCAGGTCGAAGCGCGACTCGTGCAGGTGCCCGGGACGTCCCTGAGGAACGCCATTTAACTCGAGCGCCCAAAACTCGGTCTGTGAGTTTGCGAGGATGTCGTTCACCGAGGAGAATTGCACCAGATTCTGCGGATAGCGGGGGGAAAATGTGAGGCACTTCCCGCCGTCGACCACGGCGCGGCCAAGTCCCAAAGCGACCGCGGCAATTCCATCGNNACGATCACCGCCATCTTTTCTTCTTCCAAACGATATGGAGTGGCTCGCACATACGCCTTGGCATGGCCGCTGAAGGTGGAGGCATAGACGCGCTTGATGGTGTCGACTAACTCTGCCAGGCGCGCGCCAGAATCGGCCCGCTGGTTGCCCAGCATAAAGGTCTCATACACCCCGGTAAAGGGCTGATATTGCGAATCTTCGAGCAGACTGGAAGAGCGCACGGCGAGCGGATACGTGACTTCCCCGAGGAACACCTTCAAGTTTCCCTGCAACTCCGCGGAGAGCGGAGCAGCCAGGAACTTCTGGAGAATCTCGGCATCGTCCTCGCATCGCAAGGCGAAATCGAGCAGATTGTTCTCCGTCATGAATTGATCGAATGCGTCCGTGGCCAGGACGAGAGCGGGCGGCACCGCGATGCGGATGCCGGGAAACCGGCGCGCGATACGGTGCTTGCGCAAGAGATGGCGCACAAAAGCAAGCCCGCGCGCCTTGCCTCCCAGCGACCCAGCGCCGATCCGCAGGAAGCCGGTTTCCGACGGTTTAAACGTATCGGCGTTGAAGTCGCCGATCAGCAGCTCGCTTTGCTCGCGGCGGTAGTCGTTGATCGATTCAATCAAGTCGCGCCGCAAATGTTCCGGGCTGGCAAAGTCAGAGACTTTCCGCGGTCGCAGCTTGGCCGCCAGAGCAAACTCGGTTCGCGCCATGAGCCAATGGGAAAAGTGGTTGCTCTGGGCGTGGTAGGTGAGGCTTTCAGCGGGAACCGTCTGCAACTGTTCTTCGAGTTGATTCAAATCCTTCGCGCGGCCTACTTCTTTCAGATTGGGCAGACGAAATACGAAATCGCCAAAACCAAAGTGCTCGGTGAGAATCCGGCGCAAGTCTTTCAGCAATGTAGGCGAGCGCTTTCGCAGAAACGAATACCCCGCAGCTTGCGCTCGCGGACGAAACTCGGTGCGGCTGGTCTGCAGGACTACGGGCACATCCGGTACCAGCGCCTTCATCAGGCGGGCCAGCTCAAAGCCAGCTTCCGGGCTAGGTTTCGCTTCCCACGGAAACTCCACGTCCGACACCAGGCCGATCAGGTAATCGCGATACTCTTCGACCAACTGGGCCGCATCTTCAAAGTTCGAACTCAGCAGAATTTTTGGGCGGGCCTGCATCCGCACCAGCTTGTGAGCGACGTTGATGCCTTCCTGAATGACCCGCCGCGACTGCTTGATCAGCTCGGTATAAATCACCGGCAAGAACGACGAGTAGTAACGGATATTGTCTTCCACCACCAGCAGGACCGGCACTCCCATGGCGCGCGTGTCGTGCAGGACGTTGCGTTTATCCTCGATGTACTTGACGATAGCGATGAGAATGCGCGCATTGCCCTGCCACAGGAAAATGCGCTCGATATCAGTGACAGGATGTCGGCTGATAAAGTTCTCGACCTCGCGATAGTCATAGGCCAGCACGACGACGGGGACATCCAGGCCGGCGCGCTTGACCTCGTGTGCCAACTGCGCAGCCGTCATATCGCCCACCGCGAGGTTGGTGACAATCAGGTTGAAGCGCGGCTGTGAGCGCGCCAGATCCAGCGCCTCGGCGCAGCTTGAAACATGGGTGATGCCAGGAATCTGCTGCAGGTTCAATTCCAGCGATTCGTCGATCAACAGTTCATTGAGGCGGCCGTCTTCGCGGAGGATGAAAGAGTCATAGAGGCTGGAGACCAGCAGGATGTTCTGGACCTTGAAGGGCATCAGGTTGTCGAAGCCTTCAAGGCGGGCTTCGGCATCGAGGAGAGGTTCGGCGATGATGCGGACGCTCATGGAGCGATATCCTCGATCAATTTGATGCTCCCCGGCTAAACTTGAGGATTCTTTGAATCTGGGTTAGGCCATCTGCTCCTTCCTTAGAGTGGGATTGAGCACCCTGATAATCGCCGTCGAGGCCTAGCAAGCAAAGTCCTCGACGGCGCATTCGTGGCCACGCACTTACACGAGCCCCTGATCCAGCATCGCATCGGCTACTTTCAGGAAGCCTGCGATGTTGGCGCCGTTCACGAGGTTGCCGGGCGTGCCGTATTTCTCGGCCGTTTCGTAGCAGTTGCGGTGGATAGAGATCATGATCTTGTGCAGTCTCTCATCCACTTCCTCGCGTGTCCAGGAGATGCGCGCGCTGTTCTGCGACATCTCCAGACCGGAAGTAGCCACGCCGCCCGCATTCGCCGCCTTCGCCGGACCGTACAGAATCTTGGCATCCAGGAACAGCTTGGTGGCCTCGAGCGTGCTCGGCATGTTGGCGCCTTCAGCGACCAGCTTGATGCCATTCTTGATCAGATTCGTCGCATCCCGAGCGCTGATCTCATTCTGCGTGGCGCTCGGGAACGCGCAATCGGCCTTGATGTTCCACAGCGGGCTGTGCTCCAGCCTCACGTCGGTGGGCATGAAGATCGCCTTCTCGTAGCGGGCCGCATAATCGCGGATGCGCCCACGCTTCACATTCTTCAGCTCGAGAACATAGGCCAGCTTCTCGCGATCGATGCCGTCCGGATCATAGATCAAGCCGTTCGAATCCGAGACGGTCAAGGGCTTGGCGCCGAGGTCGAGCAGCTTCTCGATGGTGTATTGGGAGACGTTGCCGCTGCCCGATACCAGGCAGAGCTTGCCATCGAGTGAGTCCTTGCGNNGTGAGTACCCCGGTGAATTCGTTGCGCAGGCGCTTGTACTGGCCGAACAGATAGCCGATCTCGCGTCCGCCCACGCCGATGTCGCCGGCAGGAACGTCCGTGTTCGGTCCGATGTGGCGTTGCAGTTCGGTCATGAAGCTTTGGCAGAACCGCATCACNNTCGTTGTCGCTCTTGCCCTTGGGATCGAAATCCGAACCGCCCTTGCCACCGCCCATGGGGAGTGTGGTGAGCGAGTTCTTGAAGACTTGTTCAAACGCGAGGAACTTCAAAATGCCGAGGTTTACCGAGGGATGGAAGCGCAGTCCACCCTTGTAGGGCCCGATCGCGCTGTTCATCTCGATGCGGAAGCCGCGGTTCACCTGGACATTTCCTTGATCGTCCGTCCAGGGCACGCGGAACATCAGTACGCGTTCCGGCTCGACGATGCGGTCCAGAATGCGGTTGGACTGATACTCGGGATGCTTTGCCAACACCAACCGCAGAGAATCGAATACCTCCCGCACCGCCTGATGGAATTCGGGCTCGGCGGGGTTCTTCGCCTTCACGCCGATCATCACTTCTTCAAGGTAGTCGCCGGGTGCCTTGATTCCGGACGATGAGAGGATGCTGGTAGTCATAGTCCTGCCTCCATAGCTACATCAGTTGCTAAACCGATTCAATTCTGTGCTTCTCATTGCCACCCGCACGACCTGGAACAGTTTGCGAGGGGGATTGTTGTGGCCATGACGACAGGGCTTGAAATCATAGAGTTACGGCATCAGGCCCGGCCACTTCACCGTACATAAGGATACGCCTTTCAGCTCCGCAACCCGCCAGTAAAACGAATTAACCACCTTAAGGCCCCCACCGTTTGGTCGTTCCGGTCGAGGTATAAGGCCGTGCTGAATCGTGCTATAGTGTCCTCGAAATTCCGCGGAGCGTGTGATGACGGAACCCCTGCGCCCGATGTCCACAGGCCAACTGTTGGACCACACCTTCGTTCTTTACCGCAAGAACTTTCTTCTCTTTGTCGGCATCGCCACGGTAGGCCCGGCGGCGAATGTGATTTTCCAACTGCTCACGGTCGGAGCCAACGTCGGGTCGCCATTCAGCGCCGGCCACCGCGCGGCTTCCGCCGCGGTCATGGCCAAACTGGGTCTGGGCATGTTTTTCGGCTATCTCATCATGTTAGCGGGAATGGCCATCTCGCACGCCGCAACGGTGAAGGCCGTTGCCGCAGTTTACCTGGGACGCGAAACTTCCGTTGTCGGCGCATACCAGGCTCTACGCGGCCGTATCTGGAGCCTCTTTGGCACGCTGGGGTGGATCGCATTGTGGCTGGTGTTGTGGATGACGCTGGCCGTGTTAGCGCTGGTCGCTGTCATGGTGCCGCTCGTCATGAGTATCGGCGTTGCGGCGAGGGGTGGGCCGGGTCGCGCAGCAGCCATCGCCGCAGGGATTGCGGGGTTTGTCGTCGTGATCCTGGCGTTCGCGGCATTCATCGCGATCTACGCTCGCTACGCGTTGGCCATCCAGGCGTGGGCAGCGGAGAATCTGGGTCCGCGGGCTTCGTTGAAGCGGAGCGTATTGCTGACCAAGGGAAGCCGCTGGCGAGTGGTGGTGATTTATCTTATCTTCTTGCTGCTGGCCATTATTCTAGGGTTGGGGTTGAACGGAATTGCAGCAGGCGCCGGGACCCTGCTGCACAACCGGATTGCCGCCGCCGTGCTGGTCTATCTGGCCGGGTTCATCGCCGGATCGATCACCAGCCCGCTGGTAACCATCGGCCTCTCGCTTCTTTATTACGACGAGCGCGTCCGCAAGGAAGCCTTCGATCTGCAATGGATGCTGCTGAGTCTCGATGTTCCCGGAGCGCCGAGCGCAGCGCCGGCACAAACAACTCCGGCCCAAATATGATGGCTTGTGGATCCCGCGATTGGCTGGCTGCGCTGTTTCTGCTGGCGGGCATGGGGCAGGCGTCGGGGATCCCTGCGCTCACTACAACTCAATACATCGAGCGGCTTCAGGGTTACGAAAACCAGGTCGCGGAGCTTGCTTCCGCACCCCAGAAAGCTCCCGCGTTCCGCGATTCCCTTCCCGAAGCGCTCACGGTTCAGACCGCTCGGGGAGACGTGTCCGTCGACCTGAGGTTCCTGGGAGATGCTCTGAACCGTTTTCTGACCGCCAGGGTGCCGGCGAAACCCAACATTTTGGCCAACGCGGGTATGCGCCTCAAGGCGATGCGCGCCGAGGCTGAACTCTACGAACAACCTGACCGCGCCGACGGCGCGACGCGAAAGCGGCTCGATGAAATCCTTAGCGCCCGCGAATTTGACCGGGTTCGCGGTCCGACCGCGCTCGAGATCTTCAAGCAGCGGGTTTCAGCATGGATCGCGAAACTGCTCAGAAAGATCGACCCGAAGATTCCCGACGTGCCGGAAGCGGGACAGTGGCTAGTGTGGAGCATGATTGCCCTGGCCGCCGCAATTGCCGGAGTCTGGCTATATCGGGTTTCACAGCAGAATTCAGAGGCCGGGAAACGCGAGATTCTTCCCTTCATGCCCTCCGCCAGGAACTGGCGGGAATGGCTTGCTGACGCTCGCGAGCGCGCGGCCAGAGGCGAGTGGAGGGACGCGATCCACTTCGGCTTCTGGGCAGCAGTCTCCCGCCTGGAGTCGGAGGGGGTGTGGCCACCGGACAAGGCTCGCACTCCGCGTGAGTATCTCAATGCTATTCCGGGTTCCAGCTTGTCGAAAGAACCGTTTGCCGCCATGATGCGGAAGTTCGAGGCGAGCTGGTATGGAAGCCGGCCCACCACGGAAGCTGACTTTGCGCAATTCGCCGCTCAACTGAAAAGGCTGGGATGCCAGTAACCCCAGGCGAGCAGCGCGGATTTATCGTATTCGGCATCGGGCTGCTGCTGGTCATGACTCTCGTCGCGTGGCTGAGCTCGAATCAGAGTGACCAGGGCGCGGGGTCGCCCTCAAGCTACAACGTGCAGCGCGGCGGGGCGAAAGCGGCTTACCTTTTACTGAAACAGAGCGGCTATGTGGTGGAACGCTGGAAGCAGCCTCCGGCGCAGTTGCCCGCTGATGCGTCGGGTGTGATGTTGGTGCTAGCCGGTCCGGAATCCTATCCGGAGGCGGAAGAGATGGGCGGCATCGTGCGCTTCCTATTGCGCGGCGGAAGTGTACTGATCGCGGGTGCGAGCCCGAATGCGTTTGTTCCTCAATCCGGAGCGCATGCCGATGAGCTGCGCGTCGGTTTCGCCGAATGCGAGCCGGTCGCTCCGACNNGGTGAACACCCCCACCCTGTCGTAGTCTCCTATGCTCTGGGCCGAGGCCAAGTTATTTGGTGGGCGAGCGCATTGCCTCTCACCAATGCCGGCATTCGGAACCGGGGAAACCTGGATCTGCTTTTGAATTCCGTGGGCGACAACCGGCGCATCCTTTGGGACGAGTATTACCATGAAGAACACGAGATGGCTCGGACGCACTCTTTGAACCCGGCGCAGATGTGGGCTCTCGCTCAGGTGGGATTTCTCGCGCTATTGGTGATCCTGACGTTCTCTCGGCGCAGCGGCCCCGTGGTGCCACTCGTTCGCGAATCGCGCCTGTCCTCACTGGAATTCGTGGAGACTCTGGGCAGCGTATTTCATCGCGCGCGCGGCACCCAGGTTGCGGTGGAAATTGCCTTCAGCCGTTTCCAACAGATCGCGGCACGGCGTCTCGGGATTCGCGGAACCGCCAATGCGAAAGATATCCTCGTGGCCATGGCGCAAGCCGGGCTCAAGGTCCCCCCGGATGTGGCCTCTCTGGTGGGCCGCAGCGAGGAGGCCACCGGCGATACGGAGTTGTCAGAAAAGGGGGCACTCGAACACGTGCGGGCTTTGAACCAGGCAACCTTGTTGCTCGAACCGCTGGTTTCCACGGTGAAAGATAAAGCGTAAGGAAGGAATAGAGGCTTCATGCAGGCAATCACGAAATTAGTAACCCATGGCCGTACTGAGCTGGCGAAAGTCATCGTCGGGCAGAGTGAACTCATCGATGGCACTCTGACTGCTCTGCTTTGCGGCGGGCACGCTCTGATCGAGGGCGTCCCGGGATTGGGCAAAACCCTCAGCGTGAAAGTGCTCGCGCGCGCGCTGAACGTGACGTTTCAGCGCGTGCAGTGTACCTCGGACCTGATGCCCGCCGATCTGCTGGGCAGTAATATTCTCAACCTGCAGAACGGAACTTTTTCCCTGCACCACGGACCGATGTTCACCGATCTTCTGCTGGTCGACGAAGTCAACCGCATGCCGCCGCGGACACAGGCGTCGCTGCTGGAGTCGATGGAAGAACGCCAGGTCACCATTGATGGGGTGCGCCATTCGCTTTCGCCGTTGTTCACCGTGCTGGCTACGCAGAATCCAGTGGAGTTCGAGGGCACTTATCCGCTGCCCGAGGCTCAACTGGACCGTTTCCTACTGAAGATCAAGATCGGATATCCCTCGGCGCAGGAAGAACTTGAGATTCTCGCGAAACATAACAACCAGCCCGCTTCCCTNNTGGAGCTTCGCCAACTCACGGTCGAACCGTCGCTCGTCGGCTACATCTCCGAAATCGCACGCCGCACACGGACTTGGCCGTCTGTGTCTCTGGGCGCCAGCCCACGAGCTGGGATCAGCCTGATGCTGGTGGCCAAGGCCCTGGCGGCGCTTGCCGACCGCGACTACGTGATTCCCGACGATGTGAAGGCCGCCGTTCTTCCCGCGCTTCGCCATCGGATTGTGTTGCGGCCGGAAGCGGAGCTCGAAGGTCTGGATGCGGATCGCGTCTTGACCGACGTGCTGGCCGCAGTTGAGGTCCCGAAGTGAGTATTCCCCGCCCCCTCGACCCCCCGGCGGTTGAACTGTCGGCGCAACCTCACGGGCGGTTCGGCGGCGGAGCCGGGCCGCGACTGCTGCTTCTCGCCGGGGTCGGCTTGGCATGGATCATTCCCGGGCTGTGGAATCGGGCATTCCTCTACGCGATGCTGCTCTGGGATGGGCTTCTGCTCGTGGCCTTCCTCGGAGACTGGCTGCGCCTTCCGAGTCCCAGACAACTCACGGTTCGCCGCGAATGGCGCAGCCCGCTTTCGATTGGAATGGCTGCGGCCGTAAACCTCTCGGTGGCACAGCAATCCTCGATCGATCTTTGCGTGAGCGCCTACGATGAACTGCCGCCCTCGAACTGGCACACGAGCCAAGCGATTACCCTGAACGTGCCCGCGCGCGCCAGTCGTTCCATGGATTACGAATACACGCCCGGCGCGCGGGGCGACCTGCGCACGGGAAAAGTTTTTCTGCGTTATCGGTCTGGGTTTCTGATGGCCGAGCGCTGGGCGGTGGCCGATCTGCGGCAGACGGTTCGGGTTTACCCAAATTTTGAACATGCCCGCAAGCATTCCCTCTATCTCGCCCGCAGCCGCCAGATCGAGTTACAGATGCGAATGATGCGCCTGCGCGGGATGGGCTCTGACTTCGAGAGTCTGCGCGAACATCGCGAAGGCGATGAACTGCGCAATGTCTCGTGGACGGCGACCGCGCGCCGCGGGAAACTGGTTTCCAAAACGTTCCGCGTGGAGCGCAGCCAGGCAGTCTGGATCGTGCTGGATTGTGGCCGCCTGATGCGCGCTCGNNGCCCAACTCGCAATCTACTCAGGAGACCGGGTCGGCCTGTTGGCCTATGGCCGCGCGGTGAATCAGAGAGTGATCCCGGGACGCGGCGCGGCTCAGATGCGCCACATCGTGGAGCAACTCGCGGTGGTCCGCGAGGAGATACCGGAAGCCGACCACGTGCGCGCCGCCGCCAGCCTGCTGACCTTGCAGAAACAACGCGGGCTGATCATCTGGATTTCCGATCTGGCAGAGACGGCGATGACCCCCGAGGTCATCGAAGCCGCCGGTGAGATGCTTTCGCGGCACCTCCTGTTGTTCGTTGCGATTGCCCAGCCTGAACTGAAGCTGCGGGCGCGTCAAAGCCCGGCGTCGGTGCCAGCCATGTACGAAGCGGTCGCGGCGCAGGAGATGGTTTACCGTCGCGAATTGCTTCTGGGACGTTTGCGCGAGCGCGGCGCCCTCTGCATGGAGGTAGAGCCGTCGCGGCTTTCGGCAGCGGTGCTGAACCAATACCTTA
>PMHI01000226.1:0-5244 GCA_003156615.1 Acidobacteriaceae bacterium | reverse complement strand
AATTCCCCACGCGGAACGCATCATGAAGAACAGAGTTTCACTTTGCGTCCGCGTGAGGTGAATTCGACAACTCTTATGGCCAACGCGTGACTAAATTGTAGACGTTCGGGCTTCCTAATCCAGTCGCGAAGTCCCAACCCTTTGTGGTTGGGTAGGCTACCTTAAGCGAGGTGTCCGATACAGAAAGAACACCGAAGTCGACTGCTGGATTCGGATCGTAACAATTGCTCGTACCGTAGCACGGAACATCGTTGGTCCCTCGGGTGACATCGTGGAAAATGCAATCACTTCCCACTTTGTTACCGTCGCTGGAGTTGCATTCCGACAAGACTGCGGTCACGGGATGGGTTGGACTTCCGTATTCCCAGGCAGCCAGATCATAATAAATCGGGGCTGGATTACCCTGACGACCACCAGCCTTCTGATTGATCAGCGCCTGAATACTTGCAAATTGAGGTGCCGTAAAGGAAGTTCCGCCAGCGCTGTTGAAGAGGGCATCCGTGGGCACGGAATAGTCGCAGGGAGCTCCTCCTTCTGTCGCGTCCGACATGCAGAACAGGATCGCGTGTTGCCAGAGGCCATTCGCCGCAAATAGAGAAGCATCTGGCAAATCACGCTTACCGTCTTTTGGAACACCGTAGACCTGGCCTTGCCAATAAGGCTTGTCGTAGACAAAGCTCGGGCCTCCACTTCCCCCGACTATATTGAAGAAATTCGACCCCAGGGAGCTGTTACAAAAGGAAACTCCACTGGTATATCCAAGATAGGTGTAAAGCACACTGCCGGCACAGGAGTTCTCCCAAGGTATCTCCGGAATGTAGGACTTGGCAGATTTTCCGGTTGCTGTGTTGGTGGTAGTCCAATAGGTGCTGTTCGTGCCATTGGCGGTATCGGCAAAATCGGTTCCCCCGGTGGCAAAATTGTAGGGGGTGGAGGCAAGACCATTCACCGCGATGCCACTCACCGAGTAAGGGGCCGTATCGAAGTCGTCACAGCCCGCCGCGGAGCCGTCGCCAGCAGCCACGAAGACCGAAACTCCCTCCATTGCTGCTTGTTGCCAAAGGGTGCTGATATAGCCATTGCCATTTGGTCCCGGCCCAATGTCAGTTTCGCATGACAAATAGCTGAGACTCATGATGGCCGGCGGACTGCTGGTATCGAGCAAGTTCTGGGCGGCAATGAAGGCGCCGAAGTTCGTGGCACTATCGGCGCAGGAAGCTAGTTCGACGTTGGCATCGGGAGCGACCGCGCCCGCCCACTCGGCGTCCAGAGCAGCTTCCCCTTCCGCGCCGTTCGTGCCCGGATCGGCGCAGCCAGAGCCGGGATGAATTTGGCGGAAGGTACCCGAATAAGAGGAGAGACCGAAAGCCGAGCGGAATGTGGCCACATCCGCTGACTGTATATCGGTGACTTCCAAGACCGCCACGGTCTGCCCTTTCCCAGTGATTGGCTCGTGCGCTTTATACAGTGGCGCAACGTTGTAGATTGTGGCGAAATCCGGCGGGGCCTCATCATACCACTGCTCGTCGGTAAATCCAGTGGGGCATCCCTCGCAGTAATACGAAAAACCCGATTTTGGTTTCTTGATCAGTGCTTTCGGCAGAAAATCATTCAGTGAGCTGACACCGGCTACGACGGGTGCGAGCGCGGCTGGAATTTTTGGGTCGGTGGCATTCGCGATATGCTGCTCGCCGTTCACATTGTAGCGGTGGATTTCAGTATGGAAAGCTTCGCCAACTTGGCCCGCGGTGCCCGACACATCGATCGCCATTCCAGTCTTATGAACCAGGTTGACCTGCAAGCCATGCGAGCTTAGCCAGCTGACAACGGCCGCAATGTCCTCCGGCGCTGGACCAAATTTCTTGCCCAGCTCTTCGGCAGTGAGCCACTTGTGGTAGTTGGCAGAGTGTGGGTCCTGAAGCTCAGCGGCTAGGCGTTCCACCGCCTGTTCCTGCTCGGGACTCCGCTGTAGCACCACAAACATGTGATCCATGCGCAGGCTATCGGCAACCGGTCCCTGATCGTATTTTGCCAGGGCCAGCCGGTGAGTACCACCGAGCTGAACCAAATCCGATTCGTTCACCGAGGTCACGATTCGGCCGGCGGGGTTGGCTGCAGCCGAAGTGCCCACCATGAGGAAAAGCAGAAAAGCGAAAACTGACGCATTAAGGACATCGCGCCGCATACGCATAGGTCGCTCCTTTTTGAAAGTGAATTTGAGTACTCAGTGCAAACAGACGAGCGGGGGGAATATTCGTTGTCTGACCTGATGCTGTGAACGTCGGCACAGTCGCGTGCCGCAGTTGCGGACGATTCTGCTCCCGGCGGTAGGAAACTGTCAAGGATAGATGACGGTATAGGGAGGAAAGTCCCCAGCCAGAAACAAAAGTTAGGTGGGTCATCGGTTGGCAAGAAAAGAGTCCCCCACTCGTGTCGAATCCGAGTGGCGGATTGCCCGCACTGCCCTGCTTCCGGGATGGTGGCGCTAAGGGGTTGGATGCGGGCGCGAACGGCTCGACAGGTAAGCGAGCAGCAGCGTGAAGAGTGCCGCTGCCGCCATGAATTTCAAGGATGCGGGTGTGGACGATGGTGAAAAGAAGGCCTCGATCGTGCCCGCCACGATGAGCATGGGGATCACACCCACCAACAGTCGAACGGCTTCTGTGCCGCCTACGGATAGCGAATCCCGCCGCGACAATACTCCGGGAAACAGCAGCGCACGGGCCAGCCGCAACCCGGCGCCGCCGGCGATGAAGATCGCGGGAAGCTCCAGCACTCCATGCGGAGCTACGAAGCTCCACAGCGGCACGCTCATCCCGTAGGTGGCGCAGGCCACACCAATCACTCCGATCATCAATCCATTAAAGAGAAGTTCGAAAACCGTTCCGACGCCGGCAGTGATACCCAGAGCGAAGGTCACGAACGACACCGAGAGATTGTTGGTCATGATGCCGCTCGAGGCCTGCGGCTTGATCGATACAATCGAATGCGTCCACATCTCATGGCGTTCGATGCTGGCCATCATTTGCGGCCCGAGAAAATCGCGCATGTAGTCCGGGTCGGAGAGGCTGAAGCAGGTCCCCGCGATTGCACCCAGGACAAAGACGGCGGTCGCTACGGCCGTATAAGGTAGAAATCGCCGAAAGATGCGCGGATAGTCCCGGCGGTAGAACTGCCACACCCCGCCCACCGTCTTCTTCTGTCCCGAGTAGATTGCATTGTGGGCGCGGCCGAGCAGTTGATTCAGATAGCGGGATTGCTGCACACTGCTGGGGTCGCTACGGACGGCGGACAGGTCGGTGGCAGTCTGGCGGTAAAGCAATCCCAGTTCGCGCAATTCGCTGCGGCTCAGTCCGTGCAGCCCTTGCTCCTTCACCCGCGCGAGCAGGGACTCTAACCGCGACCAGTAGGTTTGGCGCTTGTTGAGCCAGGAAACGGAGATCATAATTTGGACCCCGGTTTGGACCCGACGGAAAAGCTTACCATTGAAACTCCCGAACAGATCTCCCTGGAGTTTCCTTTGGCCGGGGTCGGCAGCCGCGGCTATGCCCTCTGCATTGATTCGCTGATCCAGATTNNTGGGTCGCGGCCGCGAATTGGGTCATTGCCGTGCGAATTTTTCTGCTCTTCTGCCTTTACTGGGGCTATTTTGCGATCTTCGAGATTCTCTGGAATGGCCAGACTCCGGGCAAGCACCAGGCCAAGATCAGAGTGATCAGCGCGAGCGGGCGGCCCATCACCGCATTTGAAGGCATCGGGCGCAACTTCATGCGGGTGATCGACTCGCTTGGCTTCTATCTGGTCGGAGCCCTCAGTTGTGCGATCGATAGACAGAATCGCCGGCTGGGGGACATGGTCGCGGGAACGGTCGTGGTTCACGAGGTCGAGGAGTCCGGTGTCTTCTACTGGTATGGGCAGGAAAAATCGGCCGCGGCTCCGTCGGTGAGCCATGAGGTGGCAGCGCTGACGGAACAGGAATTCCAGCTAGTCGAAACATTTCTAGCACGCCGGCTTGACATTCCTAATATGCAGCGCTTGGCCTCGGCACAAGTCATCGCAAACCGCATGGGAGAACGACTGCATATCCCAAAGGACCAGCGGCCCTCCGACGAAGCCTTTCTGGAAGAAATCTCGCGGCGATATCGCGATGTAGTGCGCCGAAGTTAGACCGTGAGGCAGGCCTGGCACTCCATTCAGGAAAATCTGGCATGCGGATCGCGCGAACCTACAGGATTCTTTCGTGGGTGTAGCCATTGGCGCCGAGAGCTGAAATCAGCTCCGCGATGTGGTCGGGACCNNGTGCAGAGCGCCGGGGTAATCGGGAAGGTGAACCCGCAGACGAACCAGCCGTCCATCCTTGACCAGTCCGCGCTCGATGATGCGCGCCAGCAAGGTCACATCGATATTCCCGCCACTCACTATCGCCACGACTTTCTTGCCCGTCTTTTCATGGGTCGTCGACTCGCGGGTGATCGAATCATCAATCATTCGAATACGGCGGTTGACCAGAGCGGCCAGCCCCGCCGCCCCTGCTCCTTCGGCGAGAGTCTTCTCTCTTTCAAGCAAGAGCAGAACGGCGTTGGCGATTTCTTCTTCCTCAACCGTGACGATGTCGTCCACATATTTCTGGATTAGCGGCAGCGTGCGCACGCCGACCCGGCGCACCGCGATCCCATCGGCGATGGTCACCGCCGATGGCAAGGTCACAGGCTTGCCCTCCGACAGTGCGACCTTCACCGAAGGCAACCGCGCCGGTTGAACTCCAATGACCTGGATGCGGGGATTGGTTTCCTTCAGGGCACAACCGATCCCGCCGATCAGTCCACCGCCGCCGATCGGCACGACGACAGCCTCAAGATCGGGATGCTGCTCAAGCAATTCCAGACCTAGAGTTCCCTGCCCCGCGATGATTGCATCATCGTCGAATGCATGGACAAAGCTGAGGCGCTGCTGTGCGCTAAGGCGCATGGCTTCCTCGTAAGCCTCATCGTAATTCGCTCCGTGGAGCACGACATCGCCGCCGTAGCCGCGAGTCGCCGAGACCTTGATCAACGGCGTCGCCAGGGGCATGACAATGGTTGCCCGGATACCAAGGTGAGCGGCATGATAGGCAACGGCCTGCGCGTGGTTACCCGCCGAGGCCGCAATCACACCTTGGGAACGTTGCTCCGCGGTGAGGCTTAAGAGCTTGTTCAGTGCGCCGCGTTCCTTATACGCACCCGTCCTCTGCCGGTTCTCGAGCTT
>PMHI01000324.1 GCA_003156615.1 Acidobacteriaceae bacterium | reverse complement strand
AATAGAGGACGTGACGTCCCAATGTACTCCAAGTGGCGACTCGACGGCATGCAGTCGCGGCAGCGCTAGCCCCGCGACTCAAGGGCTTGAATATAACGACTGATCTGATGCAGGTGGGAAAGGTCGTGACCGGCCAGCAATCGTACCATCACGGCCAAGGACTCCGCGCCACGCTCATTGTGCTGCCCGCTGCGTTGCAAGTCCTCTGGTGACATACGTCTCCACACAGACAAATTGAGTACGCGCAGCGTCCGAAATATTTCGACAAGTTCGGACGGCTCGCGTTCATTCTGGCGCAGGGAGGCAACCCAAGCATCCTGCCTGAAGCCCAGAATAGCCGGTTCGTCCTCGCAAAGGATCAACCTGAGGCGATATCCATAAACCCATTCGCTATCGGTGAGATGGCCGATGATTTCGTTCGGAGTCCATTTCCCTTGAATTGCTCGCCCGCGCAGGACTTCCGCCGGATGTCTGGCCACAATATCGGCCAGGGTGGATGCCGTCTGCCCTAACACCTCGATCGGATCCCGGCCAGCCAACAGGTTGAACAGCTTTTCGCGGTAGGTCCATGGGGCCGACACCTCTAGTCCTGGTTGCGCCGGCGTCATAATCAACTCCTTCCTTTGCAACTTCTCGAATCTACAGACTTTTCGCTTGCGAGCAGGAAACAGGCGCTAAGGGTGACCTGGAATCGGTGAGACAAGGTCGCTAACGCTTGGAATGGAATCTCATGGAACCCGGGCTCCTTTTTCCAAGGCGAAGCCTTCAACTTTCCAGCCTTCCGCGCCGCCGATCATTTTCTTCACTTTCCGGCCCAGGCGCGCCAGACGAGCTGCAGCGCGGTCGGCTCCGTTGCAATGCGGCCCGCTGCAATAGACAACGAATAGCGTATCCGGGGGATAGGCGGCGAGATTGCGTTCATTGATTCGGCCGTGCGGGAGATGGAGCGAGCCCGGAACATGCCCGTCCTCAAAAGCTTGCGGGCTGCGAACATCCAGCAGCACACACCCGGGCGCGCCCGAAGCCAGCGCCGCGTGAACGTCCCAGCAGTCAGTTTCTAGAGACAGGAGCTTCTCAAAGTGATCGAGGGCCATTTGCGGATCGGCGACGATCTCATTGTGTATGTTCATAAACCACTGTCGCCCGATTCAAAAGCTTTGTCGATAGGCAGAAATGCCAATATGCACTAAAATCCTGCCATGCGCTCCTGCAACCATCGCCGCGTGGCTACTCTGCTTTACGACGGCCTCAGCATCTTCGAGTTCGGGATCGTGGTGGAGATTTTCGGCTTGCCGAGGCCGGAGCTGGAGGTCGATTGGTACAAGTTTGAGACCTGCTCGCACCAGCGCGGCCGGCTCCGCACGACCGGCGGCGTTCAGGTCGAGGCACGTCGTGGATTGCGGACCTTGCAACAGGCCGGAACCATCATTATCTCGGGCTGGAAGCGAACCAGCGAACCTCCTCCGGAATCTCTCCTTAAAGCACTGCGTTCGGCGCACGCTCGCGGCGCACGTCTGGTCTCCATTTGTTCCGGAGCCTTCGTTCTTGCGGCCACCGGCCTGCTTGATGGCAAGCGTGCCACCACCCACTGGCGTTACGCGGAAGAGTTGGCTTCCCGGTTTCCGAAGATTCGCGTCGACCCCGGCGTTCTGTACGTGGATGAAGGCAGCATTCTGACTTCGGCGGGTAGCGCCGCGGGCATAGACCTTTGCCTGCACATCGTCCGGTGCGATTATGGCGCCGAAATCGCCAACCGCGTGGCCCGTCGGCTGGTCATGCCGCCGCACCGCGACGGCGGTCAAGCGCAATACGTCCAAAACCCCGTCGACAGCCGGGCGGCCGTAGGGCTCGCGCCGCTCTTGCAATGGGCGCAATCGCATTTGGGCCAGGCTCTGCGCGTGGAGGATCTGGCCCGCCACGCGGCGATGTCGCCGCGTACTTTCGCGCGCCAGTTCCGCCAGCAGACCGGAACCACGCCTCACCAATGGCTCACCCACCAGCGTCTCCTGGGCGCGCAGATGCGGCTCGAAAAGACCGACGACGGGATCGATGCGATTGCCGAAGCGGTGGGGCTACGGACGGCGGCGACGCTGCGGCAGCACTTTAGCCGGACGCTGGACACGACACCTACCGCCTATCGCCGCCGGTTNNTCCACCACCCATCCGAGTAGTTAAACCGGCTTCGATGCCCTTTCTTCAACTATCGTGGCGCGACACCGAATGACCCTTACCTCCGGCACAAAACTTGGCTCCTATGGAGTCCAGTCTCCGGTCGTCGCCGGCGGAATGGGGGAGCTGTACCAGGCTACGGATACCCGCTCGGATCGTAAAGTGGCGATTAAAGTTCTCGCCTCGCATCTTTCATCCTCGCCGGAATCGAAACAGCGCATGGAGCGGGAGGCCCGGGCCATTTCCTCGCTGAACCATCCGCACATCCGCCATCCCTATGACATCGGCTCGCAGGGTGGCATCGATTACCTGGTGATGGAATTCCTCGAAGGTGAAACCCTGGCCGAACCGCTTCGCAAAGGTGCGCTGCCACTCAACGAGGTCTTCAAAGACGGGATTGCCGTGGCCGAAGCGCNNTAGCTCCGGGAGGAATCCCCGATTGGGTGTCGCCGGAACACGGCCGTTCTAGATCTTCGCGCATACGGGCCAATTGTTCTACTAT
The DNA here is from genome assembly GCA_003156615.1 of Acidobacteriaceae bacterium. The sequence continues at coordinate 1,822 of PMHI01000324.1, read as the reverse complement.
GTTGCTGCTCGAAACAACGCGTACGGGCAAGCAAACCGAAGCCGTGCCGAATGGGTCAGTCCGCCGTTAACGAGCTTGTTCGTAAACAACGACAGCTGGGCCTTGAGCAGAAAGGAAAACTAATGCCCGTATACTTATGTCGCTGGCCCAACGGAGATGTGTCACTTGCTGCGGGGGAGTCTGAGGTTGAAGTTGCGGATGTTCTGGATGAAGCCGACAATCCCGATGCCGCCGAGCTGATGCGGCTAGACCACGCGATTGCTGTCCACTTCAAACTCGGCACGAGGCCTGGTCAAGAAGGAACGCTGCCTCTGCGTTTCGAAGATATCAGCGAGCAGCTGGAGTCCTCGATATACGAGCGAGCCTACCCGGTGTACAACGAGGTCCGCATGAAGCCGGACGCGACGCCCAAGGAGCTGACCGAAGCCCTGAAACACGAGAAGAACCCCATATTCCGCAGGGCCCCGGAGCCGTCTTCCGACCCCTCGGTTGCCCATCTTCAAGTTGAATTGCAAATGCCGCGAGTTGTGCTTGAACATCTGGCCAGGGGCGCGGCGGCGACCGAAGAGGTCTCCGGGGAGATGTCGACCGAGGACATCAGGAACATGATATGCAACCCCGTTTACTGCTTGGATCGGATTGCTCCCTGGATCGCTGAACCACCGGGGCCGTTGGTTCCGGTCGAAGAATGGGTTGCGGCCGGCGCCAAGCTGATCGAGGAAATCGGCGCCGAAGCCTACCTACGTCAACTCATCCAGAATCTCAGAGGAGAATAGTCGATACCGACACTGACGGTGCGACCAGGGCCCATGTTCGACCGGCTGCCGGAGCTACCGGTTAGCCGATCTCCCGGCCCGAAATCGGGCCAGCCTACGCGCGGCGGACAACATGTTTTAAAGAAGGTATCATTCGGTCCGAAGGATCTTCTCATGACGTTGCGTGCCAGCTCTTGCTATCTGCTCGTTGTGCTTAGCCTCCTCAACGCCAACCGCATATACGCGCAGACGGGAACTCCCTCCGCTAGCAGGAGTGCTGCTCAAGCAGCCATGGATCGCGATCTGCTGGAGGTGACTGTCCCCCAACTGGAACAGTTGTACCGCAGCCACAAATACACCGTTACGCAGGTAGTGCGCTGGTACATGGCGCGCATTGAAAAGTACAACGGGATTTATCGCGCGGTGCAGAATCTGGACGCGCCAGGAGCCATCGCCACCGCCGCCCGCGAGGACGCGGATGCAAAAGCCGGTGGCGCTGGTTTTGTGCGCGGCCTCCTGTGGGGCGTTCCGATTGTGATCAAGGCAAACACCAGCATCAAGGGACTTATCACCACCGATGGATGGAAAGGGTACATAATTCCTGGCCATGAGTTGTTCGCACCAAAGGATGCAACGATTGTCGCAAAGCTGCGCGCGGCAGGAGCCGTCATCCTCGGACAAACAAACATGCCGGATTTTGCAGCTAGTGATACCAATCGCAGCACTGCCTACGGGCGCACCGGAAACGCCTATGATGTGCGCTTCAGCCCCGGTGGTTCGTCTGGCGGCACGGTCACGGCAATCACCTCAAACTTTGCGTTGCTCGGCAATGGAACCGACACCGGTAACTCGATTCGGATGCCGGCCGCTACTAGCTCCGTTGTCGGTGTCTTCCCTACGCGCGGCCTGGTGAGTATTGCTGGCATAGCGCCGCTCGACTGGTTGCTCGACAACACTGGGCCAATCGCCCGCGACGTGACTGATGCTGCGATTGCGCTTGGCGTCATGGCCGGAGAAGATCTCTTGGATCCCCGCACGACCGGTTCGGCGGCAAAGGCCCAGCCTGG
>PMHI01000463.1 GCA_003156615.1 Acidobacteriaceae bacterium | reverse complement strand
CGAATCTCTCAGGGCGCACCATTTTTCAATCACTTAGGATACCCGACGAAGGGTGCCCATTGACTCTTGTTCGTGAATTGTCGGGAAAGCCGAGAATTTCTAGCCCTTCCTGCCCTCTCGGCTACGTTGTCTTTCTCTGCCGCGAGGTGTCCCTGAATCGCCCGGAGAGCCATCCCAAGGTCCGTCTCGGACACGATGGCATGCGCCCGAACATCGAATCCGCCTTGTACCCGAAAACCTGCAGTGGCCCTGTGACTAGAGGGGGAGGGCTTTGTATTCGGGAGCGCAGTCGCGACGTTCTAACGAACACGCCCGCCTCGAAGCGGATGTTCTCCACCGGAACAGCAGAATCGTGAGTCCTGAAAATAGCAGTACCGGGGGGATCAGCAAAACGATGATTCCTCCTCGCAAAGCATGAATAAAGGGCTTGCCGCCGGCGGCGACCGTCGAGTAGCACATGGCACAGCTTTGGCCATAGAGATTACGTCCTGCGGCCAATAGCACCAGCCATGCGCCGATAAGCCGCATGAGCGCCCATCGGATCGATGGTGTCTTGAGCCTTCGAGAGTCTGGCTGGCCGTCCATAATGCACATTTTCTTTCGGCGCTGCGCGGTTTTAGAAACGCGCAGCGGTGGTACAGGTTACTCAAGCAGCGATCGCATATGCGCGAGTCGCAAACTGTCGGCGAAGAAAACTGTCATCATAATCAGTACGAAGACCAGCGCCGGAATCAGCGTTACAAAGAGGCTTGGCATCTCATAGCGCAGGTGCATGAAGTAGGCAATAATCAATGCCGCTTTGACCACGGACAAGACCATCAGGACAGTGAGCATGGTTCCTAAGGGCAATTCTTGATAGGCGAGAATCAGCTCCATTACCGTCAACCCCAGCAAGCCAAACCACACTGAGAAGATGACTTTGTTTCCGGCAGTTTCCGCGTGCTCCATGTCTCGATCCTTTCCTACCCTAGGCCGTTTTCGCTGAAAGCAAGTACACCAGCGGGAAGATGAACATCCATACCAAATCGACGAAGTGCCAGTAAAGACCGCTCACTTCCACATCCACGGCTGAGAACTTTCTCCGCTGAAAGCCGACGGCGACGATCAGCAGATATATAACCCCAATGGTGACGTGAAGCATGTGAAGCCCGGTCATGGTAAAGAATGCGGCGCCGAACATGGGTGTGCCCCAGGGGTTGTGAAAAGGGCGGACACCCTCCCCGATAAGGCCCAGCCACTCGCGAATGTGCAGAACGTCAAACACCACGCCGCCCAGTGCGGTCGCCACCAGCCATCCTACCGCGCCGCTGACCTTGCCCAAGCTTGAGGCTCTCACGGCCAGAACCATGGCTACGCTGCTTGAGAGCAACACGAAAGTCATAACCGTCGCGTTGGCGATACTCGGGGTCCCGAACGGCCGCGGCCAGGCCGCAGACGCGAGCCGCAAATATCCATAAGCAAAAATCACGGCCGAGAAAGTGATGGCATCAGAAACAATAAATAACCACATTCCCAGTTTCTTCGAGGGAACGGCGTAAGGCAGCGAATCGCCACCCCAGCTCGGGATCCCGTGACCATCATGAACTGCTGTGGCCGAAAGTGGACCGCTTGAAGAATTCATGTTCTGGTTCGCCCCGTCCTGAATTTACTGTATCTAGAGTGCGCGACAGGCTCCACTAACTGCTAGCCGGCTGCCCGGCGGTATCGGTCTGCATGAGGTAATCCTTCCCCTTCTGTACGTCTCCGTATTCATAGGCATCGTGATAAACCACGGGATGTTTGCCTCCAAAATTATCAAACGGCGGAGGAGACGGTACGGTCCACTCCAGAGTCGTGGATTCCCACGGGTTCTCAGTCGCCTTGGGGCCCTTGTACATGCTCCAGAACAGATTGATGAAGAAGAAGAACTGGGAGGCACCCGTAATCAGTGCCGCGATGGTCATGAATTTGTGCACTGGCATGAGGGGTTGCATAACCTCGTTGACGAAACTCGAGTAGCGGCGAGGCATGCCTTCAAGGCCAATGAAGTGCATCGGCATGAAGATGCAGTAGACGCCAACGAAGGTGATCCAGAAATGGATATGACCCAACCGTTCATTCATCATGCGGCCAAACATCTTCGGGAACCAGAAGTAGGTACCGGCAAACATTCCGAAGATGGCCGCCACTCCCATTACCATGTGGAAATGTCCTACCACGAAGTAGGTTCCGTGGAGAAAGATGTCGAGCGAGGGCTGCGCCAGGAACATACCACCCAAGCCGCCAGTCACAAACACCGAGACGAAGCCCAAAGCAAACATCATGGAAGTGGTGAAGCGCAGCCTCCCCCCATAGATGGTTCCCAGCCAGATGAGCGAGATGATGGTGGCAGGTATGGTGATAATCAATGTCGGAACCGAGAACAGGAAGCCGGAATATGGGCTCATCCCGCTGAGGAACATGTGATGTCCCCAGACGGAGAAGCTCAGGAACCCAATCGCGAAAAGACACCCCACAACTACCTTGTAGCCGAGAACTGGTTTGCGGGAGAAAACCGAGAGCACATGCGAGATCACTCCGAAGCCGGGGACGATTGCGATGTACACCTCGGGATGCCCGAAGAACCAGAACAGATGCTNNGCCCGAAGAACCAGAACAGGTGTTGCCATAGCAACGGAGATCCTCCGGAGTGGTTCTGGAGCTTTCCATTCACCAGCAGGTTGGACGGGAGAAAGAAGCTGGTCCCCGCATTTCGATCAAGGATCAGCAGAACGCACGCCGCAAATAGAACCGCGAAGCTCAGCAAGCTAAGGATTGCAGTAATGAGCCAGGCCCAACAGGTCAGCGGCATACGCATCAGCGTCATGCCCTTGCATCGCAAGTCCACCGCAGTCGTAATAAAATTCAACGCGCCGAGCAAGGAGCCTATACAAAAAAGCGCGATCGAAACCGCCCAGAGGTTCTGACCCATTCCGAGTCCAGGGCCAGCATCGCTGCCCACGGCGCTGAGCGGAGGATATGCCGTCCAGCCCGAGATCGGGGGACCGTCCTTGACGAACAGGGTGGCGACCAAGGAGCACAAGGCTAAAAACGTCACCCAAAACGAAAGCATATTCAAGGTCGGGAACGCCATATCTTCGGCGCCAATCTGAATGGGCAGCGCATANNCGTGCCATGGATTGTCAGCAGCGACAGGTAATACTCCGGCGTCATTACACCCTCTGGCGCTCCAGCAGGCGAAAGGGTCCCCAGTCCCCAAATATGCAGGTTCGGCCAAACCAGGTGGATCCGCACCAGCCACGAAAGAATCATTCCCACGAACACCGAAAAGATCGCGAGAAAGTAGTACTGTTTGCCAATCACTTTGTGGTCCACGCTAAAGATGTACTTGCGGATGAAGCTGGTTGGCGCCGTGTGGTGATGCTGTGCTGCCATTGGCAGGTCTGCCATTTGTTAGTTCCTCCTCCGCCAGCGCCGCCTTGGCGTCCGCTGTCACTCAGAAATCATCACTGAAAGCTGGCTTGCTGGACTAACCACTTCTGATAGTCCTGCTCCGACAATACTTCGAGGACGGCACGCATATTGTAGTGACCCAAACCACAGAGCTGGTTGCAGGCGATATCGTACTTGCCTATTTTGGTCGGGGTGAAGTGCAGGGGAATCTGCATCCCGGGAAGCATATCCTGCTGGATGCGAAGGTCCGGAACATAAAACCCATGGTCCATATCCTTGGAGTTCAGCAGCAAGTTCACCGGCTTGTTCACCGGAACGGCCAATTCCGCAGTCACAATGTCGTCTTTGGATTCGGGATCGGATGGGTCGATGCCGAAGAAATTTGCGCTGGCTTCATTAATCTTATCGGCGTGGATGGGGCCGAACTTGCCGTCGGGTCCGGGATAGCGAAAGTAGAAAGCAAACTGTCCGGCGAGCACTTGAACCTCGAGAGAATCAGCCGCCGGCGGAGTGAAGTACATGGCGGCCCAAACCTTCTGCCCCACAAACTCCAGCAAGATGATCTCTGACCCGACGTAAACGAAGGCGAGCACGATCAGCCATTTTGCGCCGCCCGGGAAGATGCGGACGGGACGAGTTTCGCCCTTACGCTCTCCGTATTTCCAGGCAAAGGCAGCCAGACCCAATTGGGCGAGAATGAATCCAATGGCTGCGCCGACGAAGGTCTCGGCGAACTGGTGGTCCATCGCTGCACCATGGGCCGAGGCAACTTCGGGAAACCACCAATGGCGTGAGACTAGGACTGCCACCGTGATGGTGGTAATGATCGTCAGCACTAAGGCGAACGCTTTGCCCATAATTGCTATCCCCCGCGGAACAGACTTGGCTGCTACCGCACAAACCACATGAGAGCAAAAATGTAGATCCACAACAGAAACATGAAATGCCAATACCAGGCCGTCACGTCGACCACAATGCGCCGCCATTCAACCGGCTTATGGAGCAGGGAAACGGCGGCGGCGTAGAGCAATACCAGCATGCCGCCCATGAGGTGTATGGCGTGGGTAGCGGTGAGCAAATACACGAACGAACTGCTGGCACTGGTTGAAAGATAAAAACCGCGGTCGGCCATAACCCGCCAGGCGATCCACTGGCCGATGAGAAAACCGCCGCCAAACACAACCGTAATTCCTAGCCAGGGAAGGCCTTTTCCCGAGCCGAGAGAAACGCCCGGAATGGAGCGAACTGGCGCTAATGCGACCTGCCGAGCGATCTGGCGGCGGGCCAATTCGGCCGCGATACTGCTCGAAAACAGCAAGCCCGTGTTTACCAGGAGCACAGCAATCGGCAGCGCGACCGGGACCCAATGGCGAACGTAGGTGTTGCTTTGTTCGTCCAGTGTGGGCAGGCCCTGCCGCACAATATAGGCGCTGGTGAAGGCCACAAACAGCATTACGATGGGAGCGATGGCCACGCCCAGTCCAAGACGGGCGCGCCGCAGGCGCGCTCGATAGTCAGGAAGCCGATCACCACGTCCACCGTCGTCGCCCCCACCATAAACGGGGGGGATAGAGTTGCCCCCACCTTGACCGGTTTTGGGTGCATGCACCGCTACTGGAGGACTCAGAGTCGCCATGGTGTAAACCGGAGTTCACCGGTTCTCTATTTCGCCTTAAACGTGAAATCGGCAGTTGCCGCCGCGCCGGCGGCTACTGTCACTTTTTGCGTTTGCGTACCGGATTGTTCCTGCCACGCCGTCACCGTGTAGCTTCCGGGCGGAACGTCGTTGATGGTGTAGGAGCCGTTACTATCGGTGGTTGCGTAAGGCCCTTTGACAACCGCGAAATAACCGTGCATCCAGGGATGGATGTTGCACTTTACATCGATAAACTCCATCGCCTTCCAGCTCTTCTCGATGGGCGGAGCTCCCGGCGGCTGAGACTGATTCCACCCGATGTTGCCGTTCATCGGGTTGGGGTTCGGGTGAATGTTGTGAGCCGTCTGATCGCTGGTTTGCACCTTGAATGTCTCGCCCACGTCCATCGCTAACACGTGCGGCGCATAGACACAGTTCTTTTGATCAAACACCGGCACCGCCGTGGATGGCTGGGTCAGCGCACTGCCAGTCAAGCCTTCGGAGATGTAGAGAACCACATTCTCCAGTCCTCCGTTGGCGCCAACCACATAAGTTTCGAGGTGGGCGGGATCGCTCGCGTGAGCCTTCGCGCAATAAGGGTCCTTCGACATGTCGATGCCCTTCATGTGGGGAGCTGGACCGTCGAGTTTGACCGTCCCGGTAATCTTGCCTTCTCCAGCAGCGTTGACTTTCCGACCCAAAATCAGCGCCGCACAGCATACTAGAACTACTGTCGATAGTACAGCCGCGAAATTCTTCATAGAAAGTCCTTTCCTTTAAGAACGACGAAGGTGAACCTCGCCGCGATGTGGCGATGCCTCAGCCTCTATTGTTGTCCCGCCGGGGCATTTGGATCAACCGGCTTCAGGGCGAGTTGCTTCGCCATCTCTTTTTCTTTGCTGGGCTGAGACATAAACGTTCGCAGATAGAAAACCAAATCCCAAGCCTCATCGGGCTTGATGTTGTCGGCGAATGACGGCATGGGGGTGCCGTCCAAACCGGTCATGAAGATCCGGTAAATATCCTGATCGGTGTTGCCGCATTTCGGACGGGACCCGTCGGTAAAGTTGAACGCTGCGATCGGACGGCCTTGGTCATCGGTGAGGGTCGAAGCGGAGGGACCATTGGCCATACCCTGCACGCCGTGGCACTTCCAGCACTGCACTCGGGCAAATACATCACGGCCCGCCTTGATGCGCTCCGCAGTAACTTCCGGCTCGGGAGGAATCGTGATTGGCGTTCCTTGTTTTTCGTTCGCCCAGCGCGGAGAGAAGTGCTTAACCCAGGCCACGAGGTCGACACGCTCCTGCTTACTCAAGGTGTTCCATTGCGGCATGTTCGAACGGTCAAAGCCTCGAGTGATGGCGTCGTACAGATCCTGGTCGGTAGGCAAGGTTCCGGTCGGAGTGGAGCGGCACTTAAAAACGCCCAATTGGAAGTCGCGGGGTTTGGGGTACAGGGGAGGGTCCATCCAGGTGGCGTTTTCGCCATTCCCGTCGCCTAGCGGGCCATGGCAGCCGACACAGTATCGGCGGTAGGGGAGCGAGGCATCTTTGGCATGACCGGTCAAATTTCCGACGCGGCTTTCCGCACCAATGCGCGTTCCTATGTCGAATGTCGTGAGCTGCGCCCAGGAAGTCGACGGCAACGCCAGAAGAGCAGCTGAGCTAACCAAAAGCGTCCAATTCTGCAATCTTGTGCGCATGTCGTTCCCTCTCTAGAAGTCGAAATCAAGTCCAAGCAGTATTTCGCTGGTGTTGATGTTGGTAAACGCCCCGGTCGTGAGGTTCGCAGGCCCGGTACCGTCTTGATGCAGCCAGTTGTACTCGTTGTGCCAGGCTAAGCCGGCGCGGCTGGTCATAAATGGGTTGTAGCGGAAGCCGATCGTATAGGTCGAGATATTGCCCAAGTTGGAGGGACAAGCAGCACCACCACAGATGTTTCCATTGGCTTGTTGCGACATCCTTTCCGCCTCGTAGCGGCCGATGAAAATCAACTGCGGACTGTATATGTAGTGGCCCTCGAAGGTGGCGCCATTCCAGCTGGGCGCCTGCGATCCGGCCGGAAGAGTCGTGCCCGGCACGTTGTTCGGAGGGCAGCCGTTGGGAATAGGAGTAAGGCAGGTTGTGCCTCCATTGCCGTCTGTGGCCTCCGCATTGCCATAACCCTGCCCGAACCACACGTTATCCGAGCCGTGCTGAGTCACAACCGTAAGACCGACGTGCGGACCGGCGTAGAATTGTCCCACGAAGCCTTCGCGACTGAAGCTTTTATTGCTAATTCCGGAACCAGGAATGGGAATCCCGCCTCCCGAAGTCAGATAGTAGGTTGACGCTTGCCCGACCATGGCGTAGAACCCGAGGCGTTGCACCCCCAGCCTGCCGGCGTCAAAAGCTTGGCTCGCAGTAACGAAACCGCTGTAGGCGTTGGCAGTGGTACTCAGGTTCACGTTTCCATCGCTCGAGCTGACAAGGGAAGCGGAAACTCGCGTCCGATCGTCAACCGAGTGCCCCAGGTACTCGATGCCGAGCTGATTGTCCCCTATCTGCCCAAAGATGTTGCCATCACCCACCGGGATGAAGTGATAAGTCTGATAGATGCCTCCATTACCAGTCANNCGTGAGAATGCGCTTTTCAGAAAGCAGGTTGTCGAGTTCGAATCGACCCAGCTTGAAATTGAGCCAGGGGCTGTGAGCGATGTTGTCAAAGCGCACAAAGACCTGCTCAAAGTGAAAAGCACCGGTAGGATCGGAGGACGGAAGCAGATAGAAGGAGATGTTCTTCTCCAGGGTTCCGGCGGTATGGAAGTCGAGCCCGCTCAAGTCAAAGCCGGAAGACGAGATGCGCTGGATCGCCTGCCCGCCGTCGAGCGCTCCACCGGTGTATGTGTCAACCTCGACCTTGCCAGTGCTCACGCGGTGCCAGATCGGCGTGATGCGGAAGACCACCGGCCAATAACCCGGGTTCTGCCAGATCGGAGCATCGCGATCGTTCATGAGCTGGTAGCCGTTGTCTTTGAACTTTTGTCCAAAGTAATTCAGCATCGGCCACGACTCGTGGCAGGCTGAACAACGCAGCCCATACTTTCTCGCGAAGGCCGGCAGGGCGTTCGCAGGCTGGCTGCAGGTGAGCACTACGGAAGCGAGAACCAGAACGACAGCCGCGAAGTAAGTCGCATACTGCAAGATGTTGCGGAGATGAAAACGCCTAGAAACGTGCATGGCCGTACTCCTCTGCAAAATCAAATCAAGATCTGGTTGGTGAAACGGGATTTCAAGGGGGGAGGACTGGTGTCGACGTGGTGAACTACAAAGCCCGAACCTGGAGTTGGCTTCCATAGCTGTCTTCGAAAGCTGAGCCCTTTGCAGGGGCCTAATGGCGCGGAAGATCGGAATACTATTACCATCGATAGTACTTATGCAAGAACTTTTTGCATATTTTTTACAATGTTAAACTTATGTCAAGTTATGTCAATTCGATCGGCTGTAGCTTTCTCGCCACTTACTAAGTAAAATCCCGCCGGAGTTGACAGGCCTACGCCCAGAGTAAGAGACTCGGTGAAGCTCGGGATCGGGGATTACAGTGGATTCGCGAATGGGAGTTCGAGGCCGGGGGCTGGATTCCCGGCACAAGGATCGCGCGACCGCGGGTTTTGGCAGAGCTCGAGCAGGCTGTGGACACGTGCGTGTTCGGGCCAGTTCGCCCATCGGTTTGTTCCTCGCGCTGTTGCTTTTCGCGTCCGCTCTTCCGCTCGCCGGCCGCGAAAAAGATAAATTGCACTACGGCGAAGGCCTGATCGTCAACATCCCAGTGCCGGAGAGCGAAGTAGAGCAAGTCGTGGGGGAGATCGCCCAAAACGGCATAATCAGGGGAACCAAGGAGTACAACAAGGACGAGTTCGTCAGCGGCGCGAAAGCCGCCGCTTCCTGTCGCGTATTTCCGCCATGGAACCAGGGCGGGAAGGTTTTCTACAAAGTTCGTGAGCAGGCGATCGACCCGCGCAACTTCAAGGATAGCAGCGACGTCGGGACGCTTGCCGTGCGCTATGTGGTGCTGCCTCAAGGCGAGAAGAACGCAGTCCTGCGCATCGACGCGCTTTTCGAAGAAGATTTTCGCCACATGGTTCATCAGTCGAACGGCTCCGTCGAAGACAGTGAGTATAAGGACATTCAGGAGCACATCGAAGCCATCGAGGTGATGAAGAAGCAGAACGTCGAAGCTGAAGAAGAGCGCGAAGAACAGCGGCAGAAGAAACAGAAGCCGGCCGTACAGACTTACGCACCCACGGAGACCGCGCAGCAATCCGCGCCTCAGCAATCTGGACCTCAGGCCGTTCCTCAGGTCATGGGGAGTCAGGCAGAGTCGCCCTCGCAAGCCGGCGCAGCGCAGTCCCCGGGCCAGACCTTGTCCAGTCAAAACCCGCCAGGACAGAGCCTGCCAGGACAAACTCTGGAAGAACACGTCAAGGATTTGCGCAAGCAGCTCGAGCGCCTGGTGAAGGCGCCCGGCGCGCCGCTCAAATCCGCGCCTTTCCACACCGCGAGCACGCT
>PMHI01000043.1 GCA_003156615.1 Acidobacteriaceae bacterium | reverse complement strand
CGGCCGTTCAGTGGTATGCCGAGCAATTTGCGAAGCGTACCAATATTAATGTCACCATCGAGATTCCAGATGACTTCGGGCGGCTTTCGATCGAGAAGGAGATCGCGGTCTTTAGAGTGGTTCAAGAAGCTCTCGCGAATGTGCAGCAGCATTCGGGAAGCGCTACAGCGACAGTTCGCCTCAGCAAATCCTCCGACCATGTCTGTGTTCAGGTGAGTGATCTGGGAAAAGGAATGTCGATGGAATCTTCGGTTGCCCGCTCCGGGATCAACGGAATGCGCGAAAGGTTACGGCAGCTGGGCGGAGTGCTGAATGTCTACTCCAATGGCCGCGGCACGCTGGTGACCGCCGATCTGCCCATCGGATAGGCAGTAGCGAAAGACGTCAGGCGAGCTCCGATTTGGCCTCTTGAGGCGCCGGGTTTCGAAGGGGCAGTGTCGCACTCACCACTGTGCCCGCGCCGTCTGATCGAATTTCCAAAGTTCCCCCCAACTGCCGGAGACGCTCACGCATACCCCGGAACCCTACTCCGGTTCGACCGGAGGAACTCAGCTCAAGTTGTTTTTCCAGAGGTATACCTTTGCCCTGGTCCTGAACTTCAATCAAGACTCGGTGATTTTCTTCGTAGACGCGTATCGCGGCGGAAGTTCCACCAGAATGACGATGAATATTTGTGAGGCACTCCTGGACCATGCGGAAAATTGCGATTTCCATTTCATCCGACAGCCGGCCAAACTCCTCTGGGATTTCCACATCGACTCTGATCTTACTGCGTTCCGAGAACCCATCCACGTACCAGCGAAGGGCGGAAGCAAGACCGGCTACATCGAGCAATGGGGGATGCAGCAGATGCGAAATGGTGCGGATTTCACTGCTGATTTGCTCGACCATCGCGGCATTCTCGGAAACGGCTCGGGCTCCTGCCGAATCGAGCTTGTGGGATTGAGACTGCACGACCGCGTTGTTCATGCCGAGCGCCGCGAGCAGTTGCCCTACGCTGTCGTGCAACTCCCGTGCGNNAGCTGCAAGCGGCCCGACAATTCGCGCAGGTTGTCGTTCGCCATCTTCAGGTCTGCCGTTCGTCCATGGACCTTTTGCTCGAGTCCTTCATGGGCTCTCTTCAATTGTGTTTCGGCCCACTTGCTTCTGGCGAAGGAACGTCGGTTCGCTTCTCCGAGAGCGATGATCAAACCGGAGAAGCCCAGAAACCCTACCATTCCAGAAATTCCAGTCTTGGGATCTTGCAGGGCAAAGGAACTGGTAGGCGGTAGGAACCAATACCAGACACCGATCACTGAGACTAAGACGGCAATAATGGAAGGACCAAGTCCGCAATACCAGGCGGAGAAGACTACTGCTACCCATACCGTGTGATATGGGTTTGCCGCTCCGAGAAAAGGAGAAAGCAGTTGGCGAAGCCAGAGGGCGACGATCGCCGCCAGTATCGCCAGACCGTAGCGGCGCACATCGTCATGGTCGCCAGCTTCCGAAATATGATCAGTCGNNTGAGTCTTGTCGATGCAAATTGCCAGGAACAGTGCAACTTCCTTACAGAGGCGCCTCACACTTTATGTGCACAGCGTCGCTTTCGGTTCTTGCTTTACACCTCGCAACTTCGGCGTTCAAGTACGCCAACTTGTTTGGATCTGTCACGATTCTTGCGTGACGAAGCAACTCCGCCATCGCTAATTGCCGTCTACGCCGAATCGGGGTTGCCGTATTGCGGCAGGTGCGGTTCATAACATCACCCAGTGATGACATGGGACCCTTCTTCCGGACTCTTTCGAGCATACCTTCGCCACTAGAAATAGGTGGAATATTTGGTTTCGTTTGTCGTAGCTGCAACGAACGACTAGCGCTGCGGGGAATTGAGCCATCGCAGGACGAGCGATGCGTATAGCACTCGTAGACATATCGTAGTGGAGAAATATCGCAACCCGTTGGGTTTAGGAACAATGCCGTAGGCAACTACAAAAATATACTTGACCTAGATATTCGGTAGTGTCCTAATTTCATTTTTAGGATTGCTGCCGCTCGCGGCGCTAATCTGCGTACTCGTAATTGGGTCCCTTGCTCTGGTCGATCCTGTCAAAGTTTTCGCTGACGGAATTGTAGTGCAGACAGAAAGCCGTGCGTCGTTGAATCCTCATGGCATCCCTGTACTGAATAAAACCGAAGCAATGGAGGGTGTCGTTGACGTTCGCACCCTCTTGCCGTGCTGCCCTGAGAAACGAGAGCGAAAACGCGGACGTAGCAAATCCGAGGGCAACCTTAGCCCGCTTGTGCTCGGCGGGCGCTATCTTACATTTGCCCAACCAGTTCTTGCTGCCCTCGTATGGCGGGAAGGTGGGAAGCCTGTNNCCTGTCATGCGCAGTAATCCCCAAGTGTTTTATCGTCAAATTGCTTTCAGCAATCCGCGCCTTCGATCCGCCGATGTTGGCTATCTGGCATTCGACAAACCACCCGTTCTCCCCTTCGTCGCTGACCGCAATCCCGCGAATAACGAGTTTAGGTCTGAGGCTAGTCTTGACAGAGCGTCGGGTTTCAATCGCCTGCCACACGATTGCACCCAAGGTGAAGATCAGCGCCCACGTAGCAATACCTTCGGGCCATGTTACGAATTTGTGCCACCCCTGAGGCTTATCCTTGCTATCGGCTGCTTGGCTGGTGCAGTTGCAATTAACGGATATGGGCACGGCTGGATTCGCCTCTTGTGTCTTTTGCCCGCTTTTTGCACCGGATTGCTGATTCTGGGCGGTCACAAATATTGGTGCCAAGACAACAACCGCGAATATGAATACGACCCTAACGTCCATAGCGGAACAATTGTACCCCAAAAATACATATTGACAACTAATAATAAATGGGGCACAGTAATTGACATGGCAAACGTACTCGATAAAGACAAGCAAATCGCGGTCATCGGAGCATTGGCGGAAGGTTCCAGCATTCGCAGCATAGAGCGCGTCACTGGAGTGCATCGGGATACGATAACGCGACTTGGGGTGAAAGTCGGGCAGGGCTGTGCGGCCCTACTGGATACCACGATGCGGAATCTCCCTTGCAATCGGCTTGAGCTAGACGAAATTTGGGGCTTCGTGGGCAAGAAGGACAGGAGCGTCCGCGAAGGTGAGGATGGAGTTGGCAGCGTGTGGACATTTTGCGCGATAGATGCCGAAACCAAGTTAGTTCCCACGTTCAAGGTTGGCAACCGTGACGCGGCCACTGCAAAAGCCTTCGTGCAAGACATAGCAAACCGCGTGGCATACCGGGTGCAAATCTCCACCGATGGCCTTACGGCTTATGTCCCTGCGATAGAAAGCGCGTTCGGTGCGGACGTGGATTACGCGCAGATAATCAAAGTCTACGGCCATGAGGAAGTGAGCAACAATCGCCGCTATAGCGCCCCAGAATTCGTTTCGTCCGAAAAGAAAGTTATTGTCGGAAACCCGGATGAGCGGCTAATCTCTACCAGCTACATAGAGCGGCTGAATGCAACCACGCGGCTGCACATGCGCCGTCTGACCCGCCTCACGCTGGCATTCAGCAAGAAGCGCGAGAACTTTGAGGCAGCGGTTGCCCTGCACTTCGCTTACTACAACTTCGTGAAGCGCCACAACACGCTGCGCTGCACTCCAGCGATGGCAGCAGGTGTAACGAATAGCTTTTGGAGTGTTGGGGATTTAGTAGAGGCGGCAGCATGACCCACATCGAAGAATTACGGGATGTGATTCACAAGCTGCATGGCGGGAAGGCTACGCACGAAGAAAGCGTAGCGGTTAAAGAAGTGTTCAAAGGAAATACGGTATGGGATGGGA
>PMHI01000734.1 GCA_003156615.1 Acidobacteriaceae bacterium | reverse complement strand
CGTCCTGGGCGTGGCTGCGGTCCTGGGAGTCGCCGTCATCGCAACAGGATTGAAAACCAGCTTCCCTAGGTTTTCATTCATAGATACGGTCAGAGCACAAGAGCATCTGATCGGCGCTCTCCATCCAGAGAAGCTGGCTCTTCTTAGAGCGAGCGCCACCGAATCTCAGACTACCCTTGACGAGGGCCCCCTGCCTGACTTTGGCGGCGCCGTAGGCTGGCTCAACTCCGCTCCCTTAAGCCGCGAATCTCTGCGCGGGAAGGTCGTGTTGGTAAATTTCTGGACATACTCTTGCATCAACAGCCTGCGAGAGTTGCCATACATGAAGAGCTGGGCGGCAAAATATAAGCATGCGGGCCTGGTCGTGATCGGTGTGCATGCGCCCGAATTCGGATTCGAAAGAGAACGGGCCAACGTAGAAAACGCGGTGCTCGATTTGAAGGTTACCTATCCAGTCGCCATCGATAGTGACCACAGGATTTGGCAGGCTTTCAACAACGAATACTGGCCGGCAGACTACTTCATTGATGGAAAAGGACGAATTCGCTATCACCACTTCGGGGAGGGCGACTACGCCGAGTCCGAGCATGTCATTCAGAAACTTCTCCAGGCAAACGGAGCCACCGGCCTGGACGAGAGCGCCGTTCGCATATCCACTGGCGGAGTCGAGGCACCGCCCAGCGGTGATGTGCTATCTCCCGAAACCTATGTCGGCTATCGTCAAGCCCAGCGTTTCGCATCGCCCGAGCGAGTGGCTCAAGACTCACGAAAAACCTACAGCCTACCCACAACTCCATCTTTGAATGAATGGGGATTAGGTGGGTCGTGGAACGTNNGGTGCCGAAAGCGGAGTGCTGCAGTCAGCCCCCGGCAAGATTGTATTTCGCTTCCACAGCCGTGACCTGCACATGGTGTTAGGTCCGACGAAGAACGGCAAGCCCATTCGCTTCAAGGTAAAGTTGGACGACATCCCGCCCGGCGACAATTGTGGAGTCGATTCCGCCCCTGACGGCACCGGCGAGATTCGAGAGCCCCGACTCTATCAACTCATCCGGCAAAAGGGTCGAGTACAAGACCGAACGATTGAGATCGAATTCCTTGATCCCGGCGTTCAGGCCTTTTCGTTCACATTTGGGTAGGGTGCTGGCGGGTGGCTGTAAAGTTGTATTTACCTGAGAATATAGCCCAGCCCAATCCGGAGGAAAACGTGGCCCAAATAGTTGGTTCTTACCTTGTTGATTTGATGATCCGATCTGGTGTTCGGAATATCTATGGCATTGTTGGAGACTCCGCAAATCCGGTCATTGATGCGATTCGCAAGAGCGATGGGAACCTGAAGTTTATCAATGTGCGAAACGAAGAGGCCGGTGCCTTTGCCGCGGGAGCCGACTCTCAAGTTTCTGGGTGCCCGACCGCGGTCATTGGCTCATCTGGACCTGGTTCCCTGCATCTGCTCAACGGCCTCTATGATTGCGCGCGAAATGGAGCCTCTGTTTTCGCGATCGCCACGCATATCCCGACTACAGAGATTGGGACGAACTACTTCCAGGAAACCCGGCCGGACCAAATCTTTCTCGATTGCGCCAAATACATAGGCNNATGATTATCCTGCCCGGCGATGTGTCGGCTGCGCCCATCGAGCATCCGATGTTGGAGCATCCCATCGCAACCGAGAGATCACGCGTACGGCCTCCCGATCGCGATCTGGACCGCGTTGCCGATCTGATCGCAAAGAGCAAGCGCATCGCGATTTTCGGCGGCGCCGGTTGCGCGGACGCACGGGCGGAAGTTCTGCAACTTTCGCAAGTGCTTAACGCCCCGGTCGGCTTCACATTTCGAGGTAAGGATATTCTTGAGGCCGCCAATCCAAATGCCGTGGGGATGACGGGGCTGCTGGGCTGGGGTGGCGCACATGTCGCGATCGCCGAATGCGATCTGTTGCTCATGCTTGGGACCGATTTTCCCTATCACCCGTTCATGCCGGAGAAATCGACAATCGTCCAGATCGACGAGCAAGCCGGCCATCTCGGACGCCGCGCAAAAGTAGATATTGGCCTGGTGGGCGATGTCGGAGAGACGCTGAAAGCCCTGCTGCCTCGGTTGCAGCAACGGTCAGGCCGTGACTTCCTGGACAAGATTCTGGCCGTTCACAAGAAGGCTGCCGAGAATCTCCAAACTTATGTGACTCATGCGGGTGTCGGAAAAGGACTGCGTCCTGAAATGGTGGCAAGCGCGATCAGTAAGCTCGCGGCTGACGACGCGGTCTTCTCGGTGGATACCGGCATGTGTAATGTCTGGGGAGCTCGTTACATCAGCATGCGGAAAGGTCAGAGGATGCTCGGATCCTTTGGTCATGGGTCCATGGCGAACGCCATGCCTCAGGCTATTGGGGCGGCACTGGGGACTGGACGACAGAGCATCGCATTGTGCGGTGACGGCGGCTTCACGATGTTGATGGGTGAATTGCTGACCGCGGCCGAGCTCGATCTTCCAGTAAAGCTCATGATTTTCAACAACTCGACGCGGGGGATGGTGAGGGCGGAAATGGAAGTAGCGGGCTACGTTCCCTGGGGCACCGATGTGAAGAACCCCAACTTCGGCGCGGTAGCCCAGGCTATGGGGATTCATGGCCAACGCGTTGAAACAACTGACGATATTGAACCCGCTATTCAAAGAGCGTTTGAACATAAAGGACCGGCATTAGTGGATTTCGTTACCGATCCTCGCGCACTCTCAATGCCGCCGAAGGTTACGTTCGAACAGGTACGCGGCTATGCTCTCGCGATGGGCAAACTGGTGTTTGGGGGAAACACTACAGAATTGCTGGAAACCGTGGCATCGAACATACGCGACGTTAAGCAGATGTTGTGAATAGTTTCCTGAGGCGAGGCCACAAGCTAATCTTTGGATGGCTTCGCGCTTAAAGGACTGTGAACCTCGGGCAGTCGGGTCGGAGCGCGTTAGACGAGGGTGGCCTCGAAAAGCATTCTAAGAAGCGTTAAGGAATCGTTATTGGACAGTGAAAGGACAGGCGAGCTGTCATGCCCGCACCCTATCCACCATCGGCGAAGCTTCGGCGGAAAGGGGAAGCTACCACTGGTTCTTACGCCTATGGCGTAGGGAGTGAATGCATAAGTTTGGTACGCCCCTAGCTCGATTCATCCATGCGCGTCGCCCATGGCGGACGAGCTCTGCGCGAGTGGACGGTCACCTAAAAGGGCATCAGTGACTTCTTGCGTTATAACAATCGAGCTGGCGTAGTTTGGGAGATTGGTAACGAGTGCTGCGTGCATGAACT
>PMHI01000317.1:17421-35504 GCA_003156615.1 Acidobacteriaceae bacterium | reverse complement strand
ATGTTGTGCATCCAGACGGGCAAGTCGATTCACGACACGGCGCGGATGAAATTTGAAGGCACGCAGTTTTTCGTCAAGAGCCACGACGAGATGTATCGCGTGTTCAAGGACTCGCCCGAGGTATTGACGCGCACGCTCGAGATCGCCGAGCGCTGCCGCCTGCGCCTCGAAAAGGTGGCGACGCCGTTCCCGCAATTCGACGTTCCCCCCGGTTACACGATTGACAGCTATTTTGCGCATGTTACGCGCGAGGGTTTTGCGCGCCGGCTGGAGACGCTGCGACCGCTCGAGGATCAGGGCAAGTTGAAACACTCGATGGCGGATTACGAACAGCGGCTGGAGCGGGAGCTGGCGATCATCCAGCAGATGAATTTTCCCGGATATTTCCTGATTGTGTGGGATTTCATCCGCTATGCCAAAGAGCACGACATTCCGGTGGGGCCGGGACGCGGATCGGCAGCCGGGTCACTCGTTTCCTACGCACTGGGCATCACCGATCTCGACCCNNTCTGCATGAACCGGCGCGGCGAGGTGATTAACTACGTCACCCAGAAATACGGCCGGGATAACGTGGCGCAGATTATCACCTTCGGCACGATGGCGGCCAAGGCGGCGATCAAGGATGTGGGGCGCGCGATGGACATCCCTTACAGCGATGTGGATCGCATCGCCAAGATGATTCCAACCCAGCTCAACATCACGCTCGACCAGGCCATCGAAGACTCGCCGCAACTGCGGGAGGCGATGGATAAGGATGGGCAGATTCGTGAGTTGATCGAGACCGCGAAGAAGCTGGAAGGGATGGTGCGCAACTCCGGAGTACACGCTGCGGGGGTGGTGATTTCGCCGAAGCCCCTGACAGAACTCGTTCCTCTGCACCGTACCAAGAACGACGAAATCGTGACCGCCTTCGACATGGTCGCCATCGAGAAGATGGGCCTGCTCAAGATGGATTTTCTCGGGCTGACCACGCTGACGATTCTCACCGACACGTTGAAGCTCATCGCGCAGACGCGCGGCACGCCGATCATGCTCGAACAGATTCCGCTGGAGGATGTGGAGACTTATCAAGAAGTCTTTCACAAGGGGTTGACCTCCGGCGTGTTCCAGTTTGAATCGCACGGCATGCGGGACGTGTTGCGCAAGTACCAGCCCAATTCGATTGAGGATCTTACGGCGCTGAACGCGCTCTACCGGCCGGGGCCGATCCAGGGCGGAATGATTGACGATTTCGTCGACCGCAAACACGGACGCAAGCGAGTGGAGTACGAACTGCCAGAGTTGAAAGAGATTCTTGAGGAGACGCTGGGCGTCATCGTGTATCAGGAGCAAGTGATGCAGATCGCGAACCGGCTGGCCGGCTACTCCCTGGGTGAAGCCGACCTGCTGCGGCGCGCCATGGGGAAGAAGAACGCGCAGGAGATGGCCCAGCAACGCGAGCGGTTTGTGGAAGGCGCGGCGCAGCGCAAGTTTCCGCCCAAGAAGATCGAGAAGATTTTCGATCTCATGTCGCAATTTGCGGGATACGGATTCAACAAATCTCATTCGGCCGCCTACGCGCTGCTGGCTTATCACACGGCATATTTGAAGACCCACTACGCGGTCGAGTTCATGGCGGCCCTGCTGACCTCGGTGACGGGCAGTACCGATGATGTGGTGAAGTACATNNACGAATGCCGCGAGATGGGCATTTCGGTCGAGGCGCCGGACATTAACGTGTCGGATGCGAACTTCACGCCGCATGGAGACGCGATTCGCTTTGGGCTGGCGGCGGTGAAGAACGTCGGCGGTAATGCGATTGAATCGATTGTGGCGGCGCGGAAGAAGTTGGGACGCTTCCAATCGATTTATGAATTCTGCGAGAACGTCGATCTGCGGTTGCTCAACAAACGGGTGCTGGAGTCGTTGATCAAGAGCGGAGCGATGGATTCACTGGGCCGGCGAGCGCAGGTAATGAGCGTGCTGGACCGCGCCATGGAGCGCGCCCAGAAGGCAGCGCGCGACGCGGAATCGGGACAGCACGGGCTGTTTGGCGTGTTTCAGCAGGAAGAGTCCGAGGGCAACCAGGACAAGCTACCCAACATTCCTGACTGGGACGAGCAGGTGCGTCTGGCGGCGGAGAAGGAAATCCTCGGCTTTTTTATCACCGGGCATCCGCTGGAAAAATACAAAGACAAGCTCGGAGATCTGCAGGCGCTGCGAATCGATGAGATCGCCGCGATGACCAGGTCGACCGGCAAAGACGAGACCATCGCGACGGCTGGGATCATCGCCAACGTGCGCGTGCTGAAGTCCAAACGCGGGGACTTTTATGCCCAGGCCACACTCGAGGACATGTCCGGCTCNNGTGCTGGTAAGGGCCGGGGTGAGGATCGAAGAAGGAGCGAACCCCAAGATTACGGCGGCTGAGATTATGCCACTGGAAGAGGCGAAGGTTCCGCTGCCGCGCGCGATACGCATTCGCGTGCCGCTCGAAACGGCGGGCGAGGCCACGGTGGACGATCTTCACTCGCTTTTCAAAGAGCGCAAGGGCGAGGCCCGGGTGTTGTTTGACGTGGAACGGGCGGGGGATTTCATGGTGGTGATGGAAGCGGAAGGTTATAATGTGCTGCCAGATCGCAACTTCATCGCCCGAGTCGAACAGTTGTGCGGGCGGGGCAGTGTCCGAGTGATCAGTTAAATCATAGTCGCTCACCCATGAAAGCAACGCAAAAGGCGCAGCAGGAGTTGGAGCAGATCGAGCAGCAGGTGGCGCTGATCGAGGCTACCGCCGGACAGAATGAGGAGACTCTTCGCCGGCTCGCGAAGCTTCAGGATCGCATCCACATCCTGAGGCAGGAGACGAAGACGTTCGAGACCGCCTGGCAGAAAACGGAACTGGCCAGGCATCCCCAGCGACCGCAGACCCTCGACTATATCGAACGCGTGTTCACCGACTGGAGCGAAATTCACGGCGACCGCGGGTTCGGCGACGATCCCGCGATCATATGCGGGATGGCTCGTTTTCATGGCGAGGAAGTTCTGGTGGTCGGCACCCAGAAGGGCCGGGACATGAAACAGCGCGTGTACCGCAATTTTGGGACGCCTCATCCGGAAGGTTATCGCAAGGCACTGCGCGTGATGCAGATCGCGGAAAAGTTTCGCAGGCCAATTTTCACCCTGGTGGATACGGACGGCGCCTACCCTGGAATTCACGCAGAGGAGCGTGGGCAGGCCGAGGCGATTGCCTACAACCTGCGCGAAATGGCGGGCCTCGAAGTGCCCATCGTCGCGACGGTGATTGGGGTTGGCGGCAGCGGCGGGGCGCTGGCGATTGCCGTCGCCGACCGCGTGCTTATGATGGAAAACTCCATCTACTCGGTGATTTCTCCCGAGGGTTGTGCCGCGATCATGTGGCGGGACGCCACCAAGAAGGAGTTGGCGGCGGAAGCCATGCGCATTACGGCCACGGATCTCAGCGAACTGGGCTGCATCGACGATATCGTTCCCGAGCCCGAAGGCGGAGCGCATCGGGATCACGAAGCGGCGGCGAACTTGCTCGATGTCAGTCTGCAGAAGCACTTCTCAGAGCTGAAGAAGATCCCGCTGCCAGAGTTGCTCGTGTCACGATATAATAAATTCCGCGTCATGGCCCAGTTCTTCAAGACCGAGTAATGAGTCCGGAGTGATCTTCTCTTCCAACCTCCCGTTTCCAAAAAGGTTACCTCCCGGCTTCGGGCGGGCGATTTGGTGTGCCGCCAGAACACCGCCGCCGTATAATTATTTTTTCTCGGGAGTTGAAGTTTGGGCGGGTCTTACTCCGCCTTTTAATCAAAGGAAGGTGTAGGGATGGCCACTACGGATGTTGCGCCCCAGGGTACGGGCGGGCAGTTGGGACGCAAGCGCATCGTCAATGACATGAGCATTCAGGTTGCCACGGTGAATGGCTCGGGCTCGCAAAGTTCGAACACGGTTTTGTTGCGTGCCATCTTCCAGATGGGCGTGCCGATTTCGGGGAAGAACCTGTTTCCCTCGAACATTGCCGGTTTACCAACCTGGTATACGATTCGAGCCAACAAGGATGGCTACATTGGCCGGAAGAAGGAAATAGATTTTCTGGTCGCCATGAACGCCGAGACCGCTCAGGACGACGTGATGTCGCTGGCGCCAGGCGCTTCGGTGCTTTACGACGAACCCCTTGCCCTCGACAAGCTGCGGAACGANNGCGAAGCTGCGCAAACTGGTCAAGAACATGGTGTATGTGGGTGTGGTCGCTCAACTTCTTGAAATCGAAATGGATGAGGTAGAGAAGGCGATCCGCAAGCAGTTTGCCAAGAAGGTAAAGGCGGCCAACCTGAATCTGGCCGCGGTGCGTGCGGGATTCGACTATGCGAAAGCCAGTCTCGAGAAGCGCGGTGCCTTCTACATCGAGCGCATGAACGAGACTGCGGGCAAGATCATTATCGACGGCAACTCGGCCGCAGCTCTCGGCTGCATGTTTGCCGGATGTACCGTTGTTACCTGGTATCCGATCACGCCGTCGTCTTCGCTGGTGGAGACGATGATCGAATACATGAAAGAATACCGGATCGGCCCCGACGGCAAAGCGACCTTTGCCATTGTGCAGGCGGAGGATGAACTGGCTGCGATCGGCATGGTGATCGGCGCGGGTTGGGCGGGAGCGCGAAGCATGACGGCAACCGCCGGTCCGGGCATTTCTCTGATGTCGGAGTTTGCCGGGTTAGCTTATTACGCAGAAATTCCAGGCGTGATTTGGGACATTCAGCGGGTTGGGCCTTCGACGGGCTTGCCCACGCGGACATCGCAAGGCGACATTCTCTCTACTGCGTTTCTTTCGCACGGCGATACCAAGCACATCATGCTGATTCCGTGCTCGGTGGCGGAATGTTTCAGCATGGCGTCGGAGGCCTTCAATCTCGCGGAGCAATTCCAGACGCTGGTTTTCGTAATGTCCGATCTGGATCTGGGGATGAACAACTGGATGTCTGATCCATTCGAATATCCGACTGCGCCGATCAAGCGCGGCAAGGTCTTAGGCAAGGCAGAGCTGGAAAAGCTGGGCGGCTTTGCCCGCTACAAGGATTTAGATGGCGACGGCGTGGGATATCGCACTCTGCCGGGAACCGACCATCCCGCTGCCGCCTACTTCACGCGGGGCAGTGGCCACAACGATCGCTCCCACTACAGCGAGCGGCCCGACGACTACGAAGCCAATATGGAGCGGCTCAACCGCAAGTTCGAGACTTCGCGATCGTTTGTGCCGCGGCCGGAGATTCTCAAGGGCGCGAACGCGAAAATCGGGATCATCGCCTATGGAACGTCGCATTGGGGGATCATCGAGAGTCGCGATCAGTTGCGCAACGAGTACGCGATTGAAACCGATTACTTGAGGCTGCGGGCTTATCCCTTCACCCGCGAAGTGCAGG
Source organism: Acidobacteriaceae bacterium (assembly GCA_003156615.1). The sequence continues at coordinate 30,078 of PMHI01000317.1, read as the reverse complement.
AGTTTATCGAGCAGCACGAACGCGTTTACGTGGTCGAGCAGAACCGCGACGCGCAAATGCTCAGCCTGCTCAAGCTCGACGTGGAACCGAAGTTGACGCCGCGGCTGCGCAGCATCAGCCATCTCGATGGACTACCGCTCGATGCGCGGTCCGTTACCGACGAATTAAGTACTAGGGAGGGAAAGTAAATGGCGACCACGCCTGTTGAACCCAAGACTCCTGAACCCAGGACCAACCGCATCGGCCTGTCGGTGATTGACTACAAGGGCGGCAAGACGACCTTATGCGCCGGCTGCGGCCACAACGCTATTTCCGAGCGCATCATCGAGGCCATGTATGACATGGGCGTGAAGCCGGAGCGGGTTGCGAAGCTGAGCGGAATCGGGTGCTCGTCGAAGAGTCCTGCGTATTTCATGAACCGCTCGCATAGCTTTAACTCGGTGCACGGACGCATGCCGTCGGTGGCCACGGGAGCGATGCTGGCGAATCGCAATCTAATTGCGCTGGGCGTGAGCGGCGATGGCGACACCGCTTCGATCGGCATCGGCCAGTTTGTTCACCTCATGCGCCGCAATCTTCCCGTCATCTACATCATCGAGGACAATGGAGTGTACGGCCTGACCAAAGGCCAGTTCTCGGCGACCGCCGATCTGGGATCGAAGTTGAAGTCAGGCGTGCTTAACGATCTGCCACCCATTGATACCTGCGGGCTGGCGATTCAGTTGGGCGCGACGTTTGTGGGCCGCTCATTCTCCGGGGACAAGCGGCAGTTGAGCACCCTGCTGAAAGCCGCCATCGCGCACCATGGAACGGTGATGCTTGATGTGGTTTCTCCCTGCGTTACCTTCAACGATCACGAGGGTTCGACCAAGTCCTACAAATACGTGAAGGATCACGACGAGACCTTGCAGGAAATGAGCTTCGTACCTCACTTCGAAGAAATAGACGTGGAATACGATCCGGGAACGACGGTCAACGTCACCATGCACGACGGCTCCCACCTGCGACTGCGCAAGCTGGAGGAAGACTATGACCCCACCGACCGTATCCAAGCCATCACCCGCCTGACCGAAGCGCATGACAAGGGCGAAGTGCTGACGGGGCTGTTTTACGTGAACACCAAGGCGCCTGACTTCCTCGATTTGCTGAATATGGTCGATCAGCCGCTGGCCACGCTGCCGGAATCGCTGACGCGTCCGGGCAGGGAAGTGCTCGAGGCGGCGATGGAGGANNGAACCTCGTTTTCTCAATTGCCCACCTCCGGAGCAAAGAATCGCAGAACCAACCGTTGGCTTGTAAAGGGTTTAAACCCTGCGTCGGGCGGGAGTGCTGCGGAAGTGGATGGGAAGCGTGCTCGCCGGGCATGAGCAGGAGATTCAGGCCGACCGGGATTGGAAGTTGGAGGCGGCGAGGGAACAGCAGAAGAACCGCCGCCAGCGTGACGGATGAAAGGACTTCCGGTTGCCGACCATTCGGGAGTTGAGCATTGCTTCTCTAATCACGCTGCCTACGGTGTCGCCCTCAAACGCTAGCAGTCACTCGTAAGAAGGTAGCCGGTATTGAAGTGCCCCCATCGGTGCCCGCGTTCTGTGCGTTCGCCAGTTCCAAAAGCTGCTTATGGAGCTCGTCCACTTTCCCGCTCTTTTCAGCCGCTTCAAGTGCGTTCGTGGTGGGACCATAGAATCGTCTGAAGGTTTCGACAAGATCTGCCGTGCCTCTGTCAGGCGACCCGAAGTAGAAGGTGTCCTTGACCATGGAGATCTTCTCCGGGGGCACCGGACCTCCCATACGAGAGGCTCAGGCAAAGCGAACTAGCGGGATTCTCCGAGTTCCTTCAGCACCGCGCTGCAACGTTCGCAGACTGTGGGATACATCTTGTCCTCGCCGACGTGGATCGAGTAATTCCAGCAGCGCTCGCACTTGGCTCCATCGGCTTTCTTCACCTCAACGCGGACCCCGCCAGTGCCATTGCCGGCGGCCTGGGTCAGCGTCACCGCTGAAACGATGAACAGATAGCGGAGTTGTCCGGCATAGCGCGACAGCACCGAATACACTGGGTCGGGCGCAGCCACGGCGACTTGGGCTTCAAGGCCGGTGCCGATCAGCTTGTTGTGGCGGGCTTCTTCGAGCGCCTTGAGAACCTCGTCGCGCACGGAACGGAGCGTCGTCCAATCTTCGTTAGACAAATGCCCTTCGGCAATAATGGACTCGGGCCGGGCTAAGCCCAGAACCGTTTCCGCGGAAGGGAACAACGCTAGGTGCACACTGTCGCCGCGCCCCGCAACCTTCGGGAGATAACCCCATACCTCTTCCGAGGTGAAGCTCGTGATGGGAGCGAGCAGACGAACCAGAGCCTCTCCGATGCGCCAGATCGCGGTTTGCGCGCTGCGGCGGCCGTGCGACTTGGGGGAAGAAATGTAAAGCCGGTCTTTGAGCACATCGAAGTAAAACGAACTCAAGTCGACAATGCAGAAATTGCTGATGAGTTGATAGATCTTATGGAACTCAAAACTCGCATACCAGCCCGAATCCTTATCGGCAATCTTGTCCACGACGAGGGTAGTCGAGAACAGCATGTGCCGATCGAGGGCTTCCATCTCGCCGAAGGGAACTGCGTCGGCCTGCGGATCGAAGTCTCCGAGATTCCCGAGAATGTAGCGGAAGGTGTTGCGAATCTTGCGGTAATTGTCCGCGACCCGCTGCATCAGCTGCTCGGAGCCGACCACGTCCTCGCGGAAATCGACTGAGGCCACCCACAGGCGCACCACTTCCGCCCCCATTCGATCAGCGATATCTACCGGGTCCACGTCGTTGCCCCGAGACTTCGATAGGGCCTGACCCTTTTCATCGAGCGTCCACCCGGGCGTGACAACGCCTTTGTAAGGCGGCGTTCCATGCGTGCCCATGGCGCAGAGCAGAGACGACTGGAACCAGCCGCGGTATTGGTCGCCGCCTTCCAGGTAAAGATCGGACGGCCAGGGATACGTTGGCTCATCGGCGACGAGCGCGAGGTAGCTCGCGCCGGATTCCAACCAGACGTCGAAGATGTCAGTTTCTTTTTCGAATTTGGTGCTACTACAGTGGGGACATTTCATGCCAGCGGGAAGAATCGCGTCGGATTCAGATGTGAACCAGGCGTCGGCGCCCGAGCTGGCGAACAGTTCGACGACTTTGCGATTGATAGCGTGGTCGTTGAGCGGCTTGCCGCAGCTCTCGCAGAGGAAAACGGCAATGGGCACGCCCCACACGCGTTGCCGCGAGATGCACCAGTCGGGGCGCGTGGCGATCATATTCGAGAGCCGCTCTTCCCCCCACGACGGATCCCATTTCACATGCTTGATTGCTTCGAGGGTGCGGGTGCGCAGCGTGCCGTTTTCCGAACCTCGACTGTCTTCCGAACCTCGACTCCCGCCGCCCGGCATGGGCGTTTCCATGGAGATAAACCATTGCTCGGTGGCCCGGAAGATCACAGGATTATGGCAGCGCCAGCAGTGCGGGTAAGAGTGCTCGGTCTTTTCCGCATGCAGCAGAGCACCGCGGCTCTTCAACAGTTCGATGATCGGCTGATTCGCTTCCCAGACGCGCTTACCGGTGTATTCCGGCAGGCCGTTGCGGAGGATGCCTTTTTCGTCGACGTTGCTGGTGGGCTCGAGGCCGTACTTGACTCCAGTGGCGAAGTCTTCCGCGCCGTGCGAGGGCGCGGTGTGAACGACACCGGTGCCGGTATCCATGGTGACGTAGTCAGCCAGCACGCCGAGGATTTTGCGATCCAGAAACGGGTGCTGAAAGTTCAGGCGCTCCAGCTTGCGGCCGGGGAAGTGGGCAAGCTCGAGCGGATCTGAAAGATTGCACTTCTCAGCCACGTCTTTTGCGAGCTTCGAGGCAGCGATGTACACCTCGCCGCCGGATTCTATGGCGACATATTCTTCATCCGGATGAAAGGCCACAGCCATGGAGGCAGGCAGAGTCCAAGGAGTGGTGGTCCAGATTATGGTTGAAACTTTCTTTCCCGCTAAGGCCTCATCAATCTTCGCGGGGTCGTCGAGCAACGCGTATTTCACCCAAACGGTCGGACTGGNNCACCAGTAGACGGCCCGCAGGCCCTTATAGACGAAGCCATTCTCGTAGAAGGAAAAAAACGTCGAAAGCACAATCGACTCGTACTGCGGGGTCATCGTGGCGTAAGGGCGGTCGAAGCGGCCGAAGACGCCGATTCGTTTGAACTGCTGCCGCTGTAAGTCGAGAAACTTCTGGGCGTACTTGCGGCATTCCGCGCGCACGTCCGTGGGACGCATCTGCAGCTTCTTGCCGCCGAGTTCCTTGTCTACCTTGATCTCGATCGGAAGGCCGTGGCAATCCCATCCCGGGACGTACGGGGCGTCATATCCCGCCATGGTCTTCGATTTGACGATGAAGTCCTTGAGGCACTTGTTCATCGCCGTGCCCAGGTGGATGGGCCCGCTGGTGTAAGGCGGTCCATCGTGCAAAATGTAGGTGGGCGAGCCTTTGCGGGCCTGCCGGATGCGCTCATAGATCGGCGTTTGCTCCCAGCGAGCCAGCATTTTGGGCTCGTTCTGGGGCAGGTTGGCCTTCATGGGGAAGGCAGTTTTAGGCAGATTGATGGTGGCTTTTAGTTCGAGCGGCACCCGGTTCGATTCTCCCAAATGATTGAATCTTTTCATTATAGGGAGAGGCGCTGGGAACGTCCATGCAGCAAGGAGTGAACCCTAGAACAGAGGGATCAATTGATTTACCGGCAGCAGGCGGCGACAACTAGGCCGCCTGGCGGGACTTTGAAATACACTTCGTTAAAGGAGGCAGAAGGGGTACAATTTCAATAGGAGCTTAGAGTTCAGGTGTTTGAGCCCGCCTGTGGGCGGCGACGACTGGACTCTGTTTTCGGAACTAGATAACCGGAACTAGATAAAGAAGATAAGAATACGAAAAAGAGGCAACTCGTTGGAAAACCTCCTCATCTGTGTAGGAGGATCTTTACAAACGATATAGCCAATTCCACGTCCCACCGAGGAGAACCGAGCCGGGAAACAATGGCATCGTCAGAAGTCAATCCGAACCCGAATTCCAACCCCGGCACGGAGCCGGAACTTCACCTTCTGCTTGCTCCCGACACGTTTGAGCCGCTGTGGAAATCNNTGGACGAATACTTCTTTCCCAAAAAACTTCCGCCCCTCAAGCTGCAATCGAAACCAATCCCCGTAAAGGATATTTGGGGTTTCTACAATTACAAGAAGAATGGGGCGTTGGGCTCGACAGTCGCCCACGTGATTGTCATCGCATTGATCATCGGTGGCACGATTCTTGGCCGGCGGCTTGTGACCAAGGTCGAAGCCAAACCGCAGATCGAAACCAAGTTGCTTGATCCAGGTGATTATTTACTGAAACCCGCAAAGACCCAGGCCGGTGGTGGCGGCGGGGGTGGCGATCGCGATGTGCTGCAGGCCTCAAAGGGGCGTTTGCCGAAGTTCTCGATGCAGCAGATCACGCCGCCAGCAGCAGTGATCCGGAACCCAAACCCCAAGTTGGCGGTTGAGCCCACGGTGGTTGTGCCGCCCGATATCAAGGTGGCTATGCTGAACATGCCCAACCTTGGAGACCCGAAGTCCTCAGCAGTGATTCCGTCGAATGGTACGGGATCGGGCAGTGGTATCGGCTCCGGTTCCGGTGGTGGCGTCGGCTCCGGTACTGGGCCTGGCGTAGGACCAGGTGAGGGCGGCGGCATGGGCGGCGGAATTTTCCGTCCCGGCAAGGGAGTGACTCCGCCGCGCGTCATCTATCAAACCGACCCTGAGTTTTCTGAAGAAGCACGCAAAGCCAAGTACCAGGGGACCTGCGTTCTGGGTTTGGTGGTGGACGCAAATGGACATCCGACGGCGATCCGCGTACTTAGCGCGCTCGGCATGGGTCTCGACGAGAAGGCGATTGAGTCAGTCAAGAACTGGAAATTCGAGCCGGGCAAGAAAGACGGACACGACGTAGCCGTGGAAATTGCCGTGGAAGTTGATTTCCACCTGTACTGAGGCGCACAGTTCTCAGTCCCGGTTCCCAGTTGAAACTAGACCTTCCGAAGCACTGCAAAGTGCAGCAGCACTCGTTGCGCAAACCCCAGCCTCCGATACAGCTCAATGGCGCGCACATTGTCTTCCCGGACGTGTAACAAGGGTATTTCTCCGCGACCACAGATGCGCTCGATCACCTCCGTCATCAGAATGCGGGCGTAACCGTGGCCGGTGTGCTCAGGGTGGGTGCAGACCGCGCTCACCTCGGTATAGCCAGGAATTTTTAACCGCTCACCGGCCATGGCCACAAGTTTTCCGTCGCGTCGAATTCCCAGGTAGGTTCCCAGTTCATGAGTGCGTTGGTTGAAAGGACCGGGCTTGGTGAGGGCTGTGAGTTCCATCATTTCAGACACATCCGCGGCGCCGAGTTCTACGATTTCTGGATCGGAGGAGGACCGCGAGAGCGGGGCGCTCGCACCCTGGTAAACCATCTCCGGCATCGGAGCTCCAGCGACGAGATTCCACCCGGGACGCGACTGATAGGGCATCTCGAGGAACAGCCCAATGGTCCCGCGTGGGCTGAGCAATCCCGCGAGCGATTCGTAGCCTCGTGCCGTGGGCTCAGGAAACGCGGCTAGCGAACCGACCTCCGGTATGAACCGGCGAGCCTGATCGAAGGATTCGGCGAACTCAGCCTGCCGTGTAGTCAGCGCCTTCCAGATGAGGTTGTCTAGGGGATGCATTGCGCTTCGCTCGAGCCTGCCATTTCAGATTTGAGTGATCGAAGGACCGCTCGGACACAGTAATTCTCGAATGCCGCCGCGCGCTATCTGAACCTTGCGCGCAAACGCGAACCGCCCGGATTCTTATTCCTTCAAATCTACGTGCTGGACGCGTTCGATCGGATGGCCGAGAAAGCGCTCGCCGAGGCGCTGGAATTTTTCCACAGAATCGGTGGCAAAGAACTTGAGATGCGGCAGGGTCGTCCGTCGTTCTTCGCGAATCGCCGGTGTGGGTGGCAACAGCTTCTCGAGGCGCCCGGCGACGGCGTGAGCTGTGGATTCGGCGGAGTCGACAATGCCTACGTGCGATGGCGTCACACGATGCAGCAGCGCCTTCAGTAGCGGATAGTGGGTACAGCCGAGCAGCAGAACGTCCGCGTCGCGGAAGCCGTCGGCAAAGGCCTCATCCAGGTAAATGCGGGCGACTTGTTCGGTGACGGCGTGGTCCACCCATCCCTCCTCGACCAGAGGGACCAGCAGCGGACACGCTTTTTCCCGCGCGTTGAGGCCGCGGGCTTCAAGAGCTTTTCGATAAGCGTGGCTACTGACCGTGGCCTCGGTCCCTATGACCACGACTCTCTCGTTCTTGCTGAGGGAGGCGGCGGCCTCTGCGCCCGGCTCTACCACGCCCACGACCGGCACATGGGCTGCGGCTGCGATGCGGTCAAGAGCCAGTGCCGTTGCCGTGTTGCACGCAATGACCAGCAACTCGGCTCCGTGGGCCTCAAGATAGTGGGCAGCCTCGACGGCATAACGCGCCACGGTTTCGACCGACTTGGAGCCGTAGGGAAGGCGGGCGGTATCGCCAAAGTAAAGGTAATCGGCGTCCGGGATAAGTTCAACTAAAGGTTTAAGGACCGTCAGGCCGCCGAAGCCGGAATCGAANNGATCGGAGGTGATCAGAGGTGACCGGTGTTGTTCCTCCGCAGAGCCTACGGGTGCTTTCGGGAGGTCGACCTGGCAATCGTGGCTTCGGCGAGATCGGAGCTTCTTCCACAGCATAGCCCGGCCGGGATCGGTGCGCCATGCGGACACGTACGCGGGTGTCCGAGGAAGGTGCAGATCTTGTCCGTCGCTTCGGGCGAGAGGATGTGCTCGAACTTACAGGCTTGTTGCTCGATTTCTGATTCGCTGTCCATGGCCAGGCTATCGGTGAAGAGACGCTCGGCCAGCCGGTGACGACGGATGATGCTGCCAGCGCGTTCGAGGCCGCGCGGCGTGAGTTCCACGATCAGGCTGCCATCGCCCATCGAGGTAGCCACCGGCTTAAGCGCATCGTGACAGGGATTGACAAAGGGTTTGTGATCGTGGGGATGAGGCGGATGGGGCGCGGAAACCACCAGACCCATCTGAATCATCTTCTCAATTGCCAGGCTGACCGGCAGCGCCCCATGGACCTCCATGCGCTCGACTTCAGCGATTTCGCCGTGTTCGGCCAGCACCCAGAGTTCTTCGAGCACTTCGTCGAACTGCTCTTCATCGGCCATGGCAAAAACTTCCTGCGACTCGATCTTGCCGTGATGGAACTCGATGCGACGGTCGGCGAGGCGCGCCACCACGGGATCGTGCGTGACCATCACAATCGTCCGCCCCTGCTGATGAAACTCACGCAATAGGCGCAGCACGATTTCTTCATTGAGCGCGTCGAGGTTGCCAGTGGGTTCATCGGCCAGAATAATCTTCGGGTCGTTAATCAAGGCGCGTGCGATACAGACGCGCTGCTGTTCGCCTCCGGAAAGCTGCGACGGCAGGTGATGCGCGCGGTCGCCCAAACCCACGCGGTTCAAGGCTTCAATCGCTTCTTTCTCATCGGTCATGCTATGAAAGTACTGCGCCAGCATGACGTTCTCGACCGCGGTAAGAAACGGAATCAGATGAAACTGCTGGAAGATGAATCCAATCTTTTCCGCGCGCACGCGATTCAATTCGCCGGAAGCGATGCCGGCCACGTTTTGGCCGTCGAGCCAGATTTCACCGGACGTTGGTCGATCAAGGCAGCCGATCAGGTTCACCAGCGTCGATTTGCCCGACCCAGACGGGCCCATGATGGAGAGCCATTCGCCTTGCCCAACGTGCAAGGAGATGTGGTCGAGTGCATGAATAGCTCCGTTCTGATTTCCTGCGCCGTTCGCGCCCTCGTTTCCCGCAGCCTTGGCGGGGTAGAGTTTGGTGACGTTCTTGATCTCAATCATTTCACTCCCCCCTCAAGATGACCGCCGGCTGCACCCGCTGCAACAGCGAAATCGGGAGGATTGCCGAAAGCAGCGTTACCACTATGCTACCAGCCAGAACAAAAGGCAGCACACTGAAACGCGGCACCACCGGAGCATGGAAGCTAACCCGGCCAATCCAGGCCGCGATGCCGATACCCAGAACAAATCCGATCACAGCGCCGGTCGCGCCCAGCGCTGCCGCTTCGCCGGCGAAAAATCCATTCAGCAAACGGTCGGAAGCGCCCAGCGTTTTCATGATGGCGAAGTCGCGACGGCGGTCAAAGACCCAGCCCATCAGAGTCGAGAGCACGCACAGCGCAGCCGTCAGAATGATGAGCGCGGCCGCGGCCAGCAGCGTGGAGCGAGTCTTGCCNNGAACCGGCGGCGGCGACCTCAATGGTGGAAGGTTGAACGCCCGTCCAGGAAACAAAATCGGGCAGCGAAAGATAGACGCGGCTGTCTTCGGCGGCACCGGTTTGTACCGTTCCGGCAGAGGTGAGATGGATCGTGTGTCCCTGAAAGCTAAGGTCGAAGGGCTGGTTCTTCGGCGAGACGACAGAAGCGGCGCGCACGCCGATCAGCGCCTGTTGCCGTGCTGAAGGCCAGTTGCTCACCGACCACCAGCGGTCGAGTTGCCGAACCCGATTAAAATCGGTGCCTGCGACCACGATTGGCTGGCCGTCGCTGGTCCGCGCGACCACCAGCGCGAAGGGTGCGACCAGACCGCGGCTGCCAAGCGCGGATTCCACCTGCGAAACAGCGCCGGCGGGAAGGGAAGCGCCATCCCTGCCCACCAGGATGATGTTCGCACCATAGTTGCGAAATTCGTGCTGCAGTTTGGCCTGCACATCGACGTAGAGATTCAGCATCGCAGTCGCGACCGCAGCGGCCACCACCATGGCAAGCAGCGCGGAGGCGGCGCGTCCGCGACGGAGCAGGGCGGCGCGCACCAGCATCCGAAGAAACATAGACGTATGCGGGGACTGGGCGCGGCTGGCGGCGACTTCCTGCGCGGAATGCGGCTGCCCGGGATACGGCCGCTCGGAATGAAAGCTGCTCGCCTTCACAGTTCACCCCGCAGTGCGAACACAGGATCAAGACGAACCGCGTTGCGAATGGCAACGGCGCTTCCCGCAAATGTAACGATCACCGCGATGGCCAGGATCACGGGCAAGAGCACGGGCGGAATCGTGATCTCGGAGTTGAAGATGGAGCGGCCGATCTGGTGGGCGAGCCAACCTCCGGCGGCAAAGCCCACTGAGCCGCCAATCAGGGCGAGCAATGCTGCCTCGGCAAAAAAGACGGACGCGACCGCGAGCTTTCCGGCGCCCAGAGCTTTCATCAGGCCTACCTCCGACCGGCGCTCGAAGATGGCGGTTGCCATGGCTGCCGAGACAGCCAGTGCCGAGGCAAATAGCGCGGCCAACGTTACCAGGAAGATCAGGCCCTCGATGCGCGTAAGCACAGCGCCTTCGTTCTGCGCGACCTGACGAATCTGCTCCGCGTGGGAGTGGGGAATCGCCTCCTGCAACTGAAAAGCAATCGACTGAGGGTAGGGCGAACAATACCAGCGGTCATAGACCGATCCAGACATGCTCTTGGGGTCGCGGCGCGCAAGGGCATCTTCGGGCTTGGTGAGGGCGCTGACGTAGACGCGGCGAACCGCGCCTGGTTTGCCGAGAATCTCCTGGGCCAGGGCAAGCGGGGCTACGATCTGATCGTCTTCGCCGCCGCCGGTTGAGAGCACGCCGCTAACACGCAAGGGGCGGCCAGAGAGCGTAACTTCATCGCCGGGTTTCGCCGAGAGCCGCGCTGCCAGCCGCTCTCCAAACAGAACGTCTCGGGAACTATCGTCAGGCCAGGCTCCCGAAACCTTCCACCAGGGGTGGGTAGATCGCACGCCGGTNNACCGGCAACATGGGCGCAAAGCCAGTAATGTTGTTGTGCCAGAAAGTTCCCTTGATCTTGGGCAGGTCCGCTTCGTTCAGAAAAGCGCCGTCGCTCGGCGGCTTCAGGTTGACGCCTCCCATCTCCACGTCCAACGTGTCTTCCTGCGGAGTCACGAGCAGGTTCGCGCCGATGGTGCGCAGCTCGCGATTGATCTTGTCGCCAATGTCGGTAGCGACCGCAATCATCGCGGTGGCCACCGTGACGCCCAAGGTGATGGCCGCGCCGGCCATCAGTTTACGCCGCTTCTGGCGGCGGAAGGATTCGTAGACAAGCCGCGCGAACATCTTTACTGCTTTTCGAACATGTGGCTCCCGGCCGCAAGGTCCGCCTCCTGAATAATCACGGAGTCGGCGGTCTCGGTGGCCTTGAGAGGAATTGGGTTGCAGCCACCCTTCGCGCCCACTGATTGAGGATTGATCGGAGCGGCACAGTTCTTGCAAACGACTCCGCTCGCTGACTTGTAGAAGCCAACGGCGCCGCAGATTTCGCAAGCATCTAAAACCGTGGCGATCTTGCCGTCCGGCTTTTGATAGAGCCAGAAGCGAACCGATGTGCCGTTCTCCTGGGCCTGAAAGCGATGCAAATCCCCATCGGAAACCTGGGCCAACGGGATCCTCACCTCGCCGCTCGTGAACGTCACTTCGGTGGCTGGCGACAGCGCGCTCACGCTCTTGGTGTAGATAAACTCAGCCGTGACCAAAGCGATGAAGACAAAGGAGAAGCCGTAGACCGAAGCCATCCACAAGCGTTCCCTGCGAGCGGTCCAGGCTGTCTTGCGGCGAGCGGCCGATGATGCGGACTCGGGCACGGGCTCGCGTCGTTTGGCATCGAACAGCACCATCAGCGCGGCCAGAGCGAAAATCGTGACGAAGAAGAAAAGATCATTGCGCACGATCGGCCCGATGATGGACATTTCGCGCTTGGAGGAAGCAATCACGCCGCTTTCCGACAGCTCGTGCAGACCGGAGACCACCAACTGCAACGCCACCAGAAACAGGATGGCGGTCGTAACCCGGAAGAATTTCTGCAGGTTAATCCGCACGCTGCCCTTGACGAACATCACGCCAAAGGCAATGGCTGCCAGCACCCCCAACAGCGTGCCCAGAAAGCTCATCAGTTCCGTGGAGTTCAAAGAGACGGCAGACAGGATCAGCACGGTCTCCGCGCCTTCGCGCAGCACCATCAGAAACACAAAGAAGAACAGGCCGATCCACGCGTCGTTGCCCGCCAGCAGGCCAACCTTGCCCTCAATCTGGCCCTTCAGCCTGCGCCCCGTTTTCATCATGAAAACAACCATGGTGATGACGAAGAAGGCAGCCACCAGCATGATCCAGCCTTCGAACACGTCTTCGTTCCAGTTCAGCCGGGAGATCACCACCGCGATCCCGATGCTGCCAAGGAAGGCGGCGCCCAGCGCGGCGTAGACGGCTTTGCGCAGATCATTCCGGCCAATCTTGGCCAGATAGGCCAGCGTGATCCCGACGATCAGGGCGGCCTCGACCCCCTCGCGGAGCGTGATGATGAATGCCTGAAGCATCTATGAGTGACCTGGGTTCCTGAAAACAATCTTGAAAATGAATTTCAATTTCAACTTCAAGGATATGCCGGGAGCGCCGGGGGCGTCAATCCGCTGTGTCACAAACGCGCGTGATCGGCATCACACGGGGAAATCTGGGATTAAACGGAGTTTGCGTT
>PMHI01000317.1:5580-17399 GCA_003156615.1 Acidobacteriaceae bacterium | reverse complement strand
TGGTGCTGCTGTGCGCCTGCTCGGCCCCCGCGATTGAGAAGTCGAACTTCACATTCTCGGTGGCCTATGGGTCGCATCCTGTGGGCTTTCGGGTGGTCGAGCAGTACGATTACACACGCTCCTACCAGCGCGTCGACGCAGAAGGCAATCTCCTCACAGGAGAGCGGGCCCGCCCCATCCAGACATTGATCTGGTATCCGGCGCAAGCGGTCCCCGGTGCCAAGCCGATGCTCGTCGGCCGCTATCTCGACCTCATGCCCGCCGAGGACGACTTCGCGCCCCTGAGCGCACAACAGCACGCCGTCAAGCTGAAGGCCCTCCTTCAGGCCAACGACATTAGCAAGAACTACGAACGCGAGCGCGTTCAGGTGACCAAAGCCGTCGAAGGTGCGGGCCCCGAGCCCGGGCCTTTTCCTGTGGTCATTTATGCACCCAGCCTGAGCGGCTCGGCCTTCGAGAACTCGGACCTCTGCGAATACTTGGCCAGCTACGGCTTCATCGTGCTCTCCAGCCCCAGCCTGGGCATGCATTCGCGCGGCATGACCTGGGATCTGGCGGGTATCGAGGCTCAGGTCGGCGACATCGAGTTTCTGATTGGCTACTTGCGGACCATCCCGCAGGCCGACCCGACGCGCATCGCGGTCGCAGGCTGGAGCTGGGGTGGTATGACCAATATCTTCGCGGCGTTCGAGGACTCTCGCATCCAGGCGCTGGTGAGCCTGGATGGGGGCTTTCGCTATCAGCCGGCCCGGATGAAGGAAGGCGAAACCGTCGGCCTGATCGATGCCAACAAGCTTACCGTACCCCTGCTCTATATCTCCTCCCAGCCCTACACTCTCGAAGAGCTGAACCAGCTGAACAACCAGCTGAAGATCGACAACGCCTACAACTTTCTCAACGAGTTGAAATAAACGATACGTACCTGGTCGAGACCTCGGAGATGATCCACCCTGGCTTTTCCTCACTCTTCATCCGCTTTCGCGAGGACCAGTACTTTACCGACTATTCTGCGGCGGAGTTCAGCGAGAATTACAGCTGGGTGGCCCTGTATGTGCTCCAATTCCTCGAGGCGTACCTGAACAACGACGTAGCCGCCCGCCAGTTCCTGCACAATGAGCCCAGCAAGAATTCGGTTCCGCCCCACCTGTTCAAGATGGATGTCAGGGAGGCGCTGCACCCAGCCGCCAACATTCCCGACTTCGCACGCAACCTGGGAACTGAGGGCTTTGACAAGGCGATAGAGATCTACCAGAGGGCGAGGAAGAACGATCCAGGCTTCAAGCTCCCGGAAGGCGAAGTGAACCATTGGGGCTATGAGCTCATGGAGTCGGGCAAGGTGACCAAAGCGGTCGCCATCTTCCAGCTTAATGTGGCCATGTATCCCGAAAGTTCGAACGCCTACGACAGCCTGGCTGAGGCGCAGGAGGCCGCGGGGGACAAGCAAGCGGCAATCGTCAACTATCACAAGTCGCTGTCGCTGAGCGGTCAGAACCAGCATGCACTTGCGCGCTTGAAAGAGCTCGAGGCGGGCGGCAAATAATGAAAGAAGCGGAACGCAACGGTTTTACAGTGGTTAGTTCTGGAGCTGGGCGCTTAGCCCGGCCGAACTGAAGACGACAGGCCATTTCCCTCACAACTGCTTCAGAAATGCGTTCGCCTGCTCTAGCTGCGGGAACAACTTCTCCTCGGCCTGGAACTCCGCCGAGTGCACGCACCGTCGGCTGCCGCGCAGCCTGACCGGATGCTTGAGGTGCAGCATCTCGTGGTAAACGATGTATTCCACGGCGTAGCGCGGAACCGAGAAATGATCAAAGATGCGGCTGATGACAATGGCATTATGTGCCGGATCATAGTGGCCGAGGATGCGCCTCGTCTTGGTCGGGCTCCAACTCATGCGCGGCCGGCCAAGTAGTCCATGAAAGAAGCGACGGTTCAGGTCCTCAAAGACAGCTTCGAGGTCGTAGATGCGGCCTTGAGGGGAATGGAGGCGCTTGCGGCCGCGAATCTGCCGCACCAGGTGTGCTTTGCTCACCACTTCACGGCTGGCTACATATTTTCGGTAACGCGCCCTGTGACCGCGATCGATGGGCTTACGGTACATCTTGGCCAGCAGGATGTGGGCGATGGCGCGTACCACGTATTCTGGCGCGCCTTCGAGCAGATCGGAAAGCCGTACCAGAAGCCTCCCCTCGCGCATGCGGATGGTGTTGTTGACGTTCGCGAAGGCAAAAAACTCGATCTTCAGCTCAGGCGGCACAGCGCCGGGACGCAATTGCCGGTGTTCATCGTGGAAAAGTTCGACGAGTCCCTCACGCACAGTGAGCCTAGATTAGCACGGACGGATTAACAAATTGGATCCGAGAAAGGGATCATCCCGAACCACTTACTCGGACCTGCCGGATGGCTTCGCGTCGGACTTCTTCCTATGTTTGGCAGCCTCTTCCTGCTCAGCCAGGAGTTTGCGGTGGTCTTCCCCCGAAGTATCCAGCGTTTCGAGAGCGCTGGTCAGAATGAATTCGTATTGCGTCGCTTCATCCTTGGACACGTCGGCTGCGTCCTTCAAAGCACGCAGCTTGGCCTGAAATTCTGTATCGGCGCCGATGATCAGCTTTAGCGGCTTGCGAATATCGTCTTTGCGATCGACGTAAGTATCGATGTTGTCGTTCAATTCGTCATAGATCAGCAGGAAGTCATCCAGCTTGTCATGGGTTTGTTGCGGCCGGTCTTTGGTTTTGGGATCGCCGCGCATCTGCTCGAGCGCAACCAGACGCGCCCGGGCAAAGTTTACATAAAGAGAGAGCCGCTGCTGGGGTTCCCAACTGGCGTCGCGGATCTGATCGATCTCGGGCTGAGTGAAGGGTTCCCGGTGACGCTGGGCCGAGGCTGCCACGCTTATCAGCAATAGAGGGCCGAGACAAATGCATGTCCGAAACCAGGGAGTACTCATTTCTTAACGCCTTTCGGAAACATGGCAGCCAGCAGATCGTCGCGAATACGCTGCAAGCGGTCAATCGTGTTCTGTACCTGCGCTTGGTCCTCATGTGAGACCGTGTGCTTTATGTCGGCGAGCTTGTGGGCCATCTTACGGATGGCAATCTCGCTTTGTTTCTCGTGCTTGTGCGATTGGATGGAATAGTCGCGGGCCAACTCAGAAAAGGCGACCACGTCGGCCAGAGCGGCCTGCGCTTTCTCGCTATCGCCGGCAACGTAGAGCCTGTCAGCGGCATCCGTTTGCAGTTCGGAGATGTGAACGCACAAACCAGGACGGTCGGCGATGCTGGCATTGGGGACTCGCGCTTTCAGTTCTTCGATTGTAGGTGGCTCACTGCCCATTAAGGACAACGGGACGAGCAGCCTGGATAACACCAGGCCTAACGCCGCAATCCGCCAGAATCGTAAGTGTTCCATCTCGAACGTCATCGGGTTCAATCGCGGCTACTTCTTCGGCTCGATGGCAATAAGCCGATGTTTCGCCTGCCACTCCTGATCAGGATACTTCCCACTGGCTGTGTTGAGGAAGAGGTGATAGTTGGCGGCGGCTTGCTTGAAATCGCGCAGGTGGTCGTAAGCCGAGGCCCGCATAAAATATGTAATGGGAATTTCCGGCAGCAGTTTGGCTCGGGCATCCAGCGCACGAATCACCAACGGGTATTGCTTGTTCTCGCCTGCGGCGAATGCCAGGTCGCCGTAAGCTTCTCCCAGGCCCGGTCTGATGGTCACCGCGCTGATGAATTCTTGTTGGGCCTCCGTAGGTTTCTTCTCGAGCAGCAGAGCTTTGCCAAGCAGGCGATGAAGTTCGGCCTCGTTGGGATGAGCCACCAGCAACCCCCGGTAGGCGGCCTCCGCCAAATCATTCTTGCCGGCGGTGGTATAGAGGTCCGCNNCGCCCCAACTGAATGTGAACCGGCGCAGACTCCGCATGCACCGCAAGCAACTTCCGCAGAGAATCTTCCGCCTCGGGAAAACGGCGGCCGCGCATGTAGAGATTGGCCAGTCCGATGACCGCGTCGGTCGACCGTGAATCGAGCGCCAGCGCCTGCTTATATTCCTGCTCGGCGTCGGCGAATTTATTTTCCCGTTCGAAGAGCTGGCCGGCAGAAAGATGTGGCTCGACCTCTTTCGGTTGAAGAGTCGCCGCCTGCTCGTAAGCAGCAAGGGCTTCTTCCGGCTTCGACTTTTCAATCGTCTCGCCCAGTGACAGCCAGGCCCGATACTCACCCTCGGCAGCGTGACTAGTGGGCGTCAGATGAGTCGCAGCCCGCAGATACTCTGCCGCATCGGGCTGGCCGGTCTGGGCCAGTTGCAGTCCCAGATTCAGGTTTGATTCGAAAACATCGGGCTTTGCGGCAACTGACTTGCGATAGGCCGCAATCGAATCGGCCACCTTGCCCACAGCATTTTCGACGAAACCCAGATCGAACCACGCCACATAGCTCGCCGGATCGTGCTCAACCAACCTGCGGAGTAGCGACTCTGCCGCAGAGTAGTTCTTTGCCTCAATCGCCGTTTCCGCCGCTGTAAGTTCAGTTGGTTGGGCTGGGGAATCGTCATCCGGAACTCTGATGTGGTGCACGGACCGGCGAGAGCTGGATTCGTTTTTCCCTGAGACCGACTGATTGGATGATGGTTCTTTCTCGACCGGCTGCCCCGCCTGAGGCGGCGTTTGTTCCGACGACGGTGCGGAGGATTGTGGCGAAGTTGGGCTGGCATCCTGCGCGATTGAGCCCAAGCCCATTGCCAGAGCCAGCATTACACCAGCGAGAAGTTTACTTGTTCCCATCGGAACGCAATGCTCCGTTTGCATGTCCCGTGTCATTGCCATTCAGCAGGCGGGCCAGATACTGGCCCGTGTAAGAGCCGGGGACCCTGGCGATCGCTTCCGGTGGACCCACTCCCACAATTCTGCCGCCACGCGCTCCACCTTCCGGCCCCAGGTCGATCACCCAGTCGGCGGTCTTGATCACTTCCAAATTGTGTTCGATCACCAGGATGGAGCCGCCCGCATCAATAAGACGGCGAAAGGCGGCTAATAGTTTGCTGACATCGTCGAAATGCAGTCCGGTCGTCGGCTCGTCAAAGATGTAGAGCCTACGTCGGCGGCGGCTTTCATCCGGCTGCGCCGCGCTCGGCCGCCCAATCTCACGAGCCGCGGGCTGCAAATGCGCTGCCAGCTTCATGCGCTGCGCTTCTCCTCCGGACAAAGTTGTCGCCGATTGCCCCAGCCGCAGATATCCCAGCCCGACCTCCTCGAGCACGCGCACCTTTTCGGTGATCTTGGGAACCTCGGCAAAAAACCTGAGCGCCTCTTTCACCGTGAGGTTCAACACTTCATGAATATTATTGCCGTGGTAGCGAACCTCGAGCACCTGCGCCTTGTAACGTGTCCCTTTGCACTCTTCGCAGATCAGCTCAACGTCGGCAAGGAACTGCATCTCCACCGTGACGGTGCCATCGCCCTGGCAAGTCTCGCACCGCCCTCCCGGAATGTTGAAAGAAAAGTGTCCCGAAGTGAAACCGCGCTTCTTGGCCTCAGGCAGCCCGGCAAAAAGATCGCGGATGGCGTCAAACGCCTTGATGTATGTCACCGGATTCGACCGCGGCGTCCGCCCGATGGGAGATTGATCGACCAGCACAACTTCATCAATGAACTGGTCGCCCTCCAGGCTTTCCCAAGTAGCGGCACCCCGCGCCGGGCCCAGGCCTTGCTGTTTCTTGGCTTCTCCCAGCGCTTGATAAAGGACCTGATGCAACAAGGTAGATTTTCCTGAGCCCGAAACTCCCGTAATTGCGACCAACATACGCAAGGGAATGCAAATGTCGATGCCTTTGAGATTGTTGGCCCGCACGTCCTTGATCTTGATCTGCTGCACTCCCGGCAGGCGCCGCGCCGCCGGTATTTGAATGCGCAGATCTTCGGCAAGATATCGACCCGTGAGAGAGGCAGGATTGCGCAGAATCTCTTCGTAGGTTCCCGCCGCCACGAGCTTGCCGCCGTTTTCTCCCGCTCCAGGACCGAGGTCAAGAATCCGGTCCGCCGTACGCATAATATCGGGATCGTGCTCCACCACCAGGATCGTGTTCCCCAAGTCGCGCAGATCATGCAGAATCTTGATTAACCGGTGGGTGTCGCGGCTGTGCAGTCCGATCGAGGGCTCGTCCAGCACGTAGAGCGTGCCCACCAGCCGCGACCCCAGCGAAGTAGCGAGTTGAATGCGCTGCGCTTCGCCGCCCGAAAGCGTGGACGCCAACCGCTCGAGTGTCAGATACTCCAGGCCGACGTCATTGAGAAACCGCAACCGCTCGCGGATTTCTTGAAGCAACCGGTCTGCAATGTCGGCTTCCTCTGGGCTCAACTGCACGCTGGCGAAAAATTTGGCGGCGTCCTCCACAGTCATGGCGCAGACTTCGCAAATATTTTTCCCATGGATCTTCACTTGACGGGCTTCCAGGCGCAGGCGCGTGCCCCGGCACTCGGGACAAGTCGAATAGCCACGATAGCGGCTCAAAAACACGCGGATGTGCAACTTATACTTCTTTCGCTCGAGATACTGGAAGAATCCGCGCACTCCCAGGAATTTTCCATCCCCATCCAGAATGAGTTCCTGCTGCGCCGCGTCGAGTTCCGCCCAAGCTACGTCAAGCGGAATGTCAGACTGCTTGGCAAAGCGTTTCATGTCCGTGAACACTGGCCGGTACTTGGGCTTGTTCCACGGATCAATGGCGCCTTCACCCAGAGATTTCATGGGGTCCGGAATGACGCGCTCGAGGTCGAAGTCGATCGTGTTGCCAAATCCCTGGCATCGCGGACATGCCCCATACGGATTATTGAAAGAGAACAGGCGCGGCTCCGGCTCTTCATAACGCAGATTGCAGTTCTTGCACTCGAAACGCTCGGCAAAACGCAAAACCCTGGCCGGCTGATTATTATGCGGGGGCAAATCGAAAATGACTTCGCCGGATTCCCGATATGCCGTCTCCACCGCATCCACGATCCGCGTGCGCGACTCCGTGGAAACCGTAAGGCGGTCCACCAGCATAAACACCGGCTGGTCGAAGCGAATATCCAGAAGCGATTCCGGCGTGGAAAATTCAAACACCTGGCCCGCTTGATACAGCCGATTGAACCCAGCCTTGCGCAAATCGAAAAGTCGAGCCTTGAGCTGGTCGGTTAATCCTGAGTCCGGCGCAGACGTTTTCTTGCTCGATTTGCGCGGGCGCGCAGCCTTCTTCTCCGCCTCCCGCAGCGCGGCAACGGCCGGCTGCAAAGGAAAAACAATTTGCACCCGCGTCTCCGGATCCAGCGCCAACACCGCGTCCGCAATTTCGTCCACTGTGTCTTTCTTCACTTCGCGGCCACAGTTCACGCAATAAGTGCGGCCGATGCGGGCAAACAACAGCCGCAGATAGTCATAAATCTCGGTCGCCGTCGCTACTGTCGACCTCGGATTGCGCGTCGTATTCTTCTGCCGGATCGCCACCGCGGGAGCGATGCCATCGATAGAATCCACATCAGGCTTCTCAATGCGCTCTAGAAATTGCCGGGCATAAGCCGAGAGCGATTCCACATACCGCCGCTGACCCTCCGCATAGATCGTGTCGAAGGCAAGCGAAGACTTGCCCGAACCCGAGACCCCGGTCACCACCGTGAGAGTATTGTGCGGAACTTCAAAATCGATGTTCTTGAGGTTATGAACGCGAGCTCCGCGAACAACAATGCTTTCCGTGATCGTCGAGCTGGGTGTCGAATAAGAGATTGAGTCAGACATCGGGTACGTAAGCCGTCGGCAATCCCATCACCGCTGGGGTGCTCTCAGTGGCCTCAGAGCGCGCTGCCGAATCTCTTATTATAAAGCAGAGCTTTGCTTAGGAAGCGCAGGCCCATGAGTCGAATCGCGGGTACCGAGTGGTAGAGGCGCGGAGCGGCGGCAGAGTGCAGCCCACAGCTTACCCTGAGCCTGCCGGAGAGGCGTAAGCCGTGGGTAAGAAGTGAAAAATAACGGAGCTCGGTGGGGCGAGGGAGGGGGAGGGGGAGGGAGAGGGAGAGGGGCGAAAAGATAAGTTGCTCGTCGAAACCTAGTCCGGATCCTGATCGCGACGCTTTCCGTATCGAAAAGCCAATCCAACCCCAAACACCATCATTCCAATCGGGGGAAGCAACAGCACCAGGACCGCCCGATTCAGCGCCTGCTGGCCTTCTTTGGGCGTGCTTCGTGCATTCGCATTGCACATCGCGCAGCCCTGCCCTAAGGCGGGCATCATGGAAGCCCAGAGCACCAGCAGCAGCGCAAGCGCACGACCTGTGTTCGAAAGAAACCTCATAACTTTACTTTACGCCCAGCCGCAGGATGCGGCCTGCGTCCGGAAAGAAGAAGAAGTACATAATCACGAAACAGCCCGTCACTGCGATCACCAGCATCCAGCGCATCAGCGCCTTCTCAAACTTCAGGTGCATGAAGTAGGCAATGATCAAGGCCGATTTGATCACGGACAGCACCAGCAGTACCTCAAGCATGCGAACCGGCTCGAATACCTGCTTGTAACCGAGCCAAACCTCCACACCGGTGAGAACCAGCAAAGCGCCCCACACCCAGAAATACTGGCCCTTGCTATCGTCGTGCTTCGCCACGTCGTGCATCGTGCTCCCCTTTTACCAAGCTTGTCATCCTGAGCGCGTTGTTTGCGCGAAGGACCTATGCAACTTGCCTGCACTGTCCCGCTGTTCCGGTTCCCGCCAGCGGTGTAAACCGAACTAAACCTTCGTGGACATCAAATAGACCAGGGGAAAGATGAACATCCATACCAAGTCCACGAAGTGCCAATACAAACCGGCAACCTCGACATCGTGCGCGTCGTAGTCTTTTGGTTTCAGAAAAAGAATTATGCCCGCTAGGATCAGGCCGACCAGAAGCGCCTGGATGCCNNGCCACCACGCCCAGGTAGATCACCCCAATCGTGACGTGCAACATGTGCATGGCAGTCAGTCCGAAGAACGTCGCCGCAAACTGCGGCACGCCGGTCGAAATCTTGGCGAACTCCCCGGCCTCCTGCCCCGCGGGCTTCGGAAATCCCGGCAGAGTCAACCCTTCGTGAATCAGCTTGGTCCACTCCATCCCGTGCAGGACGATAAACGCAGTCCCGAACGCCATGGTGGCCAGCAGCCAAAGCCGCGTCCACGCCCGGTCGCCCCGCTGCACCGCAAACACGCCGAGCACCATGGTCAGCGAGCTCGAAAGCAGGCAGGCCGTCATCACTGTCGCATTGATGATGCTGTCCTTGCCAAACGGTGTGGGCCACGCGGTGTAGATGCGGTTGTAGCTGAACGCGAACAGCAAAGCCCCGAACGTCAGCGAATCCGAGGCCAGGAACAGCCACATGCCAACTTTCTTCGAATAAGCTCCAAACAACGGAGCTTCGTACTCGCCCGCCGTTCCGTGCCCGGCAGCGGCGTTATGTTGCAGCGTGGCGTCAGCCATTCCCCAGTTTCCCCTTTCGCGTCATCGCACAAATGCTAATAGAGCAAAAACATAAATCCACAGCACCGCCATAAAATGCCAATACCAGGCCGCGACGTCGACCACGATCCGTCGCCCCTCGATCGGCTTATGCAGCAGGGAAGTGATGCCTGCCCACAGCAACGCAATCATCCCACCCGCGAGATGCACCGCATGTACCGCGGTCAACAAGTAAACGAAAGAACTGTCAGGATTCGTGCTGACGAGAAATCCTCGGCCCTTCAGCTCGCCCCAAGCCAGCCATTGCCCTACCAGAAATCCCAGCCCGAGTACGACCGTCACGCCCAGCCAAGGAAAGTTTCTTTCCTCTCCCAGCGAAACTCCAGGAATCGACCGCACCGGAGCCAGCGCCGCGCGCCGCGTAATATCGCGTCGTGCGCCTTCCATGCTCACGCTGCTGAGCAAAAGTATTAGGGTATTGATGGCCAGCAGCACCCAAGGCAACGGCACTGCAGCCCAGTCGCGAAAGTAAGTGCGGGTCGAGTCGTCAAAGGTGGGCAAGCCCCGCCGCACCACGTACGCACTCGTCAGCGACACAAACACCATGGTGACGGTTGCGATCGCGCAGATCAGTCCGAGTCGGGCCCGCCGCAGGCGAGCGCCATAGTTCGGCAACCCCGAATCAGGAAAACCGTCATCATCCCCGCCGCCGTTGGGAGGTGCGGGAACACTCCCGCCGCGTCCCAACTGGTTGATCGGAGCGCTTGGTGTGTAGGTTGCCATAAAAAACTCTGAAAGTGATAAACCGATCCGATTCGTATGAGGGTTGCCTTCAGAGCCTGCCTGAGCGCAACCAAAGGGCATACCTCAAACTCAGTGCGTCGACCCCACCGCCGGATCCGTCTGCATCACATAATCCCGAGCCATACCCGGAACTCCGTATTCGTAAGGACCGTTATGTACCACCGGGGTCACCCCGCCAAAGTTGTCGTGCGGCGGTGGCGTTGCAGTGATCCACTCGAGCGTTGTCGATTCCCAAGGATTGTCGCTCGCCTTAGGCCCTTTGAACATGCTCCAGAACAAATTGATTACAAAAATGAACTGGGCCGCGATGGTGATAATGGCGGCATAGGTCATGAACTGATGAATTGGCATCAGCTTCGTCAGGTACGCCACTTCCGTGTATTGCGAGTACCGCCGCGTTCCCCCGGCGATGCCCAAATAGTGCATCGGCATGAAGATGGCGTAGGTTCCGATGAGCGTGATGAAAAAGTGCACCCTGCCCCAAGTCTCATTCATCATGCGCCCGAACATCTTCGGGAACCAGTAATAGGTCGCCGCAAACATTCCGAAGATCGCAGCCACGCCCATGATCAGGTGAAAGTGGCCGACCACGAAATAGGTGTCATGCAATTGAATATCGAGCACCGGCTGCGCCAAGAACGGTCCACTCAACCCCCCCGAAACGAAAAGGGAAACGAACCCGATGGCATACAGCATCGGCGTCTGGAAGCGAATGCGCGCCTTATACATCGTGCCCAGCCAATTGAAGGTCTTGATGGCCGAAGGCACGCCGATGCACATGGTCAGCAGGGAGAAGGCAAACGCCGAATACGGGCTCATCCCGCTCATGAACATGTGATGGCCCCACACCATGAACCCGAAGAATCCGATGGCGAGCATGGCATAGACCATCGCCTTGTAGCCGAAGATCGGCTTGCGCGAAAACGTCGACAGAATCTGCGACGTCACGCCCATACCCGGCAGAATAGCGATGTACACCTCGGGATGTCCGAAGAACCAGAACAGATGCTGCCAGAGCAAAGGCGAACCGCCTTTGTGCCCCATGATCTGTCCGTTCACCACCACCAGCGGCACGTAAAAACTCGTGCCAAGGTTGCGGTCCATCAGCAGCAGGATGCCCGCCGAGAGCAGTACGCCGAACGCCAGCAGACCGAGAATCGCCGTGATGAACCACGACCAGCAGGTCAGCGGCAGCCGCATCATAGTCATGCCCTTGGCCCGCATATCGAGCGTAGTCGTAAGAAAATTCAACGCTCCCATCAGTGAGGCGAGACAGAAGATCGCGATGCTCGTGATCCACAGATCAGCCCCGAGTCCTTCCCCCGGCCCCGCAGATTGCAGAGCGCTCAGTGGCGGATACCCCGTCCACCCGTGCAGCGGCGCTCCACCTTGCACAAAGAATGCCGCGATCATGACCACGAACGCCACAAAGGTAGTCCAGAACGACAGCATGTTCAGGACCGGAAACGCCATGTCGGGCGCTCCAATCTGAATCGGCAGGAAGTAATTCCCGAAGCCGCCCTGCGGCGCCGTGGTCAGCACGAAGAAGACCATGATGGTGCC
>PMHI01000317.1:0-5566 GCA_003156615.1 Acidobacteriaceae bacterium | reverse complement strand
CCAATGACTTTGTGATCGAGGCTGAAAATATATTTTCGGATAAACCCCTGAGGGGCCGCATGCGCGTGAGCGGTAGCCGAGGTTGCCATTTATTGTTTCTCCGCCTCCCTCGCCGCCAGCCACGTATTGAAATCTTCCTGGCTGACGACGTGTACCATGCCGTGCATCTTGTAATGGCCTAAGCCGCAAAGTTCGGCGCAGACAATTTCATACTCACCAATCTGCGTGGGCGTGAAGTGCATGTGAATGTTCAGCCCGGGCACCGCATCCTGCTTGAAGCGCAACGAAGGCACAAAAAAGCTGTGGATCACATCCACCGAGCGCAGGCTAAGGTCAACCTCGCGTTCCACCGGCAGATACATCGTGCCCGTGACCACATCGTCTTTCGCCGCCGGATCGGAAGTGTCGAGCCCCACGGCAGCTTCTCCACCAGCCGAGGGATCCATCAGCTTAACGCTGGTCGCACCGTATTTTCCGTCCGGTCCCGGATAGCGGAAGTACCAGGCGAACTGCATGCCGGTCACCTCAACCTGCACCGCGCCCGGCCCCGCCTGGTCGAAGCGCTGGCTGGCCCACACGCTGCTGCCCATCAGGTTCAATCCGATGAACAGAACCGTGGTTAACGCCGTCCACACCACTTCGAGCTTCACATTGCCGTGCGAATACTCCACTGGCGGCGAGGAAGGCTGCTCCCGGTATCTCCACGAGAAGTAGCCGAGAGAGAGTTGCGCCGCCAGGAAAACAATTCCCATCAACACCAACGTCAGTGCGAATTGTCCGTCAATAAAACCTGTAGCGGCTGAAGCCCCAACCGGCAGCCACCAGGTCTTGGCGACAAAAAAGTATGTGCTGGCTAAGGTAATCAGCCAGATCACAACCATTAACGCGAGGCCCATTCCCCAGTCCTCCCCCAGAAAACCTACGAAACGATTTTCCACACGACTGTCGCCGCACCCCAGAGCGCAAGTCAACAGTCGGCGGCGAGTTTACCAGCCCCTTGAGGATAACGCAATCGAGTCTTCCGGAAAGAAAAAATCAGGCGCGAATTTCACGGATTTCTTCCAATAGAACCAAGCCTAGCAATGAAATAACGTTAGCTCGCAATCAAATCCGCAAAGACAAATTGATTGATCGCGGATCACAGTCGCGCCAACGGAAACCGGCACGACGGCATTGAGCATCGGCCCGGCATCAGCGGCAGTCCAGCGGCCACAGCCAACCGCTCGACCAACCGACGCCACACCGCGCGCCTAGCTACCCAGTCAGCCTCTCCAATTGAACGTAGTTGACAGCCCCACAACTTCATACTCAGCACGCCGGCGGAGAACATGCAGACTCCAAGCGCTGTCCTTACCGCCGCTCCAAGATCAGAGAATGCGCTTCACCCTGAGTCCCTCTGTGGCCTCTGGGGTAAAGGCTCTTGGTCTCAAGCCGCGTGGATCGGCACAAACCTGTGGCCAAGTCTTTATTTATCGCTCCACACCGGTACCCGTCCCGGAGTCCAAGGCGCCCCAGCAGCCTCCATATCTTTCTCCAGCTTAGCCAAATCAACATCAACCAGAGCATGAAGTCGATCGAGTTGCCCGGCGAATTCAGCGGCGGCGATGCTGTAATCGTCGAGATGAGTTTGTGTAGGCTTGGTGAGCGCGAAGCGTTCGCCCTCCAGGATGGCATTCACCCGATCGTTGATCGACGTCGGAATCGGCTCGTTGCGCTTCTGCATCTCCGTGTCGCCGCGAAGCGCCCGCAAGATTTCACGGTTGCGCTGCTCGATCGAACCCGCCGCCGCGCCCAACTCCTTTTCCACCGCCGGGGTTTCCCGCAGCGCCCCGCGTATCGCTTTGAGCCGCTCCTCCACTTCATCCGCCGTGTGCAGCGCACCTGCGACAGCCCGGTAAAGCCGCGCCGCCTTGCGCTGAAATTCCTCTTGCGCCGACCGATCCGCCACACTCATGGAAGACGCGCCCTCCGTGACCACTTTGAAGCTTTGCGCTCCCGCCAATTCCGTAACCGCGCCATCCACCTTCTGGAACATTCGCACCGAATACGCTCCAGAAATCACCAGCGGCCCTTGCGCTCCCGCGGGGGGGAAATCCTCGCCTTCCTCGGTATGCTCACGCAAAGAAACCGAGGGAAACCGTAGGTCCCACGCCGCTCGCTGAAAGCCCGATTCGATGCTGCCCTCGATTCGCCGAATCGGCACTCCCGATTCGTCATAAACCATGAAGTACACCTCGGGCTTCGCCTCTTCCGCCTCGGCCCGCAGCTCATCTTGAGTCGGATAAGGCAGCGTCTGGTTCTTCTTGGCCGCTTCTTTCTCGGCCTCCTGGCGTTTCTCCTTCTTCGTTTTCAACTTCTCTTTCAAGTAAGCCGTGAACACCGCCCCATAAGGAGGGTTGCCCGCGGTATAAAACCCATCTCCTTGAAATCCTTTCTTCGGCCCGCCCAGCGGATGCCGCTCGATGTACAGCAGCGCGTCCTTCACCGGAAACAGCGCCCCAGGCTGCTCCAAGACTTCGGCCCTGATCTGTCGCAAAGCCGAAACATCGTCGAGCGCGTAAAACCCACGCCCGAAAGTCGCAATCACCAGATCCCCTTCGCGCGCTTGCATCACCATGTCGCGCACTGCGATGGTCGGCAGCCCACCTTTGAGTTGCACCCACTTCTGTCCGCCATCGATGGTAAAGAACGCACCAAACTCCGTGCCGGCAAACAGCAGGTTCGCATTTGCCGTGTCTTCCACAAAAGCCAGTACGGAGCCGTTTTCCGGCAAGTTCCCCGCAATCGAAGTCCACGTCTTGCCCGCGTCGGTTGATTTCAGCAGGTAAGGTTTGAAGTCCTCATTCTTATGATTGTCGAACGCGGCGTAAACCGTATTGGCGTCATGCTGCGAAGCCGCCAGCCGGCTGACATACGTTGTATCCGGAACGCCCGTAAACTTCTCGTACCTCGTCCAACTCTGCCCGCCATCGCCAGCGACCTGAATCAGCCCATCGTCGGTGCCCACGTAGATCAACCCTTCTTTCTTCGGAGACTCCGACAGCGCCACAATGTTTCCATAGAACGACGTCGACCCATTCTTCGCCACCGCATCCGGATCCCACACCTTTCCCATCACCGGCAATTTGTTGCGGTCAAGCTGCCGCGTAAGGTCGCCGCTGATGGCCTTCCAGGTGTCGCCCCGGTCATCGCTGCGAAACAGTTTGTTGGCCGCAAAATAGAGCCGCGTGTGCGCGTGCGGACTGATGATCACCGGCGAATCCCAATTCCACCGCAGCGGAGGCTCGCCCTTGCCCTCGAGCGGCTGCAGCACCAGTTCCTGTCCCGTCGGCTTGTCGTAGCGAACCAGCACCCCGTATTGCGATTCCGAATAAATCGTATTCGGATCCAACGGATCCACCTGCGAACGGAAACCATCTCCCCCGGTGGTAACGAACCAGTCAGAATTCATAATGCCGTTGAGGTTGTGCGTGCGCTCCGGCCCGCACCACGAAAAGTTATCCTGCGTTCCGCCGCACACGTTGTAGAAGGGCAGCGCGTTGTCCACGGCAACATCGTAGAACTGCACCGTCGGCAGGTTCGCCTTGAATTGCCAGCTCTTGGCATCGTCGTAAGTTTCATACATCCCGCCATCCGACCCCAAAAGCCAATGCTTGGTATTGTCCGGATCGATCCAGATGGCATGATTGTCCCCGTGATGATTCGTCTCGTTCACTTTGCGCAAAGTTTTCCCGCCGTCGAGCGATTCGCGCAGACTCACATGCATTACGAAGATGCGGTCCACATTTTTCGGGTCGGTGAAAATCCGCGAGTAATACAGCGCCCCCTCATCGAACTCATTTTGCCGCTCCCAGGTCGCACCCCGGTCATTCGACCGGAAAATTCCGCCCTTGCCATCCGCTGCCTCGATCGTGGCATACACCACGCTGGGATCAACCACGGAAACCGCCAGCCCAATCCGTCCCATATCGACGGTCGGCAGTCCAGACTTCAGCTTGTTCCAGGTTACCCCAGCGTCAGTGGATTTATAGATCGCACCCTCCGGCCCGCCATCGATCAAAGTGAACACATGCCTCCGCCGTTGGTAAGCCGCTGCATAAACAATGTCAGGATTCGACGGATCGATCGCCACATCCACTACGCCCGTGTTCTCGCTGATGGTCAGCACGGCCTTCCAGCTCTTGCCGCCGTCGGTAGTCTTGTAAAGCCCGCGATCGCCGCCCGGCCCCCACAGCGGCCCCTCTGCCGCAACGTACACCACTTTCGAGTCCCGCGGATCCACCACCACCCGGCCGATATGTTCCGACCTCTTCAACCCCAAATTCTGCCAATTTTTCCCGCCATCGTCCGATCGGTAAATCCCATCCCCGTAAGCCACGCTGCGCTGGCTGTTACTTTCACCCGCGCCAACCCACACCACCGCCGGATCGTTCGGATCAAGCGTGACCCATCCAATCGAATAAGATCCTTCCTTATCGAACACCGGAGTCCAAGTCGTGCCATCGTTTACCGTCTTCCACACTCCGCCCGAGGCCACGCCCACGTAATACTCAAATTTGTTCTTAGGATTGACCGCGATGGACATCACCCGCCCCGAAGCCACCGCCGGGCCAATCGACCGAAACTTCAGCCCAGAAAAAGTCTCGGCCGTCATCCCGCCTTTCTTTTCTTCCTTAGATTCTTCCTTTTTCTCTTCCTTCTTCTGATCCTTCTTCGAGTCCTTCTTGACGGCAGGCTGCCCCGCCTTGTCCGCATTCGTATCCTGCGAAGCTGCGGTCAAGAAAGAGATCGTTAAGAGCACTGCGGCAAGAACGACAGCGATGCGCGATTTCACAGTCGGCTCCCCTCGAAAGATTTCCAAAACCGATATGTATACAGGATTTCGGTCACACAGAGAAGCTTTTCTCGAGCGAAGCCATTTTTCTCCGCGTGCCTCCGCGGCCATTCTCCATGCCCTCTGCGATTGAGGCTTTTGATTCGGGTCCAGCCCCCGGCTTCCCCGAACCCACGTTAGAATCATCCCCATGCCCCCAGAGCCCCAAGGCCACGACACCCGCTTCGTCAAAATGCAAAAGAACAACTGCTTCGTCTGCGGGATGAACAATCCCGACGGCATGCGCCTAAAATTCAGCCTCGACGAAGAACGCCAAACCTTCATCTGCCGCTTCCGCCTCGGCAAGCGCTACAGCGGACCACCCGGCCACTGCCACGGCGGCATCATCGCCTGCATCCTCGACGACGCCATGGGCAAGGTAAACAAGCTGCGTCACGTCGTCGCCCTCACCCGCGAAATGACGGTCGAGTACCTCAAGCCGGTACCCTTGCATAAGCCGCTGCGGGTCGAGGGACGCGAGCTCGAGGTCAAGGGACGCACCCATGTGAACGTAGCCGAAATCCTCAACGAAAAGAATGAAGTGCTAGCCCGCAGCCGCGGCATCTTCATCGCCATCGACCCCGAACGGATGTTCGCCAAATACGTGGGACCCTGAACGCACAGATTTAGCCTGTGCCCTCCCAGTGCCTGCCCTGAAGCGGAGCCGAAAAGCCCTCTGCGGTTGGGGGTTTT
>PMHI01000105.1:2072-14860 GCA_003156615.1 Acidobacteriaceae bacterium | reverse complement strand
GCCCGCTGGCTCGCGCCAGGTTCACCATCCCATGACTTTCAGTGTCCCGCTTCTTCTGCCACGAACTTTTCGTAGTCAGCGGCGGAAAGCAGTCCGTCCAACTCGGCTGCATTTTTCAGCGTGATCTTCACCATCCACGAACCGTGCGGATCTTTATTCACTTTCTCAGGCGACGTGGCCAGCTCGGGGTTCGTCTCGGTCACCGTGCCGGAGGCCGGAGCAAACAAATCTGAGACGGCCTTCACCGACTCGACCGTGCCAAACGTCTTTCCCGCCGCTAGTTCAGCGCCCACCTTGGGCAACTCCACGAATACGATGTCGCCCAGCGACTCCTGCGCATGGTCGGTGATGCCGATTGTGGCCTTCGTCCCGCTTGGCTGAATCCATTCGTGCTCTTTGGTGTACTTGCGATCTGTTGGATAGGCCATGATTTCTTCTAGCTCCTAAGCTTCCGGCGATTAGCTTCCACCGAATTCCCCTGGGTTACTCGGTGCCCTCTGTGGTTAAGCTGTTTTCTTTGCTCTCTTATAGAAGGGAGTTGGCACCACCTGGGCTCCCACACCCTGCCCGCGAATCTCTACTTGCACCGCCGTGCCGATTGCCGCGAACTCCGGTGGCACATAGGCTAGCGCGATATTCTTCTTCAAGAAAGGAGCGGGCGAACCACTGGTAACATATCCAATCTCACGTCCGCCGCCGTCTAACACCTTATATCCGTCACGCGCGATTCCGCGACCAACCATCTCCAAGCCGACCAGAGTCCGCGTCACACCTTCTGCCTTCGCCTTTTGCAGCGCGTCGCGGCCGACGAACTCCCCCTTCTCCATCTTACAGAAGCGAGCAAGCCCGGCTTCCCAGACATTGACCGTATCGGAAATCTCATGCCCGTAGAGGGCCAGCTTTCCCTCGAGGCGCAAAGTGTTGCGCGCACCCAAACCGCAGGGCACGATGCCGAATTCCTTGCCTGCCTTCAGAATCTCATTCCAAACCCGCGCGCTGGTGGCCTCCTCTGCCGAAACATAAATCTCAAAACCGTCTTCCGCCGTGTATCCTGTGCGCGCAATCAAAATATTCCCCAACCCGCAGACGGACCCGCGTGTCACCCAGTAAACGTTCACCGCGCTCAAATCGGCATCCGTCAGCTTTTGAAGCACGTCCACCCCCTTTGGCCCCTGGATCGCAATCTGGGTGAAGTCGTCTGACAGATTTTCCACCGCACAATCAAACTGCCGCGTGTTATCACGCACCCAGTTGAAGTCTTTCTCGCGCGTGCCGGCATTGATCACCAGCAGGTATTCATTCTCGTCCAGCCGATGGACGATCACATCATCCACAAACGTTCCCTGCGGATAAAGCAGCGCTGAATACTGCGCCTGCCCCACCGCCAATTGCGAAGCGTCGTTCATCGAGATNNAGCGCCTGCGGCCCGGCGAGCCGAATGTCACCCATGTGACTGACGTCGAAAATGCCCACGCCGGTGCGCACCGCCAGGTGTTCATTGATGATGCCGCCGCCGATCGACGCGGGATACTCGACCGGCATATCCCAGCCGTTGAAGTCGACCATCTTCGCTCCCAACTGGCGATGGACGGCGTTCAGCGCGGTTTTGCGGACGGCAGTCGTGCTGCCGGCGGGCGTCGCCTCAACAGAAGACAAAGTACAAACCTCAATCAGAGAGCAGGGGCTGGTCTGCCAAGATGGTGTGATGGTTTACCCTATCACGGGCTTTTTCGGGCGGTCAAACCAGAGGACTTCAAGGCAGAGGGCTGAGTTCCCAAGAGGAAAACATTGCGGGGCGCTAGGAATCCCTCTGCGATCCCCGTGTCCGCTGGGGTTGAGGTTAAAGAAAAGCTATCGTCCGAACTGAACCGTGACGTGCGCTCCTGCGGCAACGTGCGTGCCGGCTGGCGGAGACTGCAGCCGCGCCAAGCCGCTGCCTACGGCTTCCAGCTCCAGCCCGGCATCTTGAGCAGTTTCCACGGCGCCGCGCACGGTCTTACCGACAAATGACGGCACTTCGATNNCGGCGGCTGCGTCGGCCGGGTTCGGCGCCATCGGTTGCGGTGGACTCTGACCCGCCGAACTTCCAACTTGCGTACTCGATAACGGTTCGCTCACCCGCGTCGCCGCCTGCACAACGTTTCCTTCGGCTCGGGCGGTCGCGGGCGAGAGCCTGCCCTGAGCCTGCCGAAGGGGCGCCTGGGCCACCAGGTCCTTACCCACCGGGGGTTGCGTCGAATCCCCGTTCACCTCCGCTGTTTCCAGCGGTTCGCCGGGATGATCCGGCGTGCCCTCTTCGAAGTCCTTATCCTTCATCTCCGCTTGAGCTAACAGCAACTGATGATTGGGCGACAGCGGCAGATCGTGCGGCGCGTGCAGGTACTCCAGCACCTGCTGCGCCACGCGGCGAAATACGGGGGCCGATACTTGCCCGCCCTGGTGCAGTCCCACGGCCGAATCCAGAATCACAGCCACTACAATCTGGGGATTGTTCAGGGGTGCGAATCCCGCGAACGATGCGACGTATTTCGTCTTTGAATACGCGCCGGTCGCCGGATCGACCTTCTGTCCCGTCCCCGTCTTCCCTGCCGAAGTGTAGCCTTCCAGAATCGCTTTGCGTCCCGTGCCTTCGAGCACCACTTTCTGCATCATGGCTCGCATCTCGGCAGCCGTATAACTTGAGACGACCCTGTGCGACGCTCCCGGATGAAACGCCACGGACTTCATCCCGGGCTGCGGGGCGTCCCCTGGGTCAACCTTCCCTGCAACAATGCGCGGCGCCACCCACACGCCATCGTTGGCAAATGTGGAGACCAGTCCCGCCAGCTGAATCGGCGAAATCCCAATTTCCTGGCCCATGGAAATCGCGGCAATCGAAACCTTCGACCAGCGGCTCACCGGCTTGGTCAGCCCGCGTGTCTCGCCCGGCAACTCGATACCAGTTTGCTGTCCGAATCCAAACTCGCGAATGTATTTGTAGAAGCGGCCTTCGCCCAGCCGCAGCGCAATCTTGATCGCACCCACGTCACTTGACTCCGCCAGCACGCCCCACACCGGTAACAAGCCATGCGGCTTCGAGTCGCGAATGCGCATGCCGTTGTAGACGATCGCTCCCATCTGGCAGTCGAACACTTCATCGGGATTCGTCAGCTTCTCTTCAAGCGCTGCTGAAATGGTCACCAGCTTGAAGGTCGACCCGGGCTCGTACACATAGCTCACGGCGCGATTGGTCAGCGCGGCGGGCGTGATCTGCTTGCGCAGGTTTGGATTGAACGTGGGACGATTGGCCAGCGCCAGAATTTCCCCCGTATGCGGATCCTCGACGATCACCGTGCCCGCGATTGCCTGCGTGTCGTGAATCGCCTGCTCCAGTTCCTTCTCGGCGATGTACTGAATATTCTTGTCGATGGTCAGGACCAAGCTCTCGCCTGGCTCTGGCTGCTTCTCCACATCAGAAAACCACTGCCGGTGGGCATCCACCGAGATGAACATCTTCCCTGCGCGCCCGCGTAGTTCATCGTCGAACCCGTGCTCGATCCCGCTCTGCCCGGAGTCTTCCATGCCCACGGTTCCAACTACCTGGGCCGCCAGATCGCGCGCGGGGTAAAAACGTTTCGGCTCCTTTTGAAAATGAATACCCTGCAGGTTTAGCGACTTGATGCGTTCGATCGTCTCGTCATCTGCCTTGCGCGCCACCCAGCAGAACGTCTTGTGGTTGCGGCAGTCGGCCAACACCACATTGTGATCCTCGCCGGTGATGCGGGTAATCAGGGAAACCGCCGTGGGCAGGTCTTTTACTTCGGTGGGCACGGCGAAAGCCGAATCCACCAGCACGGACATCGCCAGCTCTTTTCCTGCGCGGTCAAAAATCACGCCACGCTTGGCGGAGAGCGGAATCTCGCGCTGCTGCTGGTGCTCCGCCTGCTTCACAAAGCTGCCATAGCGGAAGATTTGCAGATAAACCAGCCGGCCGCAAATCGCTAGGCACCAGAACAGGAGCATCGCTCCCAGAAGGTAGAGCCGGGAGTTCTTGCCGAGCTTTGGCCGAGTCATCATGGAAACCCGTGGTTAGTTCGTTGTGGGCTCGTTTAGACAAACATGGCGGCCCGCATCCAGACAGGCCGCCGAAACTGAGCTGAGCTCTCGCTCGCCGACCGGATCGAAGAGCCGGTCCCCCATAAACCGCTACTGCCCCGCCAGCACCATTGTGGGCTCCGCGCTAGCCATCACCGGCGCGTTCGAATCTGCCGACGCGCTATCCATGCGGATCACCTGCCCTGGTTCCGGTGGCACCAGTCCCATCCGCCGCGCCATCACATCAATTCGTTCCGGATCGCGTAACGACGCATCCTCCAATCGCAGAGCACGGTTCATCTCCGTCAGGTTATTGAGTTCGCGCTTCGCCGACTCGATGTGGTAACCATATTCAATCGCCCGGAAGTGCTGCCAGGCGTAAGTAAACACCAGCAGAAACAGGCAAGCCAGCGCGGTGCCAAACTGCTTCATTTCGCGATTGCGTCCACGATCTTCCACCTTCACCAACCGCGAATTATCGATCGCTTTGGCGAAGTAGATTTCCGGAGTTCCGCTGAAAAGCGTATTCCGACGCGCCGCTGGGATTGCACTTCGGATTGCAGCTGCTGCCGCCCCCATTTATGCCGCTCCTAGAAGAACCGGTTCACTCTGCATCTGCGGAGCCCGCAACTCAAATAGCCGATGCAGCTCCGTCGTATCGGCAATCCGTTTGTGTTGAGCGCCCCGTTCAGCCCGCTCCACCATCGCACTCAGATCCTTAATCAACGTGCCCGTGTACATTTTTCACCCTCAATTTGGATTCCTACCACGGAACCCCAGAACCCGGCCTCCGGTGACCGGCTGGCGGCCTCCGGAGTTTTCTGCTGGCGGATCTTCGTCCGCCTTTCCGAACCTGAACTCCCGGCACGCCATGACAGCTGTGCCGGGGACCCCGGCAGGTTTTCCGGAATCAAACTTTTGAAATCGTCTTCCGTTTACGAGCGACCGTTTCGACTTTCCGTCCGGAAGCCTGAAGCCGGGCGCCCGCGTTAAATTCTTTCCGCCGCCCGCAACTTCGCGCTGCGTGCCCGCGGATTGCGATCACTCTCTTCTTCTGTCGCAGTGAGCGGTTTTTTCGTAAGCAAACTCATGGAACCCTGCTTCGCTGCCTCGCGGAAGGCATCTTTCACGATGCGATCCTCCAGCGAGTGAAAACTAATCACCACCACCCGCCCTCCTGGCTTCACCACCCGGGGCGCCGCGTCCAGCAGCGCCCGCAGATCGTCCAGTTCGCGGTTTACGAAGATTCGGAGCGCCTGAAAAGTTCGGGTCGCCGGATGAATTCGCCGTTGTTCAGAATTCATTGGCCGGGCCGCGGCTGATATGACATCCGCAAGATGTGCGGTAGATCGTATCGGCCGCGACCGGACAATGGCTCTGGCGATTCTCCGCGACCTCCTTTCCTCTCCGAATTCGTAAATCACATCGGCAAGCTCGCGCTCGTCGAGGTGGTTTACCACTTGTTCGGCGGTACGCTCCGACCGCGGGTCCATCCGCATGTCGAGCGGTCCATCCGCCTGAAAACTAAATCCGCGTGCCGCATCGTTCAGTTGCAAGCTGCTGACACCGATGTCGGCCAGCAAGCCGTCGGCTATCGGGCTTCGGGCTTCGGCCAAACTCGCAAAGGATGCTTGCCGCAATTCGATGGCCGGCCAATCCGCTTCGCCGACGCCCGATGCCCGAAGCCTGGAGCCTGCAATTTCCAGCGCTGCCGGATCCTTATCGAGCCCTATCAAACGTCCCGGTGCGCCGAGGCGTTTTGCGATTTCGTAACTGTGTCCGCCCAAGCCCACCGTGGCGTCGATATAGGTCCCGCCACGCCGCACGCTTAAAAAGTCGATCGCTTCTTTTAAAAGAACCGGAACATGGCTGGCTTCCCTTCCCCCATGCCCAACCCCCTGAGGGGTGTCTGTTAAACCCTCGCCCACTAGATGCCCAATTCGTCGAGCGTCTTCTCATCGTCAGGCGTGAACTCTTCTTCCTCGATCTCTTTCTTGAACTGTTCCAGGTTCCTGACCACGAGAAACGTCAAATGCCCCAGAACCGCTACCTCGCCCTTGATCTGCCCTGACTCGCGCAACAACTGCGGCAGCAACAAGCGTCCCTGCCCGTCCATCTCGACCTGCTGCCCGTAATAGTTGCTGCGGTCGATAAACTTTTTCTTCGTCGGATTGAAATTGGAGAGCCCCGCCAGCTTCTGCTCGATCCGCTCCCATTCTTCGAAGGGATATACTTGTGCAACCTTCCCGTCCTGACTCGTGATGTAAAATTGCTGTCCATACTTCTCGTCGATCACTCGCTTGAATTCGGCCGGGATCTTCAACCGTCCCTTTTCGTCCACGCGAGTTGGGTGATTGCCGCGAAACATGTTTTTGGTCTGTCACTACGACTGCAGCCAGGGAGGCAAAAGCGGTGCAAAGTTCGGTAAAACTCGGGTGCTTCAGGCAATTTGTCGTGCTTTTGGGTCGGTTTCCCACCGGCTCCTCTTTACTGACTCCTGACTCCCACGCCCCCTACTGTCCTTACCACTTGGTTCCACTTTGTACCACATCTTACCCGTAAGTCATTGATTGTCAAGCCTAAACTTGAGGGTAGGTGTGCCACTCCGGGAGTGATTCGACAAACTACGATCGCTTGTGGTTAACCAGAAATACGACCACAAGGGATTGGGGTTACGGTCTAGGTTCCTTCGCTATCTATTCGCTAATATTCTTCTTGCACTCCGCGCCCCTGGCGCACTTTCCTGTGGAAAACAGTAGCCTACCTCAGCAACCGCCCTCTCCGCGCGGTCGCCCACAAATGGGTGTACACTGCGTCCGTTTACTCAACGACGACTTTCGGAGGCGCTAATGCGTCTGAACCGAGGCAGGGTCTGGCTGGGCGGTTTGGCAGCAGGTGTAGTCTGGACACTCTGGAGTTTTCTTGTAGAAAAATTTGTCATCACCGATGTGCGCTATCTGGCGGCCCAGAACGCGGGGCTTTTGCTGAAAACACCGCGCTATCCGCTCTTCGTAGTCCAGTGGATCGGGCTTCTGTTTATTCTGGCGATCGCGGTCGCGCATCTTTATGCCTGGGCACGTCAGGGCTTGGGACCTGGTCCCGGCGCCGCTCTGAAGATCGGCTTTTTGGCAGGCTTCTTCGCCGGCTTCCCGGACAACTTCGCGCAGGAAACCTGGTTCGCCGGTGACCGCGTGCTTCCTTTTGGGTGGATGATCGAAATGTGGCTGGGCGCCATCCTAGCCGCGCTGGTCGCTGGCTGGCTGTACAAGGACTGACGGATCTTTAAGCGTATGACCCCGGCTCCAATCGGCCATTGGAAATCGGCAATCGGCAGCGCCTACTTGACCGCTTCCACGAACACCGCCGTCCCGTAGGCCAGCACTTCGGTGACGCCCTGCATCACCTCCGTCGCGTCGTAGCGGGCACCGACCACGGCGTTGCCGCCCAGTTCGGCCGCATGCTGCAGCATCAGGTCGAAAGCCTCGCCGCGTGTCTTCTCGCACAAGTTGGTAAGCAGCGTGATGTTGCCGCCGACCAGGGTCTGCAATCCCGCGCCGATGGTGCCGAAGATCGAGCGCGAGCGCACCACGATACCGCGCACCACTCCGAGCGTGCGCGTCACGCGGAAACCATCCAAATCGAACTGCGTCGTGACCATGTTGTGCGCCACCATCCGCCCACCACCGGAGTAGCTGGTTGCCATCGCCGTCATTCCTTTCTGAACCAAGCACAACCGGTTGAGGCTGTGCCCGAGCAGCAGCT
This sequence comes from Acidobacteriaceae bacterium, assembly GCA_003156615.1. Next base: position 7,024 of record PMHI01000105.1, on the reverse strand, counting down.
AACTATAACGCATGTGCGGGTCCGACGAATTGCCGATTTCCAATTGCCGGCCGCCGAACTTCGGACCGTCCGAGCGATTGTGCTCCCGACCGGGAGCATGTCCATCCCTCATTGGAAGTCGCAAATTGGAAATCCCTGAACCTCATTCCAGGGCGGCCGCAATAAGGAATTCCTGTGACGCCATATCATACTCAACCCGCAGCAGGTTGGGCCGGCAGCAGATCTGGCAGTCTTCGACATAACTTTGATGGCGTCCGGCGGATTCATCCAGGGTAGTGGAGTTCCACTCGCCACAACCTGCGCATTGAAAGCCGGCTTCCATAAGGCAATTATGCCGCAGATCCCGAGCGGCCGGCTCCCCTGTTGTCAGGGCGGAATTTCCATTGCCCTATAATGGCCAGTCCAACCCCTCAACCTGGAGGCTTCATGATCTCGCGGCGACGGTTTCTGGAAGTAGGCGGTGTGGCGGCAGGGGTCGCTGCTGTGTCTCGTCGCCTGCCGGCATCTGGCGCGCCCAGCGATGAAAAACCAGACAACTCTTCCCTGCCACCTTCTCTGGCCCGCTTAAAGTCGCGGAAGAGCGAAGCCGTTCCTATTTCGCGCGAAGAGCGGCGCGAACGTCAGGAGCGCGCCCGCAAGTTGATGAGCGAGAACGCGCTCGACGCCATTATGCTCATGGAAGGAACCTCGCTCGAATACTTCACCGGCATTCGTTGGTGGGGCGGCGAGCGCATGTTCGCGCTGGTGCTTCCGGCAAAAGGCGGTGCCTTCTATGTTTGTCCGGCCTTTGAAGAAGGCCGTGCGCGCGAGCAACTCGTCAACGCGCCGGACGGCGACCGTCCAGATCTGCGCACGTGGCAGGAGGACGAAAGCCCGTACCAGCGCCTGGCCCAAGGACTGAAAGAACGCGGCCTGGCCACGGGCAAGATTGGGATTGAAGAAACGGTGCTCTTCGTGTTTTCCGATGGAATTGCCAAAGCCGTGCAGCAGGTCACGCTTACGAGCGCAACGCCGGTGACCGCCGGATGCCGTGCGAACAAGAGCGCCCACGAGATCGGGCTGATGCGTCTGGCCTGTCAGGTAACGCTGGCCGCCTACGAAGCTGTCTATCACGCCTTGCGCGAAGGCATGAGCCAGCAGCAGGTCGGGGATTTAATCGCAGGGGCTTACGGACAGCTAGGCTTTCCCGGCGAGGCCAGCGTACAGGTCGGTGAATACTCCGCCCTTCCTCACGGATCGCGCACGCCGCAGGCGATTCAAGAGGGTTCAATCGTCATGATTGACGATGGCTGCACGGTGGAAGGATATCAATCAGACATTACGCGCACCTTTGTGCTGGGAAAAGCTTCAGAAAAAGTCAGGGACAAAATGAATAAAGTCTTCGAGATCGTGCATCGTGCGCAGGCGGCGGCGTTAGCCGCGGCGCGACCTGGAGTGGAGTGTGGCATGGTCGATGGGGCGGCACGAAAGCTGATAACCGACGCCGGCTACGGACCTGACTACAAGTATTTTAGCCACCGCCTGGGCCACGGCATCGGCATGGATGGGCACGAGTGGCCTTATCTGGTGCGCGGCAACACCACCAGGCTGCAGAGCAATGTCACCACCAGCAACGAGCCTGGCATCTACATTCGCGGCGAATTCGGCGTTCGCCTCGAAGACGACATGCACATCACGGAAAGCGGCGCGGAATTGTTCACACCGCAAAGCCCGTCCCTGGACGATCCATTTGGGAAGACGTGAGGATTCGCGCTCACTAAAGCCGAACCATCCATGAAGGCGCGCACGGGCGCCGGCCGAGCGCGCCGAGTGATTCGTCGGCCATTTTTAACCTTGACCTCTACTTCGACGGCGTCACTTGCAAATTGTTGGTCATCGAGAAGGTTCCGGAGACGCCGTTGGCTCGCAATCCGGCAAGGTTCTTGTCGCCTTCGTTGTCGACCACTCCCTCGAGGGTGACGTGGCCATTCTTCACGATGATGCGGATCGGCTTCTGCACCCCCAAGGCGTACTTCTCCAAAGCCGGATATCCGTAGACCGCACGGTACAACTCCAGGCGCAGACGATCATCCATGGGTGAGAGGGGCAGTACCTCGATCTGGTTGTCCACTTTTTCGACGCCTTCGATGTGCTTCACCGCGTTCTCCGCGTCGGACTTGAGCGTTGGCCGCACGACCTGCCCGAGCAGCGTAACCGTGTAGCCATCCACTTTGTAGGCGATGTTGTCGAACACACCGAAATAGGGCAGCATGAGAAGTTCGTGGCGAACTTCCTTGACGACACGTTCTTGGGCCTTGGCCGAGGGCTGATCCTGAGCAAAGCCCAGGGTTGCGAGCGACAACAGAATAACGACGGCGACCCACGAATTACGCCTCATGGCAGTCTCTCCTTGCGCGAATCTTCTCTAAAACCGGTCTGTTTACTCCAGGCTGTTAACCTAGTAGAAAACCTAGCATAGGGAAGACGCGGGGAGACTAGGGTGTTTGCTCTAGTTCGCAATCCGCGTCAGAAATGAAATTCTGTAAAATCCAAGATCGACTGTGGCGCAACGGCTGCCGAAGTTCCATCCGTCGACTCCCGGACGAGGTTTCTCCATGCAGCATTTAAGTCCGCATGACGTAATGACCATGTTCCTGGCACTGGCCACGCTGCTGGGCTGCGCCAAGCTGGCGGCGGAGTTGATGCAGAAGATCGGCCAGCCTCCGGTTCTAGGGGAGATTTCGGTCGGGATTTTTCTGGGACCTACGGTCCTCGGACACTACCGCCCACACGTGTACCAAACACTGTTTCCCACGACCGGGCCGATGCCGATCGTGCTGGAAACGGTGACCACGCTGGGAGTTGTGTTCTTCTTGCTGACGGCCGGGCTCGAGATCGACTTGCGCAGCATTTTCCGACAGGGCAAAAGCGCCTTGCTGGTAAGTATTTTCGGCGTGGCGTTTCCCTTCGCATCCGGTGTCCTCGCGGCCAGCGCTTTTCCCAGATATATGGGCGCGGAGGCGGGAGCGAACCCTGTGATCTTCGCGCTTTTCGTGGGCACAGCGCTATCGATTTCGGCGCTGCCGGTGATCGCGAAGATCCTAATGGACTTGAATCTTCTGCGCACCGAGATGGGCACGGTCATCATCTCGTCGGCGATGTTTGACGATCTGGTGGGATGGATTCTGTTCTCCTTCGTGCTGGGGATGATGCACCCATCGGCCGACGGCAGCATAGGCCGTGGGGTGAAGCACACCATCGTTCTGGTGCTGCTGTTCGTCGGCATCACCCTGACCCTGGGACGCTGGCTGATCGATAAGATCCTGCCGGTGCTGCAGGCGCATACTACGTGGCCGGGCGGCGTACTGGGGTTCATTTTCACACTTACGATGATGGGTGCGGCATTCACTGAATACGCCGGAATTCATGCGGTGTTTGGAGCGTTTGTGGTTGGCATCGCGGTGGGAGAGTCGTCCCATTTGCGGCAGCGGACGTCCCAGCACATTCATGAGATCGTGACCAACGTGTTCGCGCCGTTTTTCTTTGCCAGCATTGGCTTGCGAACGAACTTTGTCTCGAACTTTCACCTGGGATTAACCGCCACCGTGATCGGCGTGGCCTGCGTGGGTAAGCTGCTCGGAGCAGGCTGGGGCGCGCGCCTGGGCGGAATGGACCGTACGTCGTCACTGGCGGTAGGGCTGGCAATGAATGCGCGGGGAGCCATGGAGATCATTTTGGGGATCCTGGCGCTGCAGGCGGGATTGATCCGGGAGAACATGTTCGTGGCCATGGTGATCATGGCCTTGTTCACTTCGCTGGTGTCGGCACCGGCCATTCACTTCCTGATCCGTCGCAGGCGCAAGCTGACTCTGAAGGACACCGTGACCGCCAAACTTTTCTTGCCCAACCTGGCGGCGAAGACCCGGCTGGGAGCACTGCGGGAGATGTGCGAAGTAGCGGCGGAGGTCGTAAGCAACGCGCCGGAGAGATTACTGCGCCTGGTTTCGGAACGGGAGCACGTGCTCCCGAGCGGCTGGGAAAATGAATTAGCCGTGCCCCATGCCCGCGTGAATGGATTGGCGCGGCCGTTGGTGGTGGTGGCGAAGTCAGAGGGNNCAGTCGCAACACGATTTGCTGGGAGATGCCAGCGAGTTATTCAGCCGCAAAGAAGCGGTGGAACAAGCGGTGAATGCGAATAGTTTCCTGGAGCTGGTTGCGGCGTTGAACGCGCCGGTGCGGTAGGCGGGCAGGGCATTTTCCAGTTTGGCGGGTCCCTAATCCGCCGCCCGGCTCGGTCCCTGGAACGCTTTTTGGATGAGTGTGTAGCGGGCCGCGCCGATGATGTCGCAGTCGTCGTTGAGCACGATTTTGACCGGCATGTCCTTCAGCAGCACTTCCATACGACCTTTGTCGAGGAAAGACTGCATGAACACAGGATCTTTCATCTTGGGCACGATTTTCGCCGCAATGCTGCCTCCGATGAAAATACCCCCGGTGGACATGAACTTCAAGGCACAGTTCCCGGTTTCAGCGCCGAAGATGCTCACGAAGATCGACAGCGCCTGATCGCAAATCTTGGTCTTGCCCCCCAGTGCCAGTTGCGAAATCAGCGCGGGAGCATCAGGCGCTCCGTCCATCTCCTTTCGCAGCCACTCCGGCTCCTCCGATTTGTGCGTATCCCGAAGAAAATCGTAAATATTCTTGATCCCGGGCCCGGAGAGAAGGCGCTCACAACTGATACGGCCGTACTTTTTCTGAAGGTATTTCAGCAACTCAATTTCGAGATCGTTTCTGGGCGCGAAGTCGGCGTGACCTCCTTCGCAAGCAAAGGGGTGATGCCGGAAGCCATCCCAAAACAGGCCTGCCATGCCGAGTCCGGTGCGCGCCGAGATTACTGCCCTGTTCCCTTCGGCATCTTCGGCAGCCCCGCTCAAGCTGACGAAATCCTTCGATTCAAGGGCATCGATTCCGTA
>PMHI01000105.1:0-2024 GCA_003156615.1 Acidobacteriaceae bacterium | reverse complement strand
GATAGCCCGTCATGCTGCTGGCTCATATAGGTCTTCTCCACCACACATTGGAGGCGATTGCCCTCCATTTCGAAAGCAGCGAGTCGGGTGCGTGTAGCGCCGATGTCACCTGCAAGAATCATGGTTCAATCTTCCTCCATTTCCGGCCGTCGAGTTCCAACAATTGATCGGCCTCTGACGGACCCCAGGTGCCGGATGCATAGTTCGGAAATTTGCGCGGAGGCAGTGCCCTCCACACGTCCAATACCGGATCGACCACCTTCCACCCAGCTTCGACCATATCCGCACGCTGGAACAAAGTCGCGTCTCCGATCATGCAGTCGTATAACAAAACCTCATATCCGGTGTAGGCATCGGTTCCGAAATACTTCGAGTATTCAAAGCTCATATTCACCGATCCAACCCGCAGGAGAGCTCCTGGAATCTTGGCGCCAAAGCTTAGCGAGATCCCTTCCACCGGTTGAATCTGTATGACCAGCGTGTTCGTATGCAGCTTGCGGAATGCGGCGTTGCGGAACAATTCGAAGGGCAAGCGTTTGAACTGGATGGCAATCTCAGTGTGGCGCTGGGCCATCCGCTTACCAGTTCTCAGATAGAAGGGCACGCCCGCCCATCGCCAATTGTCGATGTTGAGCTTCAACGCCACGAAGGTTTCTGTCCGTGATTCGGGAGCAACTCCAGATTCCGATCGATAACCGGGCACCCTTTCCCCACCCAGCAATCCTTCCCCATATTGGCCGCGCACGCTCTGCTGCAATACATCTTGGGCGTTCAGAGGCAGAACTGAATGAAGAACCTTGGCTTGCTCATTGCGCACCGCATCCGCCTGAAGCGAAACGGGGGACTCCATGGCGGTCAGGCTGAGAAGCTGCATCATATGGTTCGGGACCATGTCCCGGAGTGTTCCTGCAGTGTCGAAGTAACCGCCCCGGCGTTCCACTCCGACCGTCTCTGCATTCGTAATCTGTACGTGGTCAATGTAACGCCGGTTCCAGATGGGCTCGAAAATGGCATTGTCAAAGCGGAAGACCATGATGTTCTGCACGGTTTCTTTACCTAAATAATGATCGATGCGGTAAATCTGATTTTCCTGCAGCACACCCTTGATCTCCCGGTTCAACGTCTTCGCGGAATCCAGATCGTGGCCAAAAGGCTTTTCGATCACAATGCGCCGCCAGCACCCATTCCCCTGGATCGTCAGACCAGCTTTTCCCAGTTGCTGAACGATGTTCGCAAAAAACTTGGGCGCAGTCGCCAGGTAAAAAAGGTAATTGCCCTCGGTGTGGCGCTCAAGGTCCACGGCCTTGAGCCGCTCCCGGAGTTTCAAAAATGTGGTCGCGTCCCCAAAATCGCCACGCTCGTAAAAGAGCCGCTGCCGGAACCACTCCAGGTGGTCTCTTTCCTCATCTCCGGCGGGCAGGAATCCAGTGACCTGATTGCGAAATTCCTCGACCCTCAAGTCGTCGACAGAAATGCCCATCACTGCGAAGTTGTCGGGAAGCAGCTTTGCCCTTACTAGGTTGAAAAGCGCTGGAACCAACTTGCGTTTGGTCAAATCTCCAGCGGCTCCGAATAGCACGAATACGCAGGGACCGGCAACTCTTCCGGCGTACTCTACGTCACTATCCCTGTTGATCTGGGTCGTTGCTGCCATGGAAAAGTGCCACTGCCGCGCCGATGTGTCCTGCTAAACAACGTGGCCAGCATTTTAGGCCAACAGGGGTCTGATTTCATAACGCGCAAAACAAGCCCGGCATCCGGTCCCTGGCAGCGCTTCCGCTAGACCATCTCTGTGGTGAATGCCGCACAAAATTAATGCGCTGACGGCATGACGGTTGATCACTAACTTGGCGCTTTACGGGTAATCTCTCGCTCCTCCGTAATGGCACATAAAGAGCACGCAAGCCTCTGCCGCAAATCGCGCGTGGAACTGGCCGGCCGTGGTAGGAGGGCACCGTGCGCCGCCCGGTCGACCAGGTCCGTATCGCGGCTCCCTACACTGTCCTGATAGGACCCGGATACTG
>PMHI01000430.1:11608-12168 GCA_003156615.1 Acidobacteriaceae bacterium | reverse complement strand
CAAACCCCTAAATCTCTCCATTGTTGTTTATGACTCTAGACCAGGCAGAGGGCTGGGGCAATATGCGGCGGGGCCGGGGAATCAGCGAAGATAAGGGGCGGGCATGTTGCATTTTAGGGACGGGAAATGCGCAGGCTGTGGTTTCCCTCCATTGCCGTGATCCTCCTCCGTATATAATCGTGGGTTTCGGAACCACCCCATGAAACAAACCCAGACGAGCGGCTGTTTTCTAACGGGCCCGCTTCCGACCTTCAGTTCGGGCTCTCTCAGGCGCGTCGCGTGGGTGAGCGACGATTCACCGATTCCGTACTCATATAGAGACAAGGACGGTAGCGCCGTATGACGAACATTGCAGCCATCATCGGGCACGAGGTGCTGGATTCGCGCGGCAATCCTACGGTAGAAGCGGAAGTGCAACTGGCGGGCGGCGCGGTTGGACGAGCCATTGTGCCCAGCGGAGCCTCGACCGGCGAGCATGAGGCCGTGGAACTGCGCGACGGCGACCATGCGCGTTTTCTCGGCAAAGGAGTTCTCAAGGCGGTAGAGAACGTCAACGGGGA
>PMHI01000430.1:9936-11557 GCA_003156615.1 Acidobacteriaceae bacterium | reverse complement strand
ATCCTCAACGGCGGAGCGCACGCCGACAACAATGTCGACTTCCAGGAATTCATGGTGATGCCAGTGGGCGCCCCTTCGTTTTCAGAGGCGTTGCGCTGGGGCGTGGAAGTTTTTCATACGCTCAAGGGAGTGCTGAAGAAGCGCGGCTACAACACGGCGGTTGGCGATGAGGGCGGATTTGCGCCTTCGGTGAAGTCGAACGTCGAGGCCATCGAAGTGGTGCTGGAGGCGATTCAGCAGGCCGGCTACAAGCCGGGAGAAGAGATCGCAATCGCCCTCGATCCCGCGGCCAGCGAGTTTTATCAGGACGGCAAGTACGTTTTCAAGAAGTCAGACAAGTCGGCCAAGAGTTCCGACGACATGGTACAGTTCTATGCCAAGTGGGTAAGGGATTATCCCATCGTTTCGTTGGAGGATGGTTTATCGGAGGACGACTGGGAGGGCTGGAAGAACCTGACCAAGGAACTTGGCGGCAAGATTCAACTCGTAGGCGACGACATCTTCGTCACCAACATTGCCTTCCTGCAAGAGGGAATTGACAAGGGCGTCGCAAACTCAATCCTGATCAAGGTGAATCAGATCGGCACAGTCAGCGAGACCCTCGACGCGATCGATCTGGCACGCCGCAATGCTTACACATCGGTGATCTCGCATCGTTCGGGCGAAACTGAGGACACGTTCATCGCAGACTTCGCCGTCGCCACCGGCGCGGGTCAGATCAAGACGGGCTCGGCTTCGCGCACGGACCGCATCTGCAAGTACAACCAACTGCTGCGGATTGAAGCGGAGTTGGGCGATTCCGCGAGGTTTTTGGGACTGAAGGCGCTGAACTACCGGGGCTGAACCCGGCTGAATCCTTAAGGTCTGACGAGCAACATTCCTGCAAGGCGGAGGTTTCTATGAGACAGAGGTCATTGCCGTTCGCGTGTCTTATCGCTTTGTCGATGTGCGCTGGGGCGCAGACCACCGTCTCGGTCGCTCCGGACGCGGTTTCCAAGGAAGACGTCCAGAAGCTCTTTGATGTGATGGCCAGCCGCGACCAGATGCGCCAAATGATGCAGCAGGTGTTCGCGCAGATGCGGAGCCTGAACCGTGAGCAGGTCAGAAAACGGCGTCCAGATGTTACCGAAGAAGAACTCGCGCGGATAGACCGCGAGTCCGAGGACGTCATTAAGAATTTTCCCATGGACGCGATGCTGAGCGACATGATCCCCATCTATCAGCACCACTTTGCGAAGTCTGACATTGACGCATTGATTACTTTTTATTCTTCTCCGGCCGGGCAGAAGTTTCTCCACGAGATGCCTGCGGTGACGTCGGAAACCATGCGCGCGGTATATCCGCGAATACAGGCGGAGGTCGACGCGGCGCTCAAGCGAGCCGAGGAGAAATCCGATTCGCCGCAGAAATAAGGCGGTACGGCTGAAGCAGCGCCCATCCGTCCTGTTTCCTTCACGGTATCAGCTAGAACCCAGGAGCTAGAAGCTGCATTTATGTCCCGTCCCAAACCACTCGTTCTCATCGTCCTGGACGGCTGGGGTTACCGCGCCGAGACCAAGGCCAACGCCATCGCGCTGGCGCGCAAGCCAACCTATGACCGTCTGCTGCGCGAGTATCCCAA
>PMHI01000430.1:9610-9873 GCA_003156615.1 Acidobacteriaceae bacterium | reverse complement strand
GCGGCCATGAAGCATGCACGCGTGGGCGAGCGGAGGCTGCATCTGTTTGGCCTGGTTTCCGATGGCGGTGTGCACTCGCAGCAGGCTCATCTATACGCGCTGCTGAGGATGGCGAAGCAGAATGGAGTCGATCGTGTCTTCGTCCACGCCTTCATGGATGGCCGCGACACACTGCCCACCAACGGCGCAGGTTATCTCGAACAGTTGCAGCAGAAGATGCGAGAATATAATTCCGGTAAGATTGCCACGGTGAACGGCCGCTA
>PMHI01000430.1:0-9603 GCA_003156615.1 Acidobacteriaceae bacterium | reverse complement strand
CTCACCGATGAGTTTGTGGTGCCGTTTGTTTGCACCGACAAAAGCGGTCAGCCGCTGGCAAGTATTCGCGAGGATGATGCTTGTATCTGCTTCAATTTCCGCGCCGACCGCGTACGCCAGATCACGCGAGCAGTGGCGCGTAACAGCGGTCTGAACCCCAAGGGTGGCAGCGATCTTCCGGGCGCCGCTGATCTCGACGCCACGATTCCCCGCGACCGTGTCCCGAAGAATCTGCACTACGTTTGCATGACGCAATATGACCGAAACTTCAGCCTGCCGGTGGTGATTCCGCCGGAATCGATGGCGAACATCCTGGCCAACGTGATGGGTAATCTCCAACTGCGCAACCTGCGCGTGGCCGAGACCGAGAAGTATGCGCACGTTACATACTTCTTTAATGGCGGCGTGGAGCAGCCGTTTCCCGGCGAAGAGCGCGTGATGGTGCCCTCGCCCAAGGTTGCGACTTACGATCTGAAGCCGGAGATGAACGCCGCCGGCATTGCCGATGCCGTCGTGAAGGCCATGGATTCAGCAACGTTTGACGTAATGATCGTGAACTTCGCCAATGCGGATATGGTCGGGCACTCGGGCAAGATCGAGCCTACTGTGAAAGCCGTCGAGACCGTGGATGCCTGCCTGGGCCGCATCGAAACCGCGGTTCGCGCCAAGGGCGGCGCAATGCTCATCACCGCCGATCACGGCAACGCCGAGATGATGATCGACCCGGTCACCGGCGGTCCCCATACGGCGCATACCTGCAATCCGGTGCCGTTCATCGTGGTCGCAGACGATGCCAAGCAGTACACCCTCAAGCCCAACGGCTCGTTGCGGGATATTTCGCCGACCATCCTCGGGATGCTGGGCGTCGATGAACCGAAAGAGATGACGGGACACGATCTGCGCGCCTTCCTCAAAAGCCAATGAAAAACCGGTGAAGAAATGGAACCGGCTCGAAGTCAGCCAGTCACCTCATCGGTGCAAGGCGCTTAGTACTCGTCCATGATGGCGCAGGGGCGAACGCGCTCAATTGTGGAACTTCTTGACTGCGAAAATGCCAAGCACGACGAAAAGCGCCATGACGATAAGCTGTACGACTAGGAACGGCGGTTCTTTTTGCGTCGGAGCCAGCGCGTGCACAGCCGGTACTTTCAGGAAAACCTGCACCACCAACACGAAGACATTCAGATAGAGGGCAAGCACGGCGCATACTACGTAGAGCCAGCGCCAGGCGCCAGCCAGGTGGAGGGCGTAGCGCGCCAGGATCGCAACCGCGAGCGCCACCAGCGAGATGACGCCGACCACATGAGACGGCAAGAGGTGCTCGAACGGAAACAGGAACCCGGTCAGGCTGGTTAAGACTGTGGTCAAGAGAAAAATCGCGGTCGCGCCGTCGAAGCGTTTTCCGAGAAGCATCCCGTAAGCGACCAGAAATCCCGAGCCGATGCCGACCAGGCTCAACAACACATGCACGAGGGTGAAAGTCGATGTCGTCATGCCTAAGATCATGATGCTGCTCCTTTCAGAGTCGAGATATTACGTCCGCAGCGGAGAAACTGCAAGACGGGCTGCGACCAGAGACGAATGACCCTCCGCTTCGTGCTACAGTTTTCTTCGGGCATTTATGTTCGCCAATTCCATGGAGCCGCAGACCATTCTTATCCACCTGGCGCTCAAGCTGGGCGTGGCCGCCGCCGTCTCCAGCACTCTGGTGCGCTCCAAGGAATTCAAATTGTTGTTGTTTCGCGACGAGCGCACGTTCCGGCAGAAGGTTTACCTCGCGTTATGCATGGCGCTTCCTATCATGGTTGGGGTCTGGATTCGTATTTCGGTCCCGAGCTTTCTGGCGGGCGATCTGAGTTTTGAAACCGCGCTTCTGCTGGGCGTAATCGGCGGACGCTGGGCGGGATCTCTCGGCGGCGTGCTGATGGGGATACCCGCTCTGCTGCATGGCGAGTGGGCGGCGCTGCCCTTCGCAGTGCTTTCTGGTTTTATCGCCGGCCAGCTGCGTACCATGGCCGCCGACAAGGATGACATCTGGTCGTTCTCCCCGTTCATCGATCAAAGCATTTTTCGGCTGATTCGGCGCAATCTGCCGCGCCCGCGACTGTTCGACTGGCAGATCATGTTCTTCGTCACGGTGTTTGGCCTGAGATTCGTGCAGACGGAGCTTAAGCGATACTTTCCTCATTCCATTTTCAGCCTCGAGAGCCCGGGCAACCTGTGGGTGTGGGGTGCGATTTACGCCGCTTCGGTGACGGCAATTGGGATTGAAATCAAGATCTTCAACAGCGTGCGCATCCAGATCAAACTGGAGGAGCAGGAGCGGCTGTTGTTGCACGCCCGTATGGAAGCGCTGCAGAACCAGATCAATCCTCATTTCCTTTTCAATACCCTGAACTCAATCTCCTCCCTGGTACGCTTCGATCCAGATAGAGCCCGCGAGGTGATCTCTAAACTGGCTACCATTCTCCGGCGTTTGCTCAATAGCGCGGACTCCTTTGTGCCCCTGCGGGAAGAAGTGGAATTCATCGACAACTATCTCGACATTGAAGTGGTGCGTTTCGGACACGATAAACTTCGAGTCGTGAAGGAACTTGAACCGGCATCGCTCGACGTCATGGTTCCAAGCATGCTTTTGCAGCCGCTGGTGGAGAACTCGATCAAGCATGGACTATCCTCCCTGGTCGAAGGCGGCAGCATCTACCTGCGCAGCCGCCTGTCCGATTCCGGCCTTGTGATTGAAGTGGAAGACGATGGCGTGGGCATGGCGGCCACGCAACTAGTGGAATCAACAAGTACGCGAGGCGCCGGTATTGGCATGGCGAACATTTCTGAGCGTCTGCAGGTGCTTTATGGCGATACGGCGCGCATGACCATCGATAGCCACGAAGGGAAGGGAACCCTGGTGCGGATCCGGCTGCCGCTCTTGCAGGCGATGGGAGCGGTTCCGGAGGGTTTCTACGTAGAGCGCTCCACCACGCGCCGGTAAAAATCCTCATATTGGGGAACGATCAAGCTGGAGCAGAAGCGGGCCTTGGCGACAGCCCGTGCCGCCCTGCCCATGGCCCGCAACCGGCTTTCATCGTTCAGGAGTTCGCTGGCATAGCGTGCCATCGTATCCACATCGCCGACATCGGCCAGGTAGCCGCTGGTGCCGTGTTCGATCACTTCCGGGACTCCACCGGTGCGGGTCGCGATAGGCACCACTTCACACGCCATCCCTTCGAGCGCCGCCAGACCGAAGGATTCCAGCTCACTCGGCATCAGAAGGATGTCTGCGATTCCCATCTTCTCCTGCACCTGGTCCTGCTTACCTAGGAAAAGAACGTCTTCATGGATTCCCTTTTGTACAGCCAACCATTCGGCCACGGAACGGTCCGGTCCGTCGCCGATCAGCAATAGCTTCGACGGAACTTGCTTGCGCACGCGATCGAAGATCTCGATCACATCCGAGACTCGCTTCACCGGCCGGAAATTGGAAAGGTGTACCAGCAGCCGCTCATCCTTGGGTGCATACTCGGCGCGAAGTTCCGCGGAGTTCTTGGGCCTGCAATATACGTCGCAATTGACGGAGTTGTAGATCACTTCGATTTCTTTTCTCACATCGAAAACCCGCAGGGTGCGGTCGCGCAGGTAGTTGGAGACGGCGGTAACGCCATCACTCTGGTTAATGGAATAGCGGGTGATGGGCAGGTAGGAGCGATCCAGTCCCACCAGCGTGATGTCTGTGCCATGCAAAGTGGTAACGAAGGGCAGACGGCGTCCTCGCGGACCGTCCCCTAGCATCTGGCGTGCCAGCAGCGCGCTTACCGAGTGCGGAATCGCGTAGTGCACGTGCAGCAGGTCGAGATCGTACAACTGTGCAACCTCAGCCATGCGTGTGGCCAGCGCCAGATCGTAGGGCGGATAATCGAACAGGGGATAGCGCGACACTTCGACTTCGTGATAGTGAATATTGGGTTCTTGGCCGCGCAGCCGGATGGGCTGGGCATAAGAGATGAAATGAATCTCGTGGCCGCGCTGGGCCAGTTCCAGACCGAGTTCCGTGGCCACCACCCCGCTGCCGCCATAGGTGGGATAACAGGTGATCCCAATCTTCATTCCGTCGAAGCCCGGCCTTTCCAGTGGTCCTGTAGGGTCCTGTAATTCGATGGCGGGAAACAATAGAGGATGCAGATTCTACCGGGCCCGGACTGAATTTTGGTGCGCCAAAAAAGTGATTTGCCGCACCAGAACTACTCGAAACCTCTGTGTCCCGGCTTGGAAAGGCCAGGGTCCAGCTTGTCCAGGTGGTTTTGGAGGCGTTTCCTGCAGTCTTCCGTCAGGGTCGTGAATTCGATGCCCATGCCAACTCCAGGATCGCGCGTGCGGACGATAGCGGTAGTGGAGACGCGCTCCTGGTCAATCCAGAAAGCCAGCCGCAGCGAGGTGGAAACAGGCAAAGGCGTAGCGGTCTCAACATAACAGCCGTTCCCGCCGATGTCGCAGGCATTTAACCGCATGGGGATATTCACGTGTTCGTCGCGGAATTCCAGGGGGAACGAGATCTTATGACGTTGAAACCGTCGGCGATTATCAGCCGAGGGAGCCGGAAGGTTGGATCGCATTTCCGGGGGCAGGCTGGAAATCCATGGGCACTCCTGCTCCGCCACCAACTGAACCCCGACCTGAAATTTCTTTGATGCCCCGGCCTCCATCACCCAGATTACCTTGCAACGAGCCTTCTTCGTCTCGTATTGGATGCCGATGACGTCGCCCACCTTCAACGCATGCTCGAGGCCGGTAATGCAGGCCCCCGTCAGGCTGGCGTTCTTAGCAGTGACATTCTGATGGAAGGGTAGGTCGTTGGCCCCCATTCCCCACACACGTATGCGCAGGTCCAACGTCGCACGAGGGGCTGCCCCCGAGCCAGACATGATTGAGGGCCTCCCAGCCTGGGTATATCTGAGCCTGATCTAATGCGATCTTAACCTTCGGGCAGAAGTTCCTTAAGGTTACGAAAGTACGTCGAGCCCAGAGTGCTCCGTCTGAATGTACCTGAAAACACTATGCGCCGGTACCGGCCGGAATCAGTTCGCGGTACGAAATCAAATCAATTCCTTGCCGCAATAGCAGCTCGCGTGCTTTGGGCATGGTCAAAACGCGCAATTCGTTCTCACGCGATGCTCGCAGACGGGTCTTGGCCGACTTCAGATCATCATCGTTATAACCTGGGTGGCAGACGAATTCCCAGGTGCCTTCGGGCACGATTGCGGCGATGCCGCCGAAGAGTTGCTCGTCCAGCGCGCCAGTCACGACGATGCCGAGCGTGCCATCGGGGGTCAGCAGGTCCTCCCGACTGGCCGAGTCGCGAAATGTGGAGGCAAGAGTGCGAAGAATTCGCACCTCGGCGTAGCGTGTCCAGAGGCTGGGGCGCGCCAACAGTTCACTGGACTTCAGCGGCTTGCGCGGGCCGAACGGATTGCGAATGGCGCGCACGCCGCAGGCCCGGGCAGCACGTAGCAGGGGCCGCAGCACCGCCGGAAACAAGTGCGTATGTTTGTGGGTGTCCAGGTGCGAGACGCTGACGCCGGCCGATTGCAGCTTGCGAATCTGCGCGCTCGCCTCAGCTTCGATTTCGCCCGAATCCAGGCGGCCGGCCAACGCTCGGGCGGCAAAAAATTGCAGCCTGTCGCGGAAGCGGCCGCCGGTGGAATGCGCAGAAGTAATGGAGGGCAAAAGTTTCGCATCAAGAACAGGCTCGCCGTCGATCAGCACGACATGGCAGCCTATGCTGAGACGAGGAACAGACATTGCCAAACGCACGGCGTCTTTGAAAGCGCGCCCATTGGCCATCAGCGTGGAGGACGTCACGATTCCGTGAGTATGAGCTTCGACGATGGCGCGATTGACACCCGCGGTGAAGCCAAAGTCATCGGCATTGACGATCAAACGGCGCACCGCGTCAGTCTAGCAGGGGACAGAACGGTTGGCGGATGGGGTAATGACGGTAGCATGCCAGCATGCTGAGCATGCCTTGACACAGCTCCGCGGGCATGCTAAAAGTGCCTTTCGCCGCGGAAGTAAAAAGCTTGTCGGACCGCCAGGAGCCACTTCTATGGGATACAAACCCAAACCGGGAGCCTACGACAATTCCATGACCGACGATCTCGGCTGGCTCCCCACCGAGTTCGAGCCCTTTGAGCCCAACCCACAATACAGCTTTCCGCGAAAACCTCCCTCGAAGGACGCTTGGAAGACCATCGTGCCAAAAACGGCTCCTCCAATTGGGAACCTTCCGCACCTCTTCGAGAAAGTAATCAAAGCGACTTGGAAGTTCGCCGAGCCGTCCGCGAATAGCGTCCGTGGCGACGTCACCATCGGCACACGCGGTGGTGCCGTGCCCGAAGGCAACGACAAGTATCATCCCCAGGTCCGTCCGACGCAGAGTAACATCACTACGACATTTCCAAACGACCACGCGATTGCCTCCGACTGGAAGGTGTTTGAGCACATCGAACGCACGAATGCGGTGACCTTCCGCGGCGATACCCGCTCGCCACTCGCTGTAATCGGTAAAGCGAGGGGCTTTCACCCACCAATTTCCCGCACCGACCGGTACTATCTCGAAAATAACGTCTACGAGGAATTCTCGACTTATCTCTGGCGGCGATACAGGCGCGCGCTCACCAAGGAGGAGTTTCTACAGGCGGTCGACACTACAGCGATAGCAGCGGCGGAAAAGAAAATGCTCGTCGATTATATGATGTGGCGCAAGATCACCGAAAAAGAAGCGGTGCATCTCGGACGAATGGTTGAGAATGAATGCCTGAAAGGATACATCTCTACGGCACGGTCGATTGACACCTCGATCTGTTTTGGCACTAATTACACAAAGAAACCGGGTTGGCTCTATTTGACAGTTATCCACGGCGGCTTTGTGGTGCCATGGGGCCACAAAGAGAATTGGGGCTCGGAGGAAGCGGAAATCGCGCAATGGGGGGCGGTTCCGGCGGAGCAAATCGTCGGTTTTAGGCACCTGGATCAATACAACCCGGACGGCCCTATCTTTATTCGCCATTCCTTCCGCAAGAGTGAGCCCGAGGCGTTTGAATACATGTTCAATGTCATGAGTGGGATGACCCCCTAGCCGCAGTGAGTGTTTGCTCGTTTTTCAATGGCAAGGAGCGAACACACAATTACGCTTGCTGCCCGTCAGCTCGGAGTGCAACAGATGGTTGATGGGAACGCGAGTGGCGACGACCTCAACCATAAGATCACGATGAAAATCAGCATGCTCGAGCCGGAGCGTATTCCCTGCGGCCCAATGAAAGACGAGTGCAAAGTCCACTTACTCGAAGACGCCCCAGGCGCTGGCGCTCTCTCGATATTTTCCGAATCCGCGGTGCCTCCTCCTACCTCTCAAACCCTTCATGGTGTCTCCTTGCTAGCGGCTGACGCCCGCGCGGCAAATGGCGTACCTCGCACGGTCGTGTAGACAGCATCGAAAATGCTCAGCCCTTGGATATTTGCAACCCCACCAACGGTGATCGGAGAGGCGAGGTATTGGACCTTGCTCTCGGTGCTGGTGAATGCAGCCCACGAGGGAAGGCCCGGGCCGTTCGGATCGCCTGACCTTGCGAAGTTGACCCAGTAGCTGGACATTTCTTCAGCCAGCTTCCGATCTGCCGCATTCCAGTTCCAAGGCGACTGGTCCAGGTGGTCGAAGACATACCATAGTTCGGCGAAGTGGCTCGCCCCCCAACCCGCGTACACGGAGCTAGCCGGGAACGGTGGCTGCTGTCGAAACGAGTAGTAAAAGACAGGACTTTTCCCGGTTCCGGCTTGCAGCCTCGCCCATGCCCACATATCCCAGCCGAAGCGGAGATCACGCTCGAGCCCGAGCTGCGCCTGCCCCGCCTCTTCGTCGGTCGCGTGCGGATAAGCGGCAAGCAGTGCAGGCGGAAGTTGGCCGACGCTATGTTCCAAGTCGCTGTCAAACGTTGCGGCGGTCACGCGCGTGACATTTACTATCGCCCGCGCTTCGTCGGCGTTCGAACCGATCAGCAGCGGGACATCATTCTGCTGCCCCGAAGTGAATGCCTCGTAGGGTGAAAGGGGAAGCACGTATGGTTCGATCACCGGGTGGACGATACCGCCGGCATTGCCGGTCAGCAGGGTCGCCGGCAGCTGGCGTAGTTGCTTGAGGGAGGCCGCACCGAGCGAAGCGGCGTACGTCTGGCCGTCCCGTTCTGCGTTGGCCAGCAGGAACTTCGGAGCGAGCTGGAGCGGCTCAAACAGGCCGCCGCTCTCTCCGATGGCGCGCTGAAACAAGCCTTTTGCCAGAGGCGAGGCCATCAGGATGCTGACCGAGATAGAACCGGAGGATTGGCCAGCGATGGTTATACCGTTCGGGTCACCGCCAAAGGCCGCAACGTTCCTCCGAATCCATTCGAGTGCGGCGATCTGATCCATCAGGCCATAGTTTCCGGAGGAGTGGTGCGGGGACTCGCGCGTAAGCTCGGGAAGAGCAAGAAAACCAAGCGGACCAAGGCGATAAGCGATGGTGACAACAATGACGCGTTTTTGCGCGAGCCGGTCGCCCCAGTATAAGGGCATTGAGGCCGACCCGTTGATGTATCCGCCGCCGTATATCCAAACGATCACCGGCAGGTGCTCGCGCGCGGTCTTGGCGGGCGTCCAGATGTTGAGGTAGAGGCAATCTTCGCTAATGGCCGGAGGCGTCTCGCCCGGCATGGAGACTCCAACTTGCATGCACGCCGGAGCAAATGCATCGGCTTTTCGAGTGCCAGTCCAAGATGCGGCATGTACCGGTGGGCGCCAACGCAAGTCTTTCACCGGCGGGGCAGCGAAAGGGATTCCTTCGTAGACCCTCACCCCATTTGCCCTTATCCCGGATATGGTGCCGGACTCCGTCACAACTTGCTGGGCGAAAGCGGCACCCGCCAACTGTACCGCCGCTACTAGAACAGACGTGAACTTCCATCGGTTCCACACGTGAGCCTTTTCCCTAGCTGTTCAAATTGCGGATCAGGATTGCCCTTCTTCAATTTCGCCCTTGACCTGAGGCTCTATCCTTGAAGCCCCCGTGATGACTATCTCCTTCCTGGCGTGTTCTCGCTGTGCAATATCGCTCAGGTGGCCGAGAAGCAGTGCNNCTCTCCAAAACTCTTTCAAGCCTGAATCTCTCCGCGATCTGGAGTCCAAGTTTGGCGGCCCTTGTTCGGAGCATCCCTCCTGCCGACGCCGTAGGCGGGCGCGTTTTTGATCTTCCCCGGCGCCTTGGGCAGGCAGGACACGCGAAACCCCGACTCCGCGGGTCCTTAAAAACCCCAGCCTTGGGACCCGGATTGGACACCCGATCGGAGAGGGAATCGCATTGCGAAAAGCCAGCGGATCGGCAGCTAAAGAAAAAAGAAAGAAGTCATTTCGGCGAGAGGAACCAGACTACCCGCCTGACCCTAACCCGCTCCCGGATCGCGGGCTTGGGCCGTCCCTCGAATGCTAAGGCAGGTTACCCTGCTCCGTGACCTGGAGGCGATTCACCCATTGCCGACGCGAACCAGAACAGGAGAGTCCCCCAGGGGACAGACAGGAGCAAGC
>PMHI01000483.1:12972-13118 GCA_003156615.1 Acidobacteriaceae bacterium | reverse complement strand
AGGCAGACTCGCCATCGTCATTGATGGCGCGCACACGGTAAGCGTATCCCTCACCCTTCTTGAGGCTGGAATCGCTGTACCCGGTCGCAGTGGACGGCAGCTTTGCGATTCGGCTCCAGGTTCGTTTCGCGCTGCCAGCTTCATCG
>PMHI01000483.1:11357-12945 GCA_003156615.1 Acidobacteriaceae bacterium | reverse complement strand
GCCATGATGCTGTCCTTGACGGGCAGTAATTCCAGCGTGTCCGTGGTCCCCGCTTTCCACGAAATCGGCTTGATCTCGCCCGAGACAACATCGACCAGAACTGGATGTGTAATTCCTGTGTTTTTCAAGGACAGCGTGGCGTAAAGCGGCGGAAACGAGTTCCCCGGCAGACTATGAGCCGCCAGCCAGTACGCGACAATCGCCTTTCCGCTGTCCGATCGGAACCCGTACCCCAGGAAGGGAAAGCCGGCGTGACGCCGCAAGGCAGGCAGATCCGGACCACCAACTTCGATGGAGGGATCAAACTTGGTATCCGAGAATAACGCGTTCGTGTTTTCGAGTGCGTAAAAGACTGGCCGAGGCGTGAAGTCATAATCATGGTTGGTGATTCCGTGAATGATCCCAAAATCGTCGTACTCGTTCCCATCGGTTCCAGCAGCCAGCAACCAGACAAACGTCTTCACCCCCGCAGCCAGGTTGTAGACGAATCCCCGAGGGACATACTTTGCCTGCACCGATTCATCCGAACCCACCCACGAAGGAATCGAATTGAATTCGTCATCGAAGAATGGGATGTCTCGCTTGACCCCGGGATAGTGGGTGACCAGTTCCCGCAACGCCCGCGGAGATTCGGTCTGGTAAGCGCCGTAATCCATGGATTCTGGATTCAGGTTCTGACCGTAGCCGGGATAAGTGTGATAGGCATACACATCGATTCCCGAGGCACACTGGCAGGTATCGAAAGCACGCTGAGTGAAATCGCGGACGGGGTCCGCCTGACCGCCATAAATCACTTTCGCTTGCGGATCGGTTCGGTGCACGGTTTCGATAAAAGGAGCCAAGAGCCTTCCATACTGCTCGGGATTGCCCCAGGGATTCCAATAGCCAATGTCCTGTTCATTCCCCAAAGCCCAATAGTGGATACGATCGTGAAAATGATTCACCATCCAGGCCGCGTATCGATTGAAGGCAGCGATCTGCTCAGGCGTAGTCGGCGGCCAGAAGATGGAATACAAACTCCGGTCATCATTATGAAACGATCCGGGCTCGGGAACACTCACGTCCGGCCGCTTGCCGCTGGGCGACGTGTACATCACGTTGCCATAGATCAATTGCACCTGGATATCGATTCCGTTGTCGACCAGTGAGTCCACAAAATCCTCGAGTTCCGGCGAGCTCGAGAATACTCCGCGTTTCTGCTCGATCCAGTCCCAGCTGGTGCGGTCCGAGCTATTTTCATATTGCCCGATGCGGGCCCATTTGAAACCGGCATCGAACATGCGCGTCCACCACCAGCGGTTCCATGGGAGATAGGGATCGCGCGGCAGATCGGAGTTGATGCCGAACCCGTCGCGGATTTGCGACGACCGCTTGGGTGGAACGTGGTCGGGAACCGGGCGAGAAGTTTGAGCTCGCGAGCGCAGCGGAATCAGAAGCCAGAAGGCAAGCGACGCGAAAACGACAAACCGACGACTCCCGCACAGTGTCCAGCAACTCTTCATGGTTCTCTCCCTGTTCGCCACTCTGGCAGGTCTCGTGCTTAACCGGGAACCTCCACCCACCGTCGTTCTCGCGCGCTGAGAGCGAT
>PMHI01000483.1:7780-11349 GCA_003156615.1 Acidobacteriaceae bacterium | reverse complement strand
GCCGCGTATCCGCGAGCCTGAGGACTCATGAGCGACGGATCTTTGATCAGCCAGCGATTCGCTTCTCTGCGACTGCCGATCCAGAGGACGTTAGGTTGTTCCTGGTCCCATGCCAGCGAACCTTCCGAGCCATCGATCTCAAACCACAGCCGATTCTTCCGTCCCGCGCTGACCTGCGACACGGTCAGCACTCCACGCAAGCCGTCTTCGAAGTGCAATAGGATGGAACCATAATCGTCCGTGCTCATCCCTGCGGGCGTGGTCGCGAGGTGGTCAGTCTTCTTAAAGGTTTCCACCGGCCCCTTAGGCCGCTGCCGCACTGGAATCACGGTGGCCAGATCGGCGCAAAGTTCTTTCACCTTCCGGCCCGTGATCCAGCAGATCAGATCCAGCCAGTGCGTGCCGATGTCCGCCACGGCGCGCATTGCGCCTCCCCGTTCAGGCTCCAGACGCCAGTTCCAGTCCGTGGGATAGAGGAGCCAGTCTTGCAGATACGTGCCGTGAGCAATTTGCGGCTCGCCGATCGTACCCTGCTCGACCAGAGCGCGTGCTTCCTGGCAAAGCGGGTAGTAACGGAGGTTGTAAGTCACGGCCCCAACCCTTCTCTGTTGCCGTGCCAGCTCCACCAGCGCCGCGGTTTCCTGGGTGTTCATCGCCAGTGGTTTCTCGCACATCACGTGCTTCCCGGCCCGCAGAGCCAATTCGCTCTCTTGAAAATGAAGATGGTTGGGAGTACAGACATGCACCACGTCCAGCGACTCGTCGTTCGCCAGCTCTTCCATCGTCTGGTACGCGCGCGCGATTCCGAGCGCTCGGCATGACTCCTCGGTCCTGGCAAACGAACTCCCCAGCACTCCCTGGATGGGGATCGCCAGCCGCCGCAGCGCCTCAATGTGCGCTCTCCCTACAAAACCCGTGCCAATCACCGCTGCCCGTAAATCCACGTAGAAGACCTCATCTGAGAACTCTTCTTCACTCCGGCGACGCAGCCGTTTGCTCGACCCGCGGAATCACCGCGGAATCAATCCAGGTATCGTTCTCTCCGCCGGGCACACCGCCAAACAGCCACCAGCGCTCCGCATGTTCCGCGGTTTCTCCCGGTCGCAATTCGACCACCGGCCCAAGCGTTTCCAGCTCGAGGAAGTCAGGGTTGGTGAACACCTCAAAATTGCAGCCGAAATCGGGATATCGGCCATCTCCGATCACCGCCGCACGTTTCACGAACAGATAACCATCCCTGAAGTAAGCTCCCCAGCCGGCGCAGTTGTAAATGCCCCCCATCTGCTCTTTGAAACGGCTTTGCGGGTTCGCAAGATGCCGCAACTGAACGTAGGACGTGCCCAGCACCCAGCGGGGGTCGGCAAAATCCGTAAAAGACCAGATGCCAAAGACTCCGACCGACTGATAGTGGTCCTTATCCATCGCAGCCCGCGGAGGAAGCGGGAGAATTGCGCGCCCGCCCGGCCGCATCATCGTGGGCGACCACGGAGCGAGCGTGGTCGAGCGTGAGTCGTCGTTCCTGATGCGTTGCGTGATCCGCACCTGCGAGCTCGCCGCCGCCAGCTCGATTTCAACTTCCTTCTGCAAATTGGTGCCCGGAGGTAACTCCTCTCGCTCGGCCCTGAAACGAGTTGCGTTGCCGTGTTGAGAAACCTCGACTGGAGCGTTGTCGGGATAATAGGTTCTTTCCACTTCCGGTGAAACCCACAGGCGGTGGCCACCATAAAGGCGGAACTCGGCTCCGCCCGTCCTTCCTGCATCTTCTTCGACTTCGTGCAGCAAGTTTTCTCCCTTGCAAAAGCCATAGAAGATAATCCGTGGGCCGACATCGGCGGTGACGATCAGCTCGACGACCCCATTCGACAACTTGTATGCATTGTTCCAGCCCCGGTATGAGAGTCGCTCAAGCATGGGTCGGGAATTTGCCTGAGCCCTCAGGCAAGTTCTTTCGCGTTCTTTTGAATCTTGGCCAGAGCCGCCGCGATTTCGTGCATGTCTTCTTCATCTCCCAGCAACGCCGTCTGCGGAATCCAAATTGTTTCCCATGCTGCCTTCTGTGTCGCCGGGAATTTTTTCTTGAGGAATGCGTGTTTCTGTTTGGCCTGTTTCCCGCTGAGACGCTTCCGGTACTCGCCGTTGCGGAACATGTCCAAATCATGCACCGGCGGGTAACTGGCCTGGTTGGGAATGCCTTCCGCGTTCATCGCTTCGATGAAGCGCGCCGTGGAAAGTCCGGCGAGCTTCTTCTTGTTCACGTGGAAAATGTAGGCATAATGCCCGTTCCGCGTGCACCGTTCGTCCAGTTTCTGCGGCGTAATCCCGGGAATTTCGCCCAAGAGCCGGTCGAGCAGCCGTGCGTTTTGATGGCGCCGCTGGGTCTGTTCGTCGAGCCGGCTCAACTGCACGTTCAAGATGGCGCCCTGCCATTCGCTCAGCCGGTAGTTCGATCCGTAAATGAAGTGGCTATAGAACCATTCGCCGGGCATACGCCCACAGTCATGCACGGAGCGGGCCTGCACCTCGAACTTGTCGTCGCTCGAGATGATGATCCCGCCTTCGCCCGCGGTCATCAGCTTGCTCGATTGAAAACTGAAAGTGCCGGCGACCCCAAAAGTCCCGACGCGTTGCCCGCGCCATTCGCTGGCGTGCGCGTGCGCCGAGTCTTCGATCAACAACAGTTGCTTGTCGCTGGCGATCTGTTTCAGACGATCGAGGTCGGCGGGATGCCCGCCCATGTGCACCGCGACGATCGCCTTCGTTCTGGTCGTGATCGCAGCCTCCACCAAGTCGGGATTAATGCAATAGGTCTCCGGGTCGACGTCCACCAGTACCGGAAGCGCATTGGCAAACAAAACGGCGCTGGCGGTAGCGACGAAAGTGAAGTCCGGCAGAATCACCTCGTCGCCGCTGGCGATGCCAAGAGCCGCCATGGTGACTTCGAGAGCAGCGGTTCCGTTGGTCACTGCGATCCCGTGGCGAGCCCCGTGAAATCTTGCGAAGGCGCCTTCAAACTCCAGCGTCCTGGTCCCGGGCGTCCGCCACCAGACTCGGCTCTCCAGTACTTCCTTGAGCGCCCGCTCTTCNNATCTCCTGGGTACGGTTCGTGTCCACAGCTACAGCTTTTATTGGGAAAAAAGCAAGGGCTGTTCCCGGAACCTCGACCATCGACTGTGATCGGGCCGCAACCCTCCGGCGCAAATCAAGCTCGGCCCAGTCCATTAGAACAGCAGTTTCAAAGCCACTTGCATGATGCGCGGATCGTGTGCCGACGTGATATACCCGAATCCGCCTGGACCGGTGTTGTTGAAGTCTCCCGATGCAGTCGAAGCATAAAACTGCGCATGGTTGAAGACATTAAATGCTTCCGCCCGAAACTGCACCTGTTTTGTCTCCGATATTTTCGTATTCTTGAGTAGCGCAATATTCCAATTGTTCAAGCCGGGACCAGTAAAGGACCGGCGCATTGCATCGCCGATCTGCCCCAAAGGTTCCTCCATGAAATAGTTGGGGTTGAAGTATGGGTTACCGTGACGCGGATTGCGATCTACGTACAATTTGCTCCCGTTCCC
>PMHI01000483.1:3944-7670 GCA_003156615.1 Acidobacteriaceae bacterium | reverse complement strand
ATCGATAGACCTTTCGTTAAACGCGGATTGTAAGGATTCGTCGCATCCAACGTTCCCGATCCGTTATCCAGCGACTTCGACCAGGTGTAGGCCAGCATAAAGTTTTCATACTTATCTCTATGTTGCAGGCTCGCCTGAAAGGAGTTGTAGCTGGAATTTGCCATGGACTTCATGTACGCATTACTGCCAAAGTTGGCGCCAAAAGGAGCGCGAGTACTGTTAATGATCTGCCCGTTCGGCAGAGTATAGACGCCATTTTCCCCGAACGGCGCGCAGGTGGGTGTGCCAGGCGCCACGTTCGCAGGATTGCTCAATTCCAGGCACAGAGCCTGCTCTCCCGGATTCGATTCCACAAAGGTAAGCAGTTTTCGTCCTACCGTTCCGACGTAACTGAGCGTCATCACAGTCCCGCTTCCAAACTGCCGCTGCACTGACAATTCATAGTCCTGGGAATAGGGCAGAGTATTTTTGTTGTAGAAATAATTTCCTCCACTGATCGGTTCCACCAGACTCCAGGGAAAGCTTGTATCCGGATTTTTCACCCCAACATTTGCTGGGGGAAACTGAAAAGGAAAGTCGTTGGGCTCAAGATTGCCGGTAGTCCGATCAATGAAGGGAGAGTTGAGCAACGGGGGAGTGGGGTTTTGATAATAGAAACCGTAGGGCGCATCTCCGATTTCCTGCTCCGTGTCGGCCTGCTGAATGGATTGGTAGAACAGGCCATACCCCACGCGAATACTCGAGTTTCCGGGTCCACCGAAAATCTTCGCCAGTAGCCCTTCGCTATTTTGTGGAGAATATGCCAATCCAAATCGCGGCGCGAAGTTGTCGTATTTAGTCGGGGCGAGTGTGCGCGGAACGCCCGGATCGCCGGGAAGCACGAGCCCGGCTGGCGCATTCGGGAAAACCTGGGATTGCTCGCCCACGATCAGCGTTTCTATGAAATTTCGCGTGTCATACCAGGGCGTGCTCGCCTCCCAGCGCAATCCATAATTCAGGGTAAGGCTTGGCCGTACCCGCCAACCGTCCTGCGCGTACAGGCCATAGTATTTGCTGCGTGTGTGCTCAATGTCGGGACTTCCCTGAATGAAGGAACTGGGGGCACCGATCAGAAAATCCGCAAAATCAATGCCCGTCTCCGCCCCCGTAAAAGCAAACTGCCCATCTTCCGCGGTGAAACCAATCAGGTTAATTTGATCGTAGTGAACGTCCACCCCGAACTGTAAGGTGTGCGTTCCCACCGTCCTGGTGAAATTATCAATGACCTGGAAAGTATTGTTGAACTGGTCAAACGTAGTGGATGGGACGCCAAAACTGTAGTTGTTGAAAGAAACGTTGGGCACTCCCGCCAGACTGGGGGAGACATTGCCAAGGCCGCCCGTGCTATTCCATGGCGTATTGAACCCGAGCGAGGCGAGCGACACTCCCAAACCCCCTTGCGGGTTCCCGATGTAGTTCACGTTGCGCAAATAAACCACGCGAATATCATTGACGCTGGCATTGCTCACCGTCGTGGTCAGCCCCAGGTTGATCATCTGAGACAAACCATACGTTACCGCCGTAAACCCCGGAACCGTGACGGAGGCATAGGGATTGGCGACATTGTATTTGTCGGCGAAGTAGTAGCCGAACAGCGTGTTCTTGCCGATGTTCTCGTCAATTCGCACGCCACCTTTGTCATCCGTCAGNNNNGCCGGGTTCACCATTCCAGAGGTGTAGGAATACGGTTCACCGTTCGTTACCGTATAGCCCAACCGGGAACTGAGAAGACTTGCCCAGTATGCCGCCGTGATGGTGGTTGCAATCGGGTTGTTGGCGCTGTCCGTCCCGCTGGAGAACGAACTTGCCACATCAGATAAGTTGCCGGTACGGTCCGCTGTCGAGGGTACCGGATAGTACTGCGTGGCCCCTAGAATCTGCCTCGTTCCCTGATAGTCGACAAAGAAGAAAAGCTTATTTTTTCGAATGGGACCCCCGAATATCCCCCCAAATTGGTTCTGAATAAACACGCCGCGGCTCGGAGAAAAGTAGTTCCGCGCATCCAAATCCGTGTTGCGGAGGAAGTCGAAGAGATCGCCGTGAAACTGGTTGCTGCCTGATTTTGTGACGACATTGATTTGGCCGCCGCTGTAATTCCCATACTCCGCATTGAAGTTGTTGGTGATAATGCGGAACTCCGCAATCGAATCCAGGTTGGGAACAATCGCGGCTCCATTGTGTACTCCTTCTTCCGCATCGGCCCCGTTCACCATGAACCCGTTGGCCTCGGGCCGGCCGCCATTGATGGATTGCGTCCCGTTATTCAGGTTGCCAGAAATGGGTGCCTGCACAACGCCCGACGCCGTGTCGTCCCCCGAGTACGGCGATACCCCAGGCTGAAGCGCTAACAGGTCGATATAAGACCGGCCATTGAGCGGCACGGAGGTAATGGTTGCACCTTCGATCACGTCCCCCAGCTGAGTGCTCTGCGTTTCTACCTGCAACGGATTGCTTTGCACGGTAACCGTATTTGTTACTCCGCCAACTTGCAGTTTGATATCGATCCGGATTGCAGAATTGGCGTTGATCTGGACTCCGTTCTCGAGAAAGTTCTTGAATCCCGTCTGATTGACGGTGACGTTGTAACGGTCGACATTGAGAGCGGGAAAACTATAAAACCCTTTTGTGTCGGTGACCGTCGTGCTCTGCACGTTCGTCGAGAGGCTGGTGACGGTCACGGTCACGCCCGAAACGACAGCGCCGCTGGGATCGATGACACTGCCCGAGATGGAACCGGTAATGCCTGCCCGGGCAACGATTGCACTCCATAGAACGACGGCAACTGCGCCGAACTTCAGAACCGACCCGGTTCGCCAAGTCACGGTGGAAGCCCCCTGCCACGAAAAATGAATTTAGTTTACCGATTTAGTAAAACGGTGTAATATCATCGTCCAAGGGACGGTGTCAAGGGAATTTTCCCGCTGCCCGATATCCAAAAAGCCGTGGTCGGAATCCACAGACCGGCCACCGCAAGACCGGACATCTGAGGGACAACGCGGTGAAGCAGTCCACAGCGAAAACAACTGCCACGGTCACCATCCGAGACGTAGCCAGGCAATGCGGGCTTTCGCCAACCACCGTGTCCATGGTGCTGAATCGCACCCCTTTGGCAAGTTATATTCCGGAGTCCACCAAGAAGCGCATCATTCAAGTTGCGGAAGGACTGGGCTACCAACCGAATCCTTTCGCCCAGGCTCTGCGCAGCCAGCACAGCCATACCATCGGGGTGATGGTGCCCGACATCGCCGATCCGTATTGCGCCCAGATTCTGCGCGGCATCGAAAACAGCTTTTCGCGATCCAGCTATCTTCCGTTCTTGGTCGATATCCAGAACGACCGCCTGCGCTTTAAGAAATACCTCAATGTTCTGCTGGGACGGCGCGTCGAAGGATTGATTATTCTCGCCAACTCGCTCTCCTTTGAGACCGAGCTTCTTAGCGCCTCAGAAAGCCGAAAAATTCCTTGCGTCATTCTGGGCCGGGAGCCGGAAACCGACGCCTTAAGCTGGGTCGCCACCGACAACCAAGCCGGTACCCAGCAGGCCCTCGAGCACCTCTATCGGCTGGGCCACCGTAAGATCGCCTTTATCCGCGGGTCGAGCATGATCGTCGACAGCCACCACCAATGGGCTGGAATTTGCTCCTTCGCTGCCGCGGCAGGTTTGGAACTGGATCCCAGGCTGGTGGT
>PMHI01000483.1:1280-3928 GCA_003156615.1 Acidobacteriaceae bacterium | reverse complement strand
CCGCTGGATTGTTCGGTAATAGGATTCGATGATATTCCCGCTGCCGCCTTCTACAATCCTGCCCTGACCAGCGTGCGCGAACACATGGAGACCCTGGCTTCCATGGGAGCGGAAATTCTGATGGAGGCCATTCGTGCCCATCGCAAGAATACGACAGTCAGCCCGGTTCACCACAAGGTCAAACCGGAATTGATTGTCAGGGAGTCAACGGCTGCGCCCCGTGATCTTGCGGATCATGCTTTCCCGCATAATCGACGCGCAGGGTGAGAATCTCAAAGGGACGAATGGGGACCGTCAGTCTGTCACCGGTGATCGTCAGCGGCGATCCCTGCGGTTGTTCGAGAAGGTTGGTTACGACGGCGCCAGTGGCTCCCTTGGGTATGGTCAGCGTGACCGTGTCGGGCTTGCCCGCCCACTCATACGCGTGAAAGATAAGACTGTCGCTGTCCTCTGCCTTCTTCATCGCTGTCAGTACAATATTGTCCGGTTGAACCGACACGAAGGAGTGCTCCGGAGGCAGGCCACCGGCGTGCGCCGCAACCTGCATAGTTTGCAACGGATAGTTGTACTCATANNGCCCGCGATCGGCTTCCGGATCCGGCCAAACCGGCGAACGCAGCAGCGTGAGACGCAGCACGTTATCCCGATCGTCGTATCCAAACTTGGATTCATTGATCAGGCTGAATCCATGCTGACCGTCGCCAAGATCTGCCCAGCGTTGTGCCGGCACCTCAAACTGCGCCTGTTCCCAGGTGTTGTTCCGCGTGGTGGAACGTTCGATGCTGCCAAAAGGAATCTCATAGGTGGCACGGCTGCTGCTTGCGGCCAGCGGGAAAGCTGCCTTCAGCAGAACGTGTGTCTCATGCCAGTCGATGTCGTTCACCACCTCGACTTGGTCGGCTCCCGCATACAGCGTGATGTCCTGCGTGAACTTCGAGTTTTGCCAGGAGCGCGACACCCGAATCACGGCGCGCAGCGGACCCTTTTCGATCAGCTTCACCGAATCTACGGTGTCGATCGGGGTCATGTGATCCAGCGTACCCGGATCGATATTCCACGCGTCGTAATCCTTGGGAGTGTCCTTAAAGGTTTGCAGTTGATTGCCGCAGGCCCCGCTCGCCAGCGATTCGAAGTTCGAGCGCTTGTCGAAGAGGCTTGTAATGCAGCCCGTCTTCGGATTTANNATCGCTGGCTTTCAGATCACTCGCCGCCGGCTTCGCACCCGGAACAACATGAAGAATCGTGTAGCCCATCGAAGGCACGTTCTTAACGTTTACCAGCAGCCGATACGTGTTGGTGGCATGGTCGCTCCCCAGAACCTCCGAAGGAAGGACACGGCCCTCGGGATCGAGGACTGACACCGGACTCGCAGTCGCGGAAGGCATCTGA
This sequence comes from Acidobacteriaceae bacterium, assembly GCA_003156615.1. Next base: position 2,539 of record PMHI01000483.1, on the reverse strand, counting down.
AGCTCCAGCGTCACCAGCCCGGAACGCTCCCACCCCAGAGGATTGAATACGAACACAGCAATTCCGCCACCCGCGGATGTATTCACGTGGGACGCAAGAATACTCATTGCGTTGCTGGCGACCTCATTCGTCGCCCACCGCACCCGGTCATAGTCGCGCTGTGCATCCTTATAGATGATGCCGATGCCCGATCCCGCGGCGAGGTCGTGAAAATCGTTGAAGGTGATCTTCTTCCATGCCTCGGTCAATGCATCGGCGGGATAGGGCTTTCCCTCCAGCCATGCCAGAGAGGCGTACTTCTCGGCATTCAATGCCCACATGGAACTCTGACGCATGTTGCGTTTTTGGTTAGCCTGCGTCGTCATGACGCCGCGGTGGTATTCAAAATAGAGTTCGCTTTTCCAGGTGGGAATGCTGATCTTGCCTGGCGCCGGCGCAGGCGGCTCGGTATAGCCTTTTGCAATCGAGGTATAGTCCCACTCCGGCGAGTTACTATCCACCTTGCCGGCGACGTCATGAAAGTAAGCCGATGCGGTGCCGAACCGCATGGGTGGGACGATCTTATCTGGCTGCATCCAGTGCACGCCTTCATCCAAAATGGCGCGCGTTGGTCCGCCGCCGTGATCGCCCACTCCATAGAGGTCCATCATTTCGCTCAACCCCGGCGCCTGCTTGCGAGCAATTGCAAGATCCTCCGCCAAACGCACCGGATTCAGGTCGGTGTGAACGTAGTCATGGGGAAAGTAAGTAAGGACTTTGCTGCCGTCTGGTGCTTCCCACCAGAACAGCTTGAACGGCAGGTGATTGGTGTCATTCCATGCCATCTTCTGGGTGACAAAGTAATCGATCCCAGACTTCTTATAGATCTGTGGTAACTGCCAGTTATAGCCGAAGGAGTCTGGGTTCCAGCCAATCTGGACGTCCACGCCGTACTCCTTCCGGAACCAGCGCTTTCCAATCAGCAACGAACGCGCCGTGGATTCACCATCGGGAATATTCAAGTCGGGCTCAACCCACATCCCGCCGACAATCTCCCAACGGCCCTCCTTGATCCGCCGTTTGATCTCCTCATTCATCTGTGGATATTTTTCGGCCATCCATTCGTTGTAGGCTGCCGCGGACTGCGTATAGGTATAGTCCGGATACTCGTTCATCAATTGCAGCGCGGTGCCGAAGGTTCGCTTGACCACATCGACCGTTTCTGTCCACGGCCAGAGCCACGCCGCGTCGATATGGGCGTTGCCGGTAAGGTGCATGGT
>PMHI01000483.1:0-1241 GCA_003156615.1 Acidobacteriaceae bacterium | reverse complement strand
GAGAAACTCAATTCGCGCGTCGTCCGGATTGGGCCGGCTCTCGGAGAACTCGATTTTCTGCTTCGTCCCCAGAAAGGTTTTCTTGTCGACTGTGGGCAGAAGCTTGACCGCGACCAGCGCCATGTCGCCGGGCTTCGCATGATCGAAGAGAATGATGGGCTCAAGGTCGTCGCCCATAGCCACGCGACGGCCATTCACGTAGAAGATCTCCGGCATAGGCCCGTTCGCGTCGGCTTGAAAGCTGAACCAGATTCTGGCGCCCGTGAGGTCGTATCCGTTCAACGTGGGAGGCACGGTGAGGGATCGGCGATACCACACTGCGCCGGTCCCGGCCTCGGCCTTGGCACGAACCACCGGCCAACTCGAGTCATCCAGATCGGGGGCTTCNNGATTACCTTCTGGGACTGGCTGGAGAGCGCGTTCGCAATTTGGGCGTCTTCCTCGGCGGATTGCGCCCGAGCCGGGACCGCAAAAATAAAGAAAAAGACAAGAAAAAAGGCAGAGGAGGCCGCTGCGGAAAGGCCACATTCAGCAAAACTCCGCCAGGTAAATACGCTCCACCGTCGCGTCATCACGAATCCTTTCTTGGCTGCCGAAAACGAATCCGCGAGTATACACCCGCTTCGTCGGCTCGCGACGCGCGGATTGATCCATCATGCGTTTCAGCATTAAGGATCTCCAGAGTGCAGTGCGGGCTGAGACAGACCAATNNAAAGGAAGAGATGAAAGGGAAGCAATGTTTGGTGGTGTGAACTTGGTAGCTGATAAGATCGTCTCCGGTTTGGGGGCCAACGGCATCGTGATGCGCAGGCAAATACTGGGTGTGCTGTTTTCGTTCTCCGTGTGTCTGAACCTCGCAGCTGTTGCCCAGGAAAAGGCCAGCCAGCCGTGGTGGCAGCACGCGGTATTTTATGAGATCTATCCGCGCAGTTTTGCCGACAGCAACAATGACGGGCTTGGCGATATCAAGGGCATTACATCCAAACTCGACTACCTGCACTGGTTGGGCGTCGATGCCATCTGGCTCACGCCCATGTTTCCTTCGCCGCAGGTCGATTTCGGCTATGACGTGTCGGACTATGAAAACGTGGACCCCCATTATGGCACGCTGGCCGACATGGACCAGCTGATTGCGGAGGGCAAGAAGAGAGGTATTCGCATCATTCTTGACTTCGTGGTCAATCACACCTCGGACCAGCATCCCTGGTTCATCGAGTCCCGCTCCTCGAAGACAAACCCGA
>PMHI01000682.1:2040-3777 GCA_003156615.1 Acidobacteriaceae bacterium | reverse complement strand
ATCCACCACCGGCACGTTGGAATCGGGCCAGCGGATAACGGAGAAGCTCGTGTTTAAGAAGCAGTAGCGCATAGTGCGTCTGCATAGTGCAGAGGCCGATCGTTCTTGGGTCGACGCGTTGCAATCACAATTTTTCGCCAACTACGAAGCTATCGCCCCTAGGACCGGATGATTCGGCTGTAATTGACGCATGGGACATCGCGACCTAACATCCTCATCACGACCAAAGCTGCGTGAGGGAGGATGTCTTGTTTTGCCTAAGGGAACCAACGGAAGAGGATGTTCGAAGATTTATTTCTCAGCAGCAGCATTCAGTCTTTTCATACCCTGAGGTTGGTGCTACAGAGACTGACGTGCCGAGTCGTTACAACATAGACCACAATCGTGTTTTCCTCGGTAGGGGCAAGGTCACTTGGCGTAGGGCCACAGAGACGATCCGTGGATGGCAAATGTTCAATATGCCGTGGGTGCGTCTTTACTCGCCGACTACCCCGGTCGAGGTCGGTGCAACGGTTGCGGTTTTGGTGCAGCACTTCGGATTCTATTCGTTGAATGCTGCTCGCATCGTGTATGTGGTGGATGAGGAAGGCCCTGTTTCTCGATATGGCTTTGCCTACGGCACGTTAGCGGAACATGCGGAGAGCGGCGAAGAACGATTCACAGTGGAGTGGGATCGGTCCGGGGATAGCGTGTGGTACATCATCCTCGCATTTTCGCTGCCGCAGACGACACTGGCTAAACTAGGATATCCTGTGTCGCGGATGCTTCAGAAAAGATTCGCGGAAGCATCAAAAGCGGCGATGGTTGCCGCGACGAGCAGGGAGTGAAAGGGCTTATAGGTGCCATAGCTGCCTAGACGTGCGAGACGATGAGCAATCCGCCCGCAATTGTGATCGCGTCTTCCGCAATCGCCGCAACGAGGTCCGGCAGATGTGCCTTGAACACTACCGCACGACGGACGTGATATCCGGCGAACGCTCCAGCGACTGCACCTATTGAGGCGACCGCCCCGGACAAAGACATTGATATTCCAGCATCGGTAGCAAGGGCCAGACCACTTGCCCCTCCAAGGACAATCCGCGCGATCATGCCCACAGGAGCTGTACGCGCCGGGGTGTTCGGGAGCTTGTCTACGACCAGCTCGATAATGGCCAGCAGCGTGAACACTATTAGCGTAGACCGATGATCAATGAAGGCGAACTTCGTTCCTGCGAAATGCAGCCAGCCGAGATGCGCCGCCCAACACACGATCGCAGGAGCCGTCAGGGAACGTAACCCATCTACAAAACCAAGTAGAAAAGATAGCAGGAATGCCATTATCGCCCGTCCTCCCGGTATCTGACGTTGGACCCTCGCTAATGATAACTGAAGGCCATTTCGCTCATTGACCCTCGCGACCATCTCACAGCTGCTCCGAGGCTTCGATCTTCGAAATCTCGTCGATACGACTCAGGGTCTCCAGCATCGGCAATGCATTGGAGGCATTGCGCACCGCAATCCATACCTCGCCGATGGGTCTGGATGTTCAGTTCGCGCTCGCGGATCGGTGACACCGCGTTGACCTCACGAGCCGCGACCGAAATGATTCCCTTGCGATACATAAATTTTAGAATGCCGTTGACCGTATCTTCCAGAGACGGGTCCGGTTTGCCCCACACGGAGGCATCCCGGGCCCTTTGATAGGAAGAGCTGTCATACCGTTTGAACTCCATCGCGGAGATGTTGTCGACAGAGCCC
>PMHI01000682.1:738-1997 GCA_003156615.1 Acidobacteriaceae bacterium | reverse complement strand
AGTGGTAGAGATCGCAACGATATTGTTCGCCACAATGTCGGCCGGAACAAAGCTGACCTGGTTGAGAGTATCGACGCCAATACCGTGATTCACCATAAAGGCAACTAAGCGAACGGCGATATCGAAGTTGTTACCTCCGCCCGTGACCGAAGGACTCACGAGAGCCGGCCGGAAAATCCGCGCACAAAGTCCCCGGCTGCGCGCGTCGACCACCACCTGTTCCGCTACCCATTTCGATTGACTGTACCCAAAATCGAGAAGCTCCATATTCTCGTTCAGGTCAGTCTCATACAGGACTGATTTGACGGCCCAGCCAAACACGAACGTAGTCGAGACATAATTGAACTCTTTGGGCCTTCCCTCGAACGCCAATCTCACGACCTCATTGGTTCCGAGCACGTTCGCGTCACGCATCAGGTCGTAGTTGAATAGGTAGTTCACGGTTGCACCGTTATGGAACACCGTGTCGATTTCACTGGAGAGAAAATCCCACACGTCCTGCATCAGGCCAAGCTTTGGCTGCCCTAGATCGCCGGAGACGGGTATCACGCGGGCCTCGAACATCTCCATCAGCCCTGTCCCGCATGGTCCCATTGACTCCATCGCAGCTCTCAGTCTCTGCCTGCCCTGCTTTTCGTCGGAAGACCTGACGAGAACATAGATCTTCGCCCGTGTCTGTTCCAGCAAGCTTTTTATGAGGAATGGCCCTATGAAGCCGGTCCCGCCGGTGAGCAGCACACGATTCAGCATCGGTATCTCCGGCATGGGCGAAGGCACCGGAGGCTCGAAGATGAGTTTCCTGTCGGTGCTCATCATCTGTTTCTCAGCGGCGCACTGCTCTTCACGGAAAGCCGCAAGGGAATGGCGCAAATGAACCACTGCCTCTTCGGGAGCGCGCTCCAGTTGTTCGGCTAATCCAAACAGCTCGGCCACACTGACACGCTGAATAACACCAATATCAACCTGCCTCGCCAGCAACTCGGCGCCTTTATCTTTCAGGAGTTCCTTGAGCTCATGCATGAATACAACAAGATCCAGGGAATCCAGGCCGGCTTCAATGAGGTTGTACGATTCCAGACCTGTCAGGTTGTACCTGGCTTTCAATTCGGCGAAAGAGGAATGTATGTCGGAATGGGACTTCCCAGCGTCCTTCTCCCGCGAAAAGTCGGAGAGAACGGTGAACTGACCTTGCAGCCACATCTGCTTGGTCTTATGGCGCATGATCTTGCCCGAACTTGTTCTCGGGATCGCACGAGGCG
>PMHI01000682.1:325-644 GCA_003156615.1 Acidobacteriaceae bacterium | reverse complement strand
CGCGGAGAATAATCATGTCCTTGATGCGCCCGCAGACGTAGAGTTCGCCGTCGTGGATGAATCCTATGTCGCCGGTCCGAAGGTAGCCGTCGTCATAGGGAGTATCGTCCACGAGCCGCGCACAAAACTGCTTCAGAGTCAATTCAGGATTATTCCAGTAACCCTGGCACTTACCGCTTCCGGCGACCCAAATTTCGCCGATGCGCTCTGGCTTAAGAGCGAAATGTCCTTCCGGATCCACGATCTTTACGTCGAGGCCCGCGAGCGAGGTTCCACAACTGACAATCTGCGTGGCGCCGCCGATTTCTGAGACCTCGGT
>PMHI01000682.1:0-191 GCA_003156615.1 Acidobacteriaceae bacterium | reverse complement strand
CGTTATCGCATTGAACCACAGGATCGGCCGCTGAATGAAGTCCATGGGAGCGAACCCGTACGTCGTGCCACCTTTCAGTGCCGGATATAGGTAGCACCCGATCAGTCCCATATCGTGATATTGCGGAAGCCACGATACGACGACCGGTTCGGGATGGTCGATCACCAGCGGACATGTATGCAGGATGTTTT
>PMHI01000405.1:424-12714 GCA_003156615.1 Acidobacteriaceae bacterium | reverse complement strand
CATATCCAAGCCAACGCTGTTCAGTTGATTGACGAAATCGATCCACCGTTGTGGTGAGTGTTCCTCCCATGGGTTCTGTCGTGAAGGTCGTATTGCTGACCTTGGGTTGCTGTGCTAGAAGTGCAAGCGTGGATGCGCAGATGATGACTGCAACAAGATGCTTCTTCATAGCCTGGCTCCTTATTTGCTGAGAACTTCCACCATGTAGTCGGTCGCTTCCTTGTTGCGCATCACGGCAAGCTTGCCGACGATAGCTCGTTTTGCCGAAGGATCTTTCTCTGCGCGCGCGAGCGCGACCAGATCATGTGCATCTCCAGCAACAAACAAAGCATCAAGAACCGCTTTCTTCGACTCTTCATCTGGGTTCTTGGAATAGATCGACATGAGCGTCGGGGCTCTCGACACACCTCCGGTCACTCCCATATTGCGGATCGCTTTGCGGCGAAGATCGGGATCCTGTTCCGCCGAGGCGATGGCGCTGAGTGCATCCCCCCCTTTTTCACCGGCTGCAACAAATGCGTTGATGACGGCTAACTTGGCGTCTTTGCTGGTTGAGGACTGATACATGGTTGATAGCTGCGAGACTGCTCCGAGAGCGCCGAGGTCGGAAATGGCACGCCGGGTTAGTTCCGGATCGGATTCGTGCTGCGCCACTTCGACTAACTTGTCGGGCGTATCCATAATGAGATACGAATCGAGGACGGCCTGCTTTACGGAAAGACTGCTGGAACGGCCATACACATCCGCGAGCGCCTCGACAGCACTGCTGCCCTTGGCGGCCGCTAACAGCCGGATCGCTTTGACCTGTAAGTCGGGGTCCTTCTCGCCGCGGATAATCTGGCGAAGCAGATCCTGTGCCGGTTTGGACTGATCCTGCGCCAGAACAAAGAGGGCCCGTTCCTTCAAGCGTTCGGATTGCGGTCCTTCCAGAATTTGCCGGAGAATGGGCAGGGCATTGACATCGCCACCCTGCATGAGTGAGTTCAAAGCGAGCAGCTTGAGATCTTCATCCTGCTCCGCCTGTGGTTGTACTGGACTCCCACTTTTGCCGCGTACCTCGATTTCTAGGGCGTTGCATTCTTTGAGCCAATTGCTCTTGGGATACGTCTGGCGAAGATCTGCACATGTCTTGAGTGCGTCAGATGCGCGGCCCTCCTTGTTTTCCACGTACGCTTTCCAATAAAGAGCGCCATCGCCGCGACGGCCATGCTGCTCGATCACTTGACCGAGCAATGACTCCGCATCTGGCCAGCGGCTCTCATTGATAGCGCGCCTGGCATCGGAGTAGAGCTGATCTTCGCGCGCATTCGCCTGACCCGCATCGTTTTCTGTGGGCCGAAAAATGAATCCCGAGGCTGATGGAATCGGGAGTGCCAGGGCGCCGCAAAGTGCGGCCAGCCAGAACCACTGTGCAGTTTTCATCAAATATTTGCTCCTTTTCGGATAGCGTGAGCATTTGGTTTTTGTTCAGAAACTCTTGCTCGCAGAACCCGTACCTGGAAGAGCAGGCCCTGCGTATTCATTTCCTTCTGAATGCTGGCGATGTCTCTGCTACTCAGCTCGTTGCCCGAATTTGTAACCTCAAGAAGCACCCGTTCGAGATGATCGAGGGCAGCATTGAGAAGAGGGTCGTTGGCATGGGCAGCACTCTGGCGATAAAGCTGATTATCGGAAAGCAATTGCTGGGCTTCTGCCTGCAGTGGAAAATCAAGGTAGTCTCCCTCGCCTTCAGCGTGATTCAACTGAACAAGGAGGCGCTCTGATCGATCGAGGTGGTTGTCGAGCACAAAGAGCACCACGCGTTCCTTTGTTTGCTGCTCACTGCCGGTCACCAGAGGCTGGGAGTGAGCGTGCTCCCAGAATCTTCCGGCCCAGAATGCACCAGCAAGAAACAACAGACACGCTGTCGCATAGGCAAACTGAGGCCAGTGAAAGAAGCGGCGCTTCCTCTCAGGCCCGTAAGGCTGTAGAGATCCTTGAATGGACTGCCAAACCTGCGCTCCATACTCTGAGCCTCGCGGCGGCGCGCCGGGAGCATGCACACTTCCAAGTAGCTTACTGAACTCTTCATAAGCTTGGGCGCACTGCCTGCACGCCTGAAGATGCATCTCGGCCTCAGCCCTGCAAAAATCTTCAGAGTAGTAGTGCCCGATCATTTCTTCTTCGGTTAAATGCTTCATGACCTCACCCAAAGCGGTGCAAGCGATTGCCGTAGTTTCTGAACTGCCCGAAATACAGCCTGTTTGGCCGAATTCGGCGCGATCCCAAGCGCTCCCGCAATCTCGTCTGTCGAGCGGTCTTCCATGTGGCGCATTACAAAGGCAATACGTTCGGTTGGCGTCAGCCTTTCCATCGCAGCATGCCTGCGCGTTTCGATCTCCTGACTCAGGAGAAGCCTGTCGGGTCCGGCCGCATGATCCGCCACCTGGACGGTTGGAAGTTCGCTGTCATATTCCTCAGCGACGGGCACCACGGTTTGGCGTTTCTGCTTGTTCAAAACATCGAGTGCGCAATTCATAGCGATTCGGTAAATCCAGGTTCCAAAGCTGGACCGAGCGTCGAAGTCCTGGAGCTTGCGATAACCTCGAAGGAATGTTTCCTGCACCACTTCATCCGCATCAGCCTCGTTTTCCGTTATGCGGAAGGCGACACGAAAAACACTTTGACTGTGACGTGCGACAAGCAGGCCATAAGCGTCCTTCTCTCCGGCGAGAACGCTCCGGATGAGTGCGTGGTCGTCATTCCCCATTCAGCGTATTAGACAGGATTGTGAGCTTGCGGTTAGGAAGAAGTTTCTAGATTGGGGTTTATTCTGGCAATTGATTGCCACTCAAACTCTGCCCGTTTTCCACTAATCGGACGATTCGCCGTTGGTAGTGGTTTGTGAGAGAAAACTCCGGCGAACGATTCTTCCGTGTCGAGCGATCGCTGATAGGGGGTTCTAGAGCCAGGCGGACTCGTGAATATGGTCTTCTGGTTGCGGGGTGCAACTTCGATCCGGGACGTTTCTCTCAAGAAACCGTGAATTGGAAGGGGCAATGCCAAGCAGACATCATATGAGCACACGTTGCCAACCGCTTTCAAACTTATTCGGGGGCGGGGACGGTTCTTTTCAGCCTTGCGATACTTTGTAGTACTTGCCGTTCGCACCGTCGCCCATGACTGCGAAATCACACTTTGAAGTCTTCTGCGGATCGGTCTTGAAGGTGAAATCAATCAACGGGACGCGGACCGTTGCTTCGAGTTGCTCCCTTGCCAAGAAACCTTCGAACCGGTGCTGCTGCATCGGGCTTTCCTACTTAATCGGCTCGGCCACCGGAATTCTATCGCGGATTCGCCGGCGATTGTCCTTGGCCATCAGCGGCGCCAGGACTTGCCAAGTCTCCGATCACATCGCCTGACACTATCATTTCAACGCGTCGATTCAACTGCCGTCCCGCTGCAGTGCTGTTGTCGGCCACCGGATCGGCCTTGCCGAACCCGCGCGAGGTCACATTGTTCGCAGAAACGCCGGAGCTCGTCAGATAATCTCGCACCGCCTCCGACCGCTTGTCGGAAAGAGTCTGGTTGTATTCGTCGCTACCGATCGAATCCGTGTAGCCGTCGATTTCCAGCTTGAGATCAGGATATGCCAGCACAATTCCGGAGATCCGCGCCAACCGTTCTCGAGCCTCGGGCTTCAACGTGTACTTATTGAAATCAAACAACACGTCAGGCATGCTGACGATCAGCCCGCGAGCCGTGTCGCGCGTTTGCAACACCTGGTTCAACTGCGCCAACAGACGCGCGCGCATCGCCTCTTTTTGACGGACTGCTTCCTGGCGCTGCTGATCAGCGATGCTGGCTGCCTGTTGCGCTGCCTGCTGTTGAGCTTGAGCCTCCGCCTGCTGGCGACGGGCGTCGGCCTCAGCCTTTTCCGCCTCTGCGCGCCGACGTGCATCTTCATCTGCCTGAGCTTGCGCTTGCACAGCGTGCTGTTGCGCGGCCGCCGCGTCAGCCTCGGCTTTCGCCTGCGCTTCCTCATGCGCTCGCCGCTCGGCATCAATTTTCGCCTGTTCTTTTCGCCGCAACGTCAACACGCGCGCATCCTCCGCCATCTGCGTAGCTCCGCGCGCCGCCGTACCAATCGGCGTGACTCCCTGGTGACGCTGGTAATAGTCTTCTGCACGTTGCAGCATGTCTTCCGCTTTGGTCAGACTATCGGGAGCGTACTGCTGCGCTCCGGCTGCCTTGGCGATTACCACGGCATTGCGCGCTTCCAGCAAGTCCAGCGGCACCTTGAGACCTGCCCGGCTCGATGGTAGTTGATCGCCCGGTACGTCGATGGTGTACTGGCCGCCCTCTAGTACGTCGAACTTGGCATCGATTGGTTCTTCAAATCCTTTTGTGTCGCTGCGGATAATATTTTCCGCCACCACCTTATTACTCGGGTGCGTCACGGCATAATAAGGCTCCGCGGTGATGATCATTCCGAACGCCTGCAGTTCGGTGGTTACCTCCAACCTGTCCTTGCCATCGCTACGAGGCAACACTTCACCCAGATTCACGGCGCGGCCTTCAGGAGTAATGGCCCACAAAACGTAAGTAAGGTACTGGCCTCCAAAGCGGTTCGCAGCCGGCAGGTGCTTCAGTTCAAGCTCGATAGCCGTGCGGCCACCCTTTACTTCCACTTTCGCGTGACCATCGATATCGGGAATTAGATCTGTGCCCTTCAGCTTCACCTCCGTTGAGCCGCCGCGATTCCGATAATTGACCGCTTTGGTCGTGCGTTCGCTCACGTCGACGCGAAACACCGGCAGATCATTCTGCCCGGTACCCTGATTCATCTGCTGCGGAACGTTGTCCTGTTGCGGATTCGTCGCCTGGGCTGGATGTGCGGTGTCGGGATAGAGCGGTGCAGGGTCACTCTGAGCGTAAATCGCAGTCGAACACAGTACAGCTCCTACCAGCGTCAGAAGAAGAACGTTCCTACTAAAACTTTTCATGTCCATCCTCAAAAAGATTTCATATTCGACGGTGCAGATAGATCCAGCTTTAACATAGCAACGGGTTTCGAAGACATCATACACTGCGTAAGGTAGGGGTAACGTCGTCCGTAGTGTAACCGGCGGATCTCGTCGCAGAATGATTCGGCGCCCTGAAGGTTCGCGATAGCGTGGACTCCTCGTGCGCGCGCAGCGGTTTAATATTTTCGCTGCTAACGTTCGTCTTTGGCTTTTGCCATTAAGAACCCACGGGGGGTCCCGGCCTTTCAGAATCACGGACTTGGCCGAAAATCCCGCCAGATCTTATTCACAGGCGGCCCATCAAAGCCAGTACCACCACAATAAGCAGTACCAAGCCCAATCCGCCGCTGGGATAGTATCCCCAGCCTGTGCTATACGGCCATGTGGGGAGTGCTCCGAGAAGGAGCACGATTAACACGATAAGCAATACCAGCCTCATGGGATTACCCTCGATAGCGCTGTCTTTTTTCGATAGCGCTGTCTTTGTTCACCGAGGCTTGGGTGCCGAAAAACTGACAGGGGTTGTGAGGTCTCTAGTAAATGTTGCTTGCGTCCGTCATACGCGACAGGCCTGATTTTCGTTCGGCTCGAACGAGCCCACTTTTGCCTATAGGAAAACGGGTGCTCATCGCGTTCGATCTCGAGATGGTGAGCAGTTGCTCGTTCGAGCCAGGGCCCGGGCTAGACAGGGCATTGGACAGTCGTTTCTGTGCGTTAGCACCTTAAGACAGGCTCAACGCCAGATCGTTGCCTCTATTGGCGAAAAGTAAAGCCGCCCCTCAGGACACTTCGCCTGGACGGAAGCGAAGCAGGAGGTCTCGGACGTGCACGGTCAAGTTCAAACCAGCGTGCTTGCTTGGGGACGGCCAACAAAATCACCTCATTTCCTCTGGCCTTATTATTTGTCCTGTAATCCCGAATAGATCTACACCAGCGCTTAGGCGAATATCGGCGCTGGTCACAGAATGGTCACAATACCGTGGCCATCTTGCCCCCAAATTAAGTCCTTGACTAAAAAAAGGGGCTTCGGTCCAGAGACCAGCCCTGAGGCAGTGGAACTCCATCCCTGGCCACCAAATTAAGTGAATTCATGTATTTACCCATCATTGTTGATCTGTAACATCAATTCAGTATTTCCACATCGATAGTCCGTCCTTGTCCCTCCTTCTTTACAATCAACCGGTTGTCGCGCGCTTCGTCGCCCAACCGAACTAATTAAGGGGAGATTCGTGAGTTTTTGCCAATTAACCGGCCAATCGCTGAAGTGGAAGATGGAAAAGAGCTGCAGGGTTTATACTTTTTCCTCAGCTGAGTGGAGCAATGCCCGAATCAATTGACTGGCCGCCGCCGACCCATCCGCGGATGTATCCGCCACGTCGTCGCCGCCTCTTCCTTCTCATTCTCGCCGTCTTTGCGGCCNNGGCTACGAGGACGTATTCTGGAAAACCCTGAGTCTTCAGTGGGGAGTCTTCGCGGCTTTTGCAGCGACCACATTTCTCATTCTGTACGGTTCGTTCCTGGCTCTGAAGCGGATACATCTCTCCGATCTGCCAAGCGGTCATACGATTCTTATCGGCGGACGACCGGTGAAGCTGCCGATTGAGCCTGTCCTGCGCCTCATTGCGCTCGGCGTTTCGCTCGCCATTGCCGCCGCAAGTGGTGCCGCCATGATGGCGGAGTGGCCGGCACTTGCGCTCTTTTGGTACGCGCCCCGTGCAACTGGCAGCGTGGTTGATCCGATTTTTGGCAAGCCGCCGAACTTCTTTCTGTTTGCCCTTCCCGNNTAGCCGTCTTCTTCGTCCTCATCACGGGCGGAAGCCGTGTGCTCGCTGGCCGTCTCAGCCGTTCCGTCACATTACCTTGGCGAGGGCTGTCGATCACGTTTGTGTTTCTGTTGCTGGTCCTCGCGATGCGCGCCTATATCGGGCGGTTCGAGCGATTGTTCGACGATCACACGATCTTTGGGGGTGTGACTTACACGGACGCGCACGTCACCATCACCGGGATGCTCGTCGTCTGCACAGCGCTCGTTCTCGGCGCGATAATCGCAGCCGCCAATGCGATGCGGGCACCGCGGGGTCGCTGGCTGATCGCGGCGGTCCTTCCGGCCGCAGTCTGTTATATCGTCGTTCAAGCCGTCGCTTGGTACGTCAGCAGCTTTATCGTAAAACCGAACGAACTGGTTCGCGAGAAGCCCTACATCGTCTACAACACCGATCTGACGCGGCAGGCCTACGGATTAAACCGAATCGCGCAGCGCGAGTTTCCGGCTGAGACGACCGTCGAAGCTGCCGAACCGGCTAACAATCAGGCCACACTCCAAAACATCCGGCTGTGGGACTGGCATGCATTGCAGGATACGCTGCGCCAGATTCAGGAAATCCGTACCTACTACGACTTTCCCGACATCGACATTGATCGCTATGAGATCGACGGCGCGACTCGCGAGGTGATGCTTGCTGCGCGCGAGTTGAACGTCGATAAACTTCCGGAGAGCAGTCGCAATTGGATTAACGAGAAACTGATCTACACACATGGCTATGGCATCACGATGAACCCGGTCAATGGGTTCACGGCGGAAGGGCTCCCCACGTTGATTCTGAGCAACATGCCGGTCCAGAGCACGGTGCGTAGTCTAGCCGTGACACGTCCAGAGATCTACTTCGGCGAGTTAACCAATACTGACGTCTACGTGAAGACGCGGCAGCAGGAATTTAACTACCCGCAGGGCGCCACCAACAACCTCACGTCGTACGAAGGCAACGGTGGCATCGCCCTCGGCGGCTTCCTGCGTCGAATGATCATCGCACTCGATCAAAGCGATCTCGCCAAGCTACCATTCAGCGATGACGTAAACAAGGATAGCCGGCTGCTGATGCGCCGCAACATACGCGATCGCGTCTCGGCGTTAGCGCCGTTCCTGACNNGATGCATACACGGTTTCAGACAGTTATCCGTACTCGACCCATTACCAGCTCGACGGCAATCCCATCAACTACATGCGCAACAGCGTGAAGGTGGTTGTCGATGCCTACGATGGTACGACGACGTTTTACGTCTTCGATCCGGATGATCCGATCATCGCGGCCTATCGCCGCATCTTTCCGAGTCTTTTCAAGGATGCTGCCATGATGCCGCCGGGATTGCGCAAACACGTTCGCTACCCCGAGTTGTTGCTCAAACTGCAGGCGGAAGTCTACGGCCTGTATCACATGACGGACCCAGAAGCGTTCTACAATCGNNACCCAAGGGATGCAGCCGAACTTCGTGCTGATGAAACTGCCAGGCGAAACAGGCGTGGAGTTCGTGGAGATTCTGCCATTCACGCCGGCCAACCGAAACAATCTGATCGGCTGGATCGCTGGGCGTAGCGACGGCGCACAGTACGGGACGTCGGTAGTCTACAACTTCCCCAAAACGAAGCTCGTCGATGGACCGCTGCAAATCGAGGCGCGAATTGATCAGAACGCGCAGCTTTCCGGACAATTGACGCTTTGGAATCAGCAAGGCTCGCACGTACGGCGCGGCGCATTGCTGGTGATTCCAACCGGGCGCGCGCTGTTGTATGCAGAACCGATTTACCTGCAGGCGGAGCGGAGTCCGATGCCAGAGTTGCGTCTGGTCGTGCTCGCGCTGCAAGATCGGCTGGCCTACGGACCAACCTTCGAGTCGGCGATGGCTGCTCTTTTTGGCGGCGGAGTCTCTTCCCTGAGCGCCGCGGCAGTCACCGCGGAGCCGTCGCGGAGCACACCGGCATCCGCCGCGCCGCCCCAGCCCACAGAGGATCGCAGCGCGCTCATCGCGGAAGCCGCCAAAGACCTTGCCGACTACCAGCGCCTGACGGCGGAAGGTAAGCTCGGTGAAGCCGGACAGAAGCTAGAAGAGTTGAAACGCGCACTCGATAAGCTGAACACGCGGCAAAGATAATTTCGCAGCTATGCTGCGCTCGTTGCGTTTGTTTGGCGTTTTGGTATAGATTCAAGCGAAGCTTCTATCGGGTAGCCTTCATGCGGTCGATATCGAAACGGATAGCGTGTCTATGCGTATTGCTGACCTTCTGGTCGGCGTTAGCATTCGCCGCGCATCAACATTCGAGCGATACCGAGTCGTCGACGTGCACGGTCTGTATCGCCGCCCATTCAGCTTCTCCGCAAACCGCCACCACCTTGCCGAGCGTGATGTTCGTTTCTGTCTCCAGCTTTCGGCCGGAGCCAGTTTCTGCCAAGCAAAGCCTGACGGTCTTCGTTCTGTGTGTCCGCCCCCCTCCTAGCGTCTAAAGATCAAATTTCAGTCCTGTACAGGCCGGGTTCGTGTCGACGAACCTTTCTTTGATCTTTTCGACCAAATTCTATGGAGGAATCATGCTGGCTTCATGCAAGAAGTCGCTGCGTGCGACTTTTCTGGTGGTTTTCGTTTTAGCGCTTGGCATTCAGGCATACGCACAGTCGAGCAGCAATTCCGGCTCCATCAACGGTACCGTGCTGGACCCTACCGGCGCGGTCGTGCCCAATGCGACCGTTCAAATCCACAACCCGGTCAGCCACTTCGACCGTTCAACCACCACGGATACGTCCGGGAACTTTAGCCTCCCTAATATTCCGTTCAATCCGTATCACATGACCGTGACCGCGGCTGGATTCGCCCAAGGGGGGCAGGACGTGGAGATCCGGTCCATAGTGCCGGTCAGCCTCAAAGTCAGTTTGCAAGTGTCGAGTTCGAAGACGTCAGTGACCGTCGAGGCGCCGGCGGCCGATTTGCTTGAGAACGATTCGACCTTTCACTCCGACATCGACAGAAATCTGTGGGATAAGCTTCCCTTGGAGAGCACGACATCATCGCTGAGTTCGCTGGTTACTCTCTCCACGCCGGGAATCGCTGCCGATTCGAATGGCCTTTTCCACGGGATCGGCGATCACGCCTCGAATTCGTTTAGCATCGACGGCCAGCCGATTACTGACCAGCAGAGCAAAGTCTTTTCCAACCAGCTTCCGGTTGACTCGATGGAATCCATGGAAGTGATCTCGGGTGCGCCGCCGGCAGAATTCGGAGGCAAGACCAGTGTTGTGATTGTTGCGACCACACGATCGGGCCAGGGCGTGACCACACCCCATGGCAGCGTGTCCGCTTCATACGGTTCCTTTGGAACGGAGAATCTGGAGGCCGAACTGGCGTACGGCGGGAAGAAGTGGGGGAACTTCATCTCCGCGAACGGTATGAACACCGGCCGCTTTCTGGATCCGCCAGAATTCGCGGTGTACCACGACAGGGGCAATGAAGAGAATTTGTTCGACCGCGTGGACTATCAGCTCACGCCCGGCGACTCCATTCACCTGAACTTCGGCTACAGCCGGAGCTGGTTTCAGACACCGAATAACCTCGATGCCGAGAACGGGACGCCATGGACTGGACTGTACGGGATTGAGCCGCAAATGGCGCTTAACGGCATCGGCCCGGACGGAAATCCAGTAGGAGCGACGGACCAAGTCTCAAAGATTGGGACGTTCAACTTCGCGCCATCGTGGACGCACGTGGTAAATACGCACACCGTATACACTCTGGGCGCATACGTACGCCGTGACGATTACAACTACTATCCCAGCAGCGATCCGTTCGCCGACCTCGGCCCACCCAGTCTTCAGCGACAGTCCGTGGGTCAGTTCCGCACGCTGACCAACGCGGGGCTGCGGACCGACCTCTCCTACGTGAAAGGGATTCACCAGATCAAGGCTGGAGCCACCTACTCACAAACGTTTCTCAACGAGCACGAAACCATCGGGATCGTTGATCCAACCTACAACGCACCCTGCATAATTTCAGAACCTGTGACTTCAGTGAACCCATACCCATGGGTTGCAGCGCCGGGATACACTCCCGCGGACTGCCCCGCCATAGGCGGCACCGCCCCGTTACAGGCAAACGTTGCTGCCAACCCGAACGCGCCTGGCAACCGACTCCCGCCCCCCGGCGCTGGTCCTGCAGGTTACCCGAGCCTCCTTTACCCTCTTTACAACACTAATATGATTGATGGGCAACCTGCGGACCTGGCTCCCTACGACTTGACCCGTGGTGGAGTCCCTTACATCTTCAACGGCCACACCGACATCAAGGAACTCGCCCTGTACGTGCGAGATAACATCACCGTAGGAAACTGGTCTTTGAACCTCGGTTTACGCGGTGATCGCTACAACGGGATCACCATTGGGCAGCAACTCGAACCTCGTGTTGGAGCGGCTTACAACATTAAGAAGACCAACACGATCGTCCGGATTTCCTACGCCCGTACCCTGGAATCTCCTTTCAACGAAAATCTGATACTTTCCAGCGAAGGATGCGGCAACTCTATCTTAGCTCCGCTGCTTCTCTGCACCGCGCCCGTAGCCAATCCGTTGAGCGTTGGCTTTCGCAACGAGTTCCACGCCGGCCTGGAGCAGGCTTTCGGCAAGTACCTGGTCTTTTCCGGCGAGTGGATCACGAAGTACACGCACAACGGCTTCGACTTCAGCGTTCTCGGCAACACGCCGATCACTTACCCCATTGAATGGCACAATTCGAAGATTCCCGGATATGCGGGGCGCATAAGCGTGCCTGAGGTCCACGGATTCTCGATGCTCACGGTCTTATCCACCGTGGCGGCCCGGTTCTTCCTTCCCCAGGTCGCCGGAGCCGGTGCGACCGTGGGGGGTCCTGCCGGAACGGCATTCCGCATCGACCACGACGAAAAGTTCAACCAGACGACCCACTTCCAGTACCAACCCTGGAAGCGCGGCCCCTGGATGGGCTTCAACTGGCGCTATGACAGCGGACTGGTGGCTGGGGCAACGCCCTGCTTCGGACTAGGTGCAAACAATGATTGCCCGCAATCAGTCGTTATCAATGATGTGCCAAACGTGAGCATGATGGCTGCCAACGTGGGGTTTGTGCCCCTTTCTGCCGATCAGGAGGCGGAAGCTGGGCTCAGTTGCAATGGCGTCCGGGCAACCCCGACGGCCCCGTTGCCTTACAATTGCCCCGCATCGCGGTTCAGCTCTGCACTCGTAGACGTTCCCAAACCAGGAGCCGAACAAGACGATCACAACCCGCCGCGCATCGTTCACCGAAATCTCTTTGACATGTCGGTGGGCCATGACAATCTGTTCCACGGAGACAAATACAAAGTCAGCCTGCAACTGACTGCCATCAACCTCGCCAACAAATTCGCACTCTACAACTTCCTTTCAACCTTCAGCGGCACGCATTACGTCACACCGCGCGCGCTCACGGCTCAACTCGGGTTTCACTTCTAGA
>PMHI01000405.1:0-377 GCA_003156615.1 Acidobacteriaceae bacterium | reverse complement strand
GGTCGTCGCCCTGTAGTTTTGTTTTTCTGACAGGAAGTGAGGTACAGTTTCCAAAGTGGCTGTGAGAACACCAATTTCGATATTTCTTTTGGGGGCTCTGCTGGTCGGGAATTTGACCCCGACGGGTGTGTGCGCACTGATGTGCCAACACCACTCCCGTGTGGGAGGTCAGCAGCATTGTGTTCAGCCTCCGGGCGCTATGCCAGGAATGGCCCATAATCACTCTGCCACGCATCACCATGCGCTGGCGGACGTGACTGCCGCTGTGGAGGCGCCATCGTGCCAGACAGAGTGTGCCAAGGGTGAACGGCTCAGCGTTGCAAGAAAGCTTGTTCCTGCGGTGACAAGAATCCCGACAGGTGTTGTAGTCTTGGATA
>PMHI01000465.1 GCA_003156615.1 Acidobacteriaceae bacterium | reverse complement strand
GAGCGATGCTTACGACGTATCCGTTGATGAAGTCGATCTCGGTAATGCGCCCGCGCTCGATATCCTGCAACATTGAGGGTCTGACATCACCGTAGCCTTTGAGTATCTGATCAAGCCAGGCATCGTACTCTTCGCTCGGGACGCTGCGCCCAGACCGGGCTGGCGGAATCGGCTCGACGATCATCCGTTCCGGTCGTGCGCCGCTTGCCAGGGCCACCGACAGGGCCTCGTCATAGGCTTGCTCGAAGACCTCGCGACCCTCTGACGAGGTGATGTACTCGCGCATCGTCCCTCCCGCGACTGCCCCGAGCGTGGTAACCGAGCAGTTCAGCAGGAGCTTCGACCAGACAGCCCCGCGAAGATTTGGCGTGACCCTTAGCTCCTCCACGCGGCCAAGCCATTGACGAACTCGCTCCGCCCGCTCGCTTTCGCCACCAGCAAGTTCACCGATCAGTAGATGACCCGCGTTGCGCTGCTCGTAAATACCCGGCCCAGTCATGGTCGCGCCAAGATTGGACAGACCTCCCAGCACGCATTCCCCGAGCCGGTCCCCAAGCATCTGGGGCACACCGCCGTTCTGGATCGGCAGCAGGGTGCCACCCGGTTCGAGCAGCCCAGACAACTTTGACGCCACTTCGATGGCGTCGTGAGCCTTGGTAGCCAGAACGATCAGATCAAACCTGCTGCCGGTAAGATACTCGTCTAAGGGGGCGACCTCCACGGTCTCGACCGATACTGCGCCTCCCACACCAGTCACCCGTAGCCCGGATGCCTTCAGCCTCGCTGCCGATTCGGCGTTCCGGGTCGCCAGCCAAACGGGCGATCCGGCCGCCCGCAGTCGGGCAGCAATCAGTCCGCCCAGTGCTCCAATACCCACGATTAGGGTTCTCATGCGCCCTCCTGCAGCCTTGCTCTCATTCGCGAGGTACGATCCCGGACTACACCTCCACGACTTCACACTCTGTCGTGCTTGATTACGTTCCTCTGCTCAGCCTTTAGAAAAGCCGTGACAATTAGGATGAGGCCTTTCGGACAAGGTGTGAATGGCGCGCAGTCGAGACTAATAATTTTCTGAGAGTGCCGACGCAGAGATCATCCGAAGGCTTTGTGAAACTGCTCCCTGCACACGGCGACTGGACGCCGTTAGTGATGGAACAGCCGTAAGCCGCCCCCTACCAGCTCAATGCGGTCAATTTTTTGGCCGAACTTTCTGGAGGGGCCGAAAACTAACTCTGAACTTGACTAAGCGAAGGGCCCACACACCGTCGATCAAACCCGCAGTAATGGACCTGCTTACGGAGCGGGCGCGTTCCGCTTGTCGAGATGCCGATCGAAGTACACATCCGCCGCATTGAACAACATCATCCACGATGAGTAGCGTGCCATGTCATGAATCTCGTTGGGAATCATGATTACGTCATGGTCGATGTTGCGCGACCGCAAGTCTTCGATGAGTTCGGTGGTCTGGTGGGGTACATCGCGGTCGTCGTCCGCCTGCCCAAGCAGCACGGGTGAGTGCCACTGGTCGATGGTCGCGATGGGGGAGGATTCCACCGCCCGGCGGTTCGCATCGCCTCCGTCGATTGGCT
The DNA here is from genome assembly GCA_003156615.1 of Acidobacteriaceae bacterium. The sequence continues at coordinate 2,807 of PMHI01000465.1, read as the reverse complement.
CGCCCACCGAGGACAGGAACGTCGACCAGTTATATATGCCCGCATAATCGACACCGGCCGCGAGTGCATCTGAGGCGCGCGCGAGACCGAGGGCCGTCATGAGTCCCCCATAGCTTGCCCCCCAGATGCCTAATCTATGGGAGTCGACGTCCTGTCGGCCTCGCAGATAGGTGATGGCGCCGACCACGTCATTGAGCTCGCTGCCGCCGCCGGGGCCGAAGTTGTCGGCCTCTCTGTAGTCAAGGCCATAGCCGGTACCGCCGCGATAGTTGACTGACAGCACGATGTAGCCCTCGGCGACGAGGTACTGATTAAATGCGATTATCCAGCTATGCGCACGGTGGGTATGGAACCCGAGCAGCATCTGCATTTGAGGGCCGCCGTGGAAGAACAGAATCGCTGGGTGCGGCTTGGAGGTGGTTTCACGTGGCAGGAACAGTTGCGCGTGCGTTTCCTGGCCATCCTTCGCCGTAAAGGTCACGGCCTGGGGCATGACGAGCTTGGAACTCGGGAAGGAGGACGGGATGGCTTCCGGAGCGAGCCGCCGCCATTGCCCCCCCGCACTCAACACGACCGGATGCAGCGGCTGGTTGCCGTCGCTCTGCAATGCGAAAAGAGCGCCGTCGGCGCCGATCTGCGGCATGTCTTCGATGGCGTGGCTCTGGGCGGTGCGCACCGCCGAACCATGCTCGACATCGACCGTCCAGATATGCAACCTGTCGGTGTCATCCTGAGTGGACGAATAGACCAGGCGCTTGCGGTCCTGGCTGAAGACGACNNCTTTTCTCCCAGGGGAACACGAGATCATCATGGTTGGTCCAGAACAGGTTCGTCGCCGAGGGCGTCGGATGGAATACACTGCCGGGTCCCGCGTCGGCAATCCAGACACGTCGCCCCTGGCCGGTTTTCACGTCCGCCGTCCAGATCGACCACGGCCGTCCGCTGCGTTGGGAGGAGTAATCGGAGAGAGTTTTCTCGGCCAGCACATGAATGAAGGCGATCCGCGCGCCGTCCGGTGAGAACGCGGGCGAGCTGTCGTAGTCGAGACTCGGACTCAACCAGACGATGGTTTGGTCAACGAAATCGTAGACACCGATCAGCGAGTGGTTGCTTCGATGGCTCACGAACGCCAGGCGCTTGCCGTCCGGCGCCCAGGTCAGCGAGTCCACTGTTCCCTGATCGATGAGCAATGGCTGCGCGTCGCCATCGCCGCTCGCGGCCACCGTCAGAATTCTTTTCTTGTCGACAAACAGCAGCCGGCTGCCATCGGGCGAGAAGCTAGGGGAGTCTCCCGCGCCGACCTTATGCGGCACGCCGCCGGCCGTGGCAACCACCCATACTTCCTTGGGCATTGGGCCTTCCGGGGAGTTATTAACGTTGGCCGGAGTCTCGTCGTCAAGACTCTCGCCCCGTGTGAAGGCGATCGACTTCGTATCCGGCGACCAGGCGAGTTCGCCGATATCGAAACCGTCGTCCTCTGTGTACGGTGTGATCTGGCGCGCTTTCGCGCCATGGGAGGGGTCTGCTACCCAGATATTACGGCAGCCCTTCGCGTCGAATACCCATGCCACGGCTGCGCCCGTGGGCGCGGCCACCATGTCGTACGGAAATGGCGCCTGCATCACATCGTTGAGTGTAAAGGCCGCTGGATGGGCTCCCGCAGCCTGCGTCATGAATAGGGCTGCGCAGGCTGCTGCCGCGCTCCAGAGCCGCAACTTTCCCAAACCGAAGTCAATCATGTGTCTTCCCTTGTGACTATTCAGAATTTGGTATCCAATGCAAAAACAATGCGGTCAATTTTTGGGCCGAACTTTCTAGAGGGGCCGAAAACTAACTCTGAACTTGGTCGGAAAAGGCGACAGATCAGAGCTACGCAATTCCCTTTCCCTCAGGCGGACGGCGCAGAAATCACCATCCGCTTTTCCTTCTCAGCCGTCCGCCGCAATCACCAGGCATAAGCTCGCCTTGTTCTCTGGAGCGCTGTTGGCTGTCAGCTGCGATCATAGCTCGTCCAGGTAACGGACAAGATCTTCCACTGCCCATCAATTTTGCGCACCTGCCAGTGTTCGACGCCAGGCGCCGTGGAAGCCGAACCGCTGCGGAAGCTTGGAAAACAGGAACCCGCGCCATCCAAGTTCCTCGCCAAGCGCCCATACAGCTTCGCCGATAACCGTGATGGTAAACAACAGCGGCAGAGCCACGCCAAACGTCCCTAGGGCGGGCCAGCGTCCCAATCCATAAGTATCTGACATCGCGGCTTCGAAGCTGTTGAGGGAGAATGCGCCGCGAATGACCAGCCAGGTGAGCAGGTAAACCGGCGCGGCATAGATCAGCGGCAGGAAATACGCGAGCCTGAGAAAGCGGCGTACCGGCCAACCCCAGCCCAATGTTCCAAGTGGGATGCGGAGCAACAGGCAGGTGCACAGCGCAGCAAAACGAGGACACCACACGGTGAACTGGCTGAGTGCTGCGGATTCGTGATGGCTGTGAACCGCAAGGGCATCTGTGCACCCGCTAAAGACACAAAGAAAAAACAGGAAGATCGATAACGGTCGCTGTTGCGGGACTCTGGTAAGCGCTCTCGTCATAGCCCGGGCGTTTTCAGGTATTTCTCGGGCAGCGTCACCCCTGGTCGCTCATGATCAAAGAGAAGGCTGGCAATCCAGAAGCGTCCGTGAGCATGCACAATCTGGAACGAATCGATGCCTCGCGAGAATGGCTGGGCGTCGTCACGGGCGCTGTTCGAGTGCGATTCGGTACCGTGTGACAACGGTCCTGTTGAAGGCTATCCTGGGCTCCGAGCAGTA
>PMHI01000018.1:2791-3067 GCA_003156615.1 Acidobacteriaceae bacterium | reverse complement strand
AAATGGTCGTAAGCCTATCGTGCGCCTTACCGCGGCCCATCTTCGGAGCCAAAGCCATCATGACGGCCTCGGTATTTACCAGGCCGTTGGTCAGTTGCAGATCCTTTTTCATATTGTCGGGATGAACGACCAGCCCACTGAGCATGTAGTTAGCCTGGGCCAGAGCTCCGGCGCTCAGACAAAAAATCTCGGGTAGTACGAGCCACTCGATCTCCCACGTGCCCGTGGCACGCTCGAAGTCTGCGTTCATCGCATTCAGAAGACTCGCAGTATGCT
>PMHI01000018.1:0-2700 GCA_003156615.1 Acidobacteriaceae bacterium | reverse complement strand
GCGATCGGCGGCTGTGTAAGGCCAAGCGTCTCCATGACACCCTGCTGAACCGGCAGGCCCTGTTTGCCGAGAGAAGCAAGCGTTCCTACTGCGCCTCCGAATTCACCCATGAGGACACGTCTCTTCATCTGATCGAGGCGCTCAAGATGACGGTCGAGGCCGGCAAGCCACACCGCCGCTTTATATCCAAAGGTAAGAGGCACAGCCTGCTGCAGATTGCTCCGGCCGATCATCGGAGTGTCGCGATGTTCTTTGGCGAGGTGAGCTAGCGATGCGGAGATCGCCTTCATTTCGTCTTCGACAAGCTGGAGTGCGGAGCGGATCTGCAGAATCGTGGCGGTGTCCGTTATATCCTGGGTCGTTGCACCCCAATGGCACCANNCCTTCAACTTCCCGAAGTCCATCTCGCACACGTTGGAGTGCAGCGAGATCTCTTCAGCCGCTTCTTTTGGGATGACACCCAGATGCGCCTGCGTTAAAGCCAGAGCTTTCTCGAAATCCAGGTAGTACTGTATTCGCGATCGGTCCGACCACACTTCTCGCATGGCACTCGTGGCGAAGATCTCGCTATAGACATCAGAATCGATAGCGGTTGCGTTCGGATGCATGCATCGGTTATTCATATTCGTCTCTCCGTTGTTCCAATTACTCAGACTCACGGGTGCATCTCCTTGGCCGTTGCCCTGAGCCCGTCTTGGACCACGCCGGAAATCGGCCGCGCTTGTCTTTTTCGTTTCTCTTGCCATTGCTCTAGCGCTCCATCTGCCGTTTCCCCGTCGGGAACTTAAATGTGGCACCGGCGAAAACCTGCCACTTGGGCGATCCAACACCGCTTTGGAACACGGAGTATTGGGGCTCGATGTAGAGGTTCGCTATGTCGCCATTTGACCCCTTCCATGCCTTTCCGACGCCGAATCCAAGCGGGATGTCCTGCACATGGTGAAAGGTGTCAAACGTCCAGGCTCCCGAAGATCGAAGGTAGAAACCACGATGCAAATTGCGGATAACGAACGGTTGCACAGACGTGAGCTGGCCAACCGGGCTTGAACTGTTTCCAGAGAAGGAGTGTTGATAGGTAGCGACTAGAGCCAATAATCCCCAGTTGTGAGGCGCAACCACGAGTCCGGCGGCACCAGCCTGCCATTTTCCAGAACCGTAGACCCCTCCTCTGGCTGTTGGCGCAGCGATCAGCGGCCCGACTCCGACTGTGGTCCCATGCTCTTTAAAAAGCACCCAGTCGTAGATCGTCAGATCCCCGACTCCAGTATTCGGGCCGCCCTGCACGCTGGCAGTTGTGTTGATCGGCAGGATTGTGCGTAGGAACTGATGAAAGCCGAATGCGTCTATCGGCACAGAAACTCGCAGTAACCCCTGATTACCGATTCTGCCCGGAAATCCTTCTGGCGAAGGCACGAAGTAGTTTTGCAGATCGACTGAAATCAGAGGGTGAGCCGGATTATTCGCCGCGTTCGTGTCGTTCGCCTCGCCAGAGCCGGAACTGGTGGCGACAGACTGAGACTGGACTGCGTTATTCTCTTGAGTCCACGCATTTCCTGCAAAGAAAACAAGAGCTGCCACCAAGACTACCGTCTGTTTTGAACGCTTTCGCGACCGGTCCGACCATACTTCTCGCGTGGCACTCGCGCCGACAGCTTTGCTATGGAAAGCAGAGTGGCTAGTGCTTGCGTTCGGATGTATGCATCGGTCCTTCATATTGGTCTCTCCGGTTTTCAAATTCTTCAGACTCACAGCAGGTGCATCTCCTTGGCCGCTGCCGTGAGCCCGTCCTGGAACGCGGGGTGCGCCAGTGCGATCAAAGCCTGTGCTCTCTCCGTAGAGGAGAGCCCCTTCAGATTTGCAACGCCGTTTTCGGTAACTACGTAGTGAACATCGGTGCGAGGTGTTGTTACAGGACCAGAGAGTCGAGGCACAATTTTGCTGATCTTGCCATCCTTGATCGCAGACTGGAAGGCGATGAACGACATTCCTCCCTTGGACGCATAGGCACCTCTGACAAAGTCGAGTTGTCCGCCAGTGGAAGTGAACTGATGCCCATTCACGTATTCCGAAGTGCAGGCGCCAGTGAGGTCCATTTCGATCGTTGAATTCACCGACACCACGTTGTCGTTCTGGGCGATCACGGCGGGATCATTCACGTAATCGACCGGATGACTTTCAATCGCGATGTTGTCATTCATGAAGTCATAGAAGGCTTCGTCTCCCATCGCGAAGGTGAAGACGGACTTTCCAGGGTTGATTTTCTTCCATCGATTGGTAACTACCCCGTTCTGGATCAACAGTGCCAGGGCAGGGTTAAGCACTTCGGTATGAATGCCCAGATCGTTACGGTTCATCAGCGCCTCACAGACTCCGCTGGGTACTCCGCCCACACCGATTTGCAGGCAAGCATGTTCAGGAATGAGTTCGGCAATACTCTGGCCGAGCTGTCGTTCATGGTCTTGAATCGGTCGAGGAGTCAGCGTCAGTAGTGGAGCATCGTTTTCTACGATGGCGTCCACTTCCGAGATATGAAGTGCAGAACGACCGTAGACGCGCGGCATATGCCGATTGACTTCCACGATCAGCCGCTTGGCCGAGCGCGCCGCTGTGCTGGTGTAGTCGTTATTTGTTCCGAAGGTGAAATACCCATTGCGATCCATCTTCGACACGGTCACCAGAAACGTGTCGACATGAATGTGC
>PMHI01000568.1:13964-28870 GCA_003156615.1 Acidobacteriaceae bacterium | reverse complement strand
CCAAAATCATGGAAGTGACGTCGAATAAGTAACATAGTTTAGACGCAAAAAGTCAAGAAAAAACTTGACAAGAGGGGAATGCGCGGAGTAAAAAGCCTATCGGCGGAAGAGTAATCGATTTCATGTAAGCCGGCAATCTGTTTTTTCTTTGCGTTCAGGTTCCCTAGGGCCCGGCGAAATTTGCAATCGATCTCAAAGATGCCTTTGCGGGGGATAGAGTTTTCAGGAACCGGGGAGGACACCAATGACACGTCACAAAGGCATTCTTACTCAGGTAAGAAAGCTCGCAGAGACTGCAAAGAAGGTGCTCGTTTTCGACGTGTTCTTGCTGTTTGCACTCTCGTTCGCGAACGCCCAAAACCGTACGATGGGGGAAATCCGCGGCACAGTGACCGACGCGAGCGATGCCCGAGTCACGGGTGTCCAGGTGACTCTCACGAATGTGGCGACGGGTGTGGTCACTCAACTTACCACCAATGCGGACGGTGTTTACGATGCTGCCTCGGTAGTGCCGGGAATCTACGCGGTGAAGTTCGCTAAGGAAGGGTTTAAGACCTTCACGCAAGATAATGTGTTGTTGCACGCGGAAGTTCTCTCGGTCAATTGCACCTTGACCGTAGGCTCGACGTCAGATCAAGTCGTAGTGACCGCCGACGAGATCCATGTCCAGACGGACACGTCGGAAATACGTACCGATCTTAGTGAACTGGTCGTCGAGGAGTTGCCGAATTTTGGTGGACCGCAGGCCGAATACAACCTGTGGACCGTGCTTCCGGGAATCCAGCCCCAAGGTGACATCCAAGGCAGCGGCGGAGGCATGGTTGGCGGCGACGTGGCCGCTATTAACGGGAGAGCGCCCGGGGACCAGCTCTTCCTCATCGACGGCGGAAATAGAACGGTGAGCGGCGAAGGTCCATGGATCGCGACTGTCCCCATGGATGAGATCAGCACGGCGAACTACCTTCTAGGCACATTCGATGCGTCCTACGGGCACGGCGGGTCGATCTTCAATGTCACCACCAAGAGCGGAAGCAATAATTTTCATGGTTCGCTCTTTGAGTATGTGCAAAACGACTATTTCGATGCGCGCAACTATTTCTCGCCCGTGGTGGCACCTTACCGATTCAACTACTACGGCGGTACTTTTGGTGGACCGATCCGGAAGAACAAGATTTTCTTCTTCGGCGGTTACTCCAGCAATCCCACCAGAACTTACTCCAACAGCTATTTCACGTGGCCCACAGCCGCGATGATGAACGGGGATTTCAGCCAGGTGCCAGGGCTGGACGCATACGGGAACTCTACAGGTCAGCCCATTCCCATCTTTATTCCCGACACCCTGTCGGGGTCAGGAGGCAGCGCAACCCGGCAACCGCTGCCGGGGAACAAGATGACTCCCAATCAAATCAGCCCCGTGTCGGCTGCATATACAAAGTTGCTTCCCCTTCCCACATATAATAATCCGCTCATGCCGGGGCAATCGGTGGCAGCCTGTACGGCAGCAGTCGGAGTGCTTCCGGTAAATTGTTTCATTAACAACCTATATTTCCCTATCGGATCCCCCGGTTTATTTCGTACCTACGACATCAAGCTGGATTACGATGTGCGCCCTCAGAACCGGGTGGAATCGTCGTTCCAGTACGCTCAAAATCAAACCATTCAAAATGGTACTCAGCCCGGTTACCCTTACAATTCGTTGCCCCAAAAGTTAGAGGACTTTACCGGCCAAATCAGCGATGCGTGGACACTCTCTCCGAGGCTCATCAACGAAGCCCGTATCACGGTGAACCGTTTTGATGCGACCGAGGCTTCGCCGGACGTCAACACAAACGAAAACGGCCAGCTCGGACTCGCAGGTTCCGAGGCAAATATGTTGGAAGGGATTTCCTGGGGCGGGCAATACGGCAACTGGTTTGCCAACCAGTGGCCTGAGGCGGATGCCCGCAGGGTGGACAGCAATTACGCCGCGTCCGATACGGTGACTTGGCTCAAAGGGAAACATGTTCTCAAGTTTGGCGGAGAATTTGACCTATACTATTTCAGCGGATTCTGGAATAACCCTGACGCCACGGGCTTCACTGGCATCGCGACCCAGAATCCTAACCTGGCCAACAATAGCCCCAGCGCAGGTGCGCCGTGGACGCAAGGGTTGGGATTCGCGGACTTCCTCTTTGGTGACGCGGCAAATTGGTATAGTCTGGTCAATCCCTCCACCACTCAGTTCATCCACAGCGGCAGCTTCTTCGTGCAAGACGACTACAAAATGAAGAAGAACCTAACCTTCAATATCGGCCTACGGTATGAAGTTACGACGGCCTGGGGCGTGAGGGGACAAGTTGTCTCCACCTTTGATCCAAGCCTATGGAACCCGGGCGGTCCGGTCCAGGTCCCGGGCGACCCCACGCCGGTCAACGTTGCGCCCGGGTATGGAGCCATGCGATTTGGTGCTAGTGCCGTGGCCGCTCCCCATAATCTGTTTGATCCGCGTCTGGGGTTTGCCTACTCGCCAAAGGACAAATGGGTTTTTCGAGGCGCATTCGGAATCTACCATGTCTGGCAAAACGAAAACATTTATGGTGTTACCAACGGTCCATCCGGGATAAGCGGGTTCTCAAAGTCGGGCAGTGTTGTTTCCAACACCGACGTTCCCGCCTTCGACTGGACAAATGGACTGCCTCCCTATACCCCCGATTCTCAGGCGCCGAACGCATATAACCTCCAGGGCGTGTTGTGGACTCCTCACCGAGAACCGGTAGCTTATACGATTCAGTGGATGGCAGGCGGACAACATGAGATCGGTAGTTTCATGGTGGATATAGCCTACCTCGGCACCAAAGGTGTCCACTCTTCGTTCAATGTGGATCAAAATCAGGTTCCCCTCAGTAGTCTCCACTATTACACGGACACTTCGGTAAACATGCAGCCATACCGCCAATGGCCGCAGTTTGGGACCATCACGGGAAATCTGATGAACGGATATTCGATGTACAACGCCCTGCAAGTGAGCGTAAAGAGGCAATACAAATCGGGGCTCAGCGTGGTGGCTAATTATGCGCAATCGAAGACGTTCGATACCGGGAGCTACCAAGCCTCTTACGCAATCCCGGAGTACTATCAGACGTCGATCCCAAAGGACAATTATGCCGTAGCAAGCACCAACGTGCCCTATGTGATCAACGGAGGAGCCGTTTACCCGTTCCCGGTGGGGCGCGGGAAGACATTCCTTAACCGCGGGGGCGTAACAGACGCCGTCATCGGCGGGTGGCAGGTTTCTGGTATTTGGAACCTTCACGGAGGCATGCCTTTCACTCCCGTGATGGCGAACGACATCAGCGGCGATGCTACTTTTGGTGATCTGTCGAGTCAGTATCCGCTGATGGTGGGGAATCCGTGGAAGGCGGGAACGGTACCAGGCAATCCAACCTGCCCCGCCCCCACCCAGATTCACACGATAGAAAATTGGTTCAATTCCTGTGCTTTCGTCTCTCCAGGATACGGAGCGGTGGGTCCTGCTGGAGTGCGCAACTCCCTGGAGACGCCTGTCTACAAGAACCTGGATTTTGCCATTTCGAAGAAGTGGCGGCTTCCCATGCTAGGCGAAGGGGCACGACTTGAGTTCCAGGGGCAAGCCAGCAACGTATTCAACCATACCAACCTCGGCTTTCCGAACCCGAATATCGGGGGCGGTTCTGCGGGGTTAATCACTTCAACTTCTGTCTCTGGTTATTTAGGCAGCAGAAACCTGCAACTTGGGCTGCACTTCACATTCTGATCGCGGCCGGACAATGAAAGCGCGAAATGAACGCGTCCAGATGTGCGATGCGACAATGCTAAGATGAGTCTCGGCGGAACGGAGGAGAGAAAGACTCTGGCCCAAGAGGCAGGCGATGGCAGCCAAGTCCTACATTCTGTTTCCTGTTGTCCTTATTGGTTTGCTGTTTGTAAGTTCGGTAGGCCTTGCTTCGGGCCAGACGCAGTCGCCGCATGCTGATGAGGTGCAGGACTATTCCCGGCAGGCGGCCCTGGCGCTGAGAGACAATCAGCCGGACGCTGCGGCCCAGGCGTACGGGGCGATTCTCAAGATCGATCCAAACAACATCGACGCCCGCGCCAACCTGGGCGTTGTTGATCTGTCGCAAGGAAAGTGGGAGCAAGCTGCCGATGAATTTCGTCGGGTGCTTAAACTGCAACCTTCCCTCTGGAAGGCTCAGGCGCTGCTTGGGATCTGTGAGCAGAACCTGGGTCACACGTCTGAATCGAGCCGACTGTTCGCAGCCTCGTTTCCCCACCTGCAAGATGCCCGTCTGCGGATCAAGGTCGGGTTGGAACTGACCGAGATCTGGCGCCAAGGGGACGAACTACAGAAAGCCTCGGAGGTCGTGGGCCAGATGCTGGAGCTCGATTCCACTAACGTCGACGTTCTTTACGCAGCGTATCGCGTGCATGCCAGCCTGGCCGCTCAGGCGATCGATGCGCTCGCGCTTTCCTCGCCGGATTCAGCTCAGCTCCATCGGGCGCTGGCGGAACACCAGATGAACGAAGGGCATTTGCTCGGAGCGATTGCCGAGTATAAGAAAGCCCTGCAAAGCGGTGTGGCGTCAGCGGGCTTGCACTACGAACTGGGTGAAGCACTGCTACTGTATTCGCATATGGAATCGAGTCTGGCCGAGGCGCAAAAGGAATTTGAAAACGCCCTGGCGCTCGACCCCGGCGATGCCGGATCGGAATGCAAACTCGGGGAAATTGAGCTTTCGCGCGCTAACTCTCAAACCGCCCAGGGACACTATGCACACGCATTGAAGCTGCAACCGGAGAGCGTCTGCGCCAAGCTGGGATTGGCAGGATTGTTGACAGACCAAGGGAAAAGCGCAGAAGCCTCTGGCTATCTTGAATCGGCTGTGCGTTCGGCCCCGTACAATTCCGAAGCCCATCACCGGCTGGGAGTGCTGTATCGCGAAATGGGGCGCAAGGAAGATGCAGATCGAGAATTAAAAGCCTTCGAAGAATTGCACAAGGTTCAGAGTCAACTGCAGCAAGCTCTGCAGTCCGGAGCTGCGTCGCAATGAGAGGCAAGAGGCTTTACCTGCCCGCATAAGCGCTAGCCTGGAGAAGGATTCCAATCAGCCATGAAGCGCCAGACAATCCTGACTGGGTTCGCGGTTGGAATGTTCTGGTTGGCTGGGTACTCTGGGCGAGGGCAAGGCAAGGAGACTCCGTCTGCCCAGCCGCCCCCGACTTCTGGTTCACCGATTCATTTTTCTTCTCGTCCCATTCCGTTTTCACTCGATAGCAGCGAGACAGCGGAGAAGCACATCCCTGAAACCATGGCGGGCGGCGTTGCAGTCTTTGACTATGACCATGACGGCAATCTGGATATTTTTTTCACCAACGGCGCCGACATATCCAATCTGAAAAAGACTTCAAAGAACTATTGGAACCGGCTCTTCCATAACAATGGAGATGGCACGTTTACTGACGTCACGGAAAAAGCGGGACTCGCGGGAAGCGGATTCGATATCGGTGTCGCCATCGGCGATTATGACAATGACGGCAACGAAGACATCTTTGTCGCGGGGGTGCATCGGAACACGCTATACCACAACAACGGTGATGGCACGTTTACGGACGTCACGGAAAAGGCGGGGCTTTCGCATCTGGACCCGCAGTACGGACCGCTCTGGTCGGTGGGCGCCGCTTGGGTCGATGTGAATAATGATGGGCTACTCGACCTATTCGTGGTGAACTACGTGAGCTGGGATGGCGCCAAGGAGCCGGATTGCGGAGCAATCGCCAAGCGCGACTACTGTCACCCAAGGTTTTACAAGCCTTTGCCCAACCAACTATTCCTCAACAACGGAGACGGCACTTTCACTGATGTCTCAGAACAAGCGGGAATCCGCACTCATCCCGGGAAGGGCATGGGCGTGGGTATCGCCGACTACGATGGGGACGGATTGTCGGATATCTTTGTCGCCAATGACAAACTTCCGAACTTCTTATTTCATAACAAGGGAGGCGCCCGATTCGAAGAAGTGGCGTCCGATGCCGGTGTGGCGCTTCCAGAGGACGGTAACTTGATATCCGGCATGGGTGTCGATTTTCGGGATCTAAACAACGATGGCTATCCCGACATCTCCGTCGTCGCATTGCAGAAGGAGACGTTCCCGGTGTATCGCAACGACGGCAAAGGCAGTTTCACTGAAGTTACAGGAAAAAGCGGAATGAAGCTGTTGAGTATGGCTATGTCCGGCTTTAGCCCGGTGATCGCCGATTTTGACAATGACGGCTGGAAGGACATCTTTGTTTCCAGGGGCGATGTGGCTTCACCTGACATGGCAGACCGTGTCCCGGTAGATCAACCCAACACAGTTTTTCGGAATCTGTCGGGCGAACGGTGGTCTGCGCTCACCGAGTATGCCGGTTTCACTTCGCAACGGGCAAAGCGTCATCGCGGTGCCGCAGCCGGCGACTTCAATCACGATGGCAAAGTGGATCTTGTTGTGTCTGCCCTCGGAGCCGCAGCCGAACTTTGGATCAATGACAGCCCAAACAGCAATCACTGGTTGGAGCTTGCCCTTCGGGGCACGAAGAGCAATCGGGATGGAATCGGGGCGCGAATCCGCCTGGTCGCCGGTGGCCATGCTCAGTTCAACCACGTGAGTACGGCCTCAGGATATGCCTCCTCGAGCGCTGGGCCGGTTCACTTCGGGCTGGGCGCGGCCAAGACGGTGGAAGAAATTGAGATCCGCTGGCCTTCGGGCACGATACAGACGATGAAGGGTGTGGAAGCAGACCAAGTGTTGCGAGTGCAAGAGCCGAAGTGACATCTGTCAGGCAATTTTCTGCATGCCAGTGCCCTCCTCAAGTCAAGGTTTGATCGCGCGTTCCTTTCTGTGACTGATGCAATCCATTACATCAATTATGCCCATACCTTCGCGGAGAATCTCTCTCCCAAGGGCGATTGCCAACCGTGAGCGGCACGATGATTGGATGTCGCGTAGGCATCAAAAAATCGTATAATCCATTTTAAATAAGCACTATACACCAAGCCTAAGAAATTAAACGAAATATCTTGACAAAGCATAAGAAGGCGGAGTAGAACTCCACGTATAAAAGTAATCGATTTCACCTATTTCAAAGGTGCAGCGGCATATGTAATCGCTTTTAACTTCCCCCTGGAGAGATTCAATGAATGCATTTCGGTTCAGCGCTTGCCTGCTTCTCCTCACCCTCCTTTTAGCCTTCACGACACCAGCCTTTGCAACCAATTCCATCGATGGATCGAGCATTACGCCGTCAGGCGGCGGAAGCCTTGTGAACAGCGCGGGGACTTGGACCTTCAGCTCCACGACCGGATCTGGAGGCAACTTGATCCTGCTCAACGGCAGCAGTTCCAATGGGGACGGCGTAGAACTTCTGATCGCCAATGGCGGCCAAGCCTATACGTATAGTGCGCACGCAGATTGGTATGAATGGTCGGGCTCTAGTTGGACCAAGCTCTCGGGCACGCCCGTCCCGCTTTCGGCGAACGGCGCCACTATGTTGCCGTCAAGCACCACCGACGTTGTAACCAGCGCGGGGATCTGGGCCTTCAGCACTCAGACGGCGAATGGGGGCAACCTTATTTATCTGAACGGCAGCCAGGCCGGCACCGGTGCAGGATTAGAGCTGACTGTGTCCGGGGGCAATCTCTATACCGTGGCCAATGGTGGACAATGGTTTGAGTGGGATAGCAGTTATTGGGCTTCAACCTCCAATCCGAATGGCACGTTCAGCTGGGCTTGCGCCTCGGCGGTGGTGGTTGGGCTGCAGTGGTCGGCCGTGAGTGGAGCGACAACCTATGACCTCACCCGCAACGGAACAAGCATTGGTAGCTCAACTGCTCTTCTCTATCACGCAGATCAGGGGGTAGCGGCTTCGACCAGCTATAGCTATGTTTTGTCGGCGATGGATGGCTCAACCACAGTGTCTACCCAGGATCTCAGCGTTAGGACCCCATCGGCCACTCCGACCGGCGACCCCGCATACTGTCCCAGTACTGTGATCACGGGTATGACTTGGAATTGGTCGACGGGCTTCAATCAACTCAACCAAAGTGACCTGTGGAATAACACCTGGGGAGCCAACGGTGATACGTATCTCTTCTTCGGCGACGGCGGAGGATTCTGGAATCCAAGTACTGGTTCGACGTACAAGACGAGCTTCGGCATCAGTGAACTCACGGGTTCAGCTCCGGCCCCGGGCTCAGCTCCGTCCATCACCACAAGCAACGCGCTGAATGTGTATGGTGGATACGAGGCAGAGAATGCAAGCACAATTGACGGCAAAGTGAACGACATTGCCGAAATCGAGGGCAATTTCTACGGCCTGGGCGGGATTTATGAATCGGGGGATAGCGGAGGGCCATACGGCGAACCCAACCACGTTGAAATCGTTTATTCCGACAGTAACGCCTATTCCTGGGTGGATAACGGTACGAATTGGCAATTCTGCAGCTCTAGCGGTTCTGCAACGGGATTTTGCCCCAGCGGATTCGTTCAGTATGGCAAGGGTTATGCGGGCGCCATCGACGACTATGTTTACATGCTTGGCGCAACCGAGGAGAACTTCATTGGAAACGGGGGCGGTTGTGCCTGCACCTATCTGGCCAGAGTTCCTTACACGCCCACCAACGAAATTCTGACGTACGCTGATTATCAGGTCTTTACCGGCTTTAACTCGGCAGGGACTCCGCAATGGAGCAGCACCTGGTCGGATATGCAGCCTATCTTTATTGACAATGGGTCAAGGCCAATGAACCCTCTTAAAATGGTTTACAACTCTGCTCTCAAGCGCTTTATCTCTGTGGGCCAGGGTGACGTAAATCAAGCCGCATTTTATGATTCCCCGAATCCTTGGGGACCTTTTACCACCATTGCCTACTACCAATCGGCAACAAGTAACCTCGGCGGATGGGGAAATCTCGGGACCTCATCATTTAACGGAAATAACGTCGGCGCCTCCCTCGGAATCAACTTTATGAATGGCTGGACGAGCTCCAACGGAGAGACGATGTGGGCGACATTCTCGTCCAACGGAGACGCGAGTTCCAGTGCTGATCTCGTACCTTTGCAAGGAGAGACCATGGATTCGTTTAGTCTCGTGAGTGTGACGCTGACGGTGCCTTAAGAATTAGCAGCGGTCGGCGCCGGAGATGGGGCATACCCTGTTCAGTCGGCGCTGCCTCGGGCACCGTGCCAGTGGTGCCCGAGGGTCCCTTTCATGCCAAAGTATGGCTCACACTGCGGATTCCGCATTGGATGGGCCACCATCTGCGCGAAAGCGGTGACGTCGCACACCGTGTCGGCCCGGTGGACCCACTCGATTTATATCTATGTTTAAGGTTGCGAGACCTGAACCGTTTCATTTCTGCTCCACTGGCCGGCGCGAATCTGGCGTCGAGAAAAGCACTGAGCAAGTCAACTGCATCAAGACATTGTTGCCCGGCATCGTCAGGAACACGGTTTGCCGAAAAGTCATAACTTATCGTGCGGCAAGATGGAAATACTATGAGCCACGATCACAGTCCCGTTGAGAGCGCGTACCCAGAGAGCGCGTATGTGCGGGATATCCTAGATCAACCAAGAGCTATAAGGGATACGATTGCTGTTCTGGCAGAGTCGCAAGAGCTGAACGACTTTACAAAAGGCCTTTCAGCGACCAGATATCAGTCGATCGTGCTCACCGGAATGGGCAACTCCTTTCATATCCTGACTCCACTGTATCTAAAGCTGATCGAGCTTGGTTTTTCTGTTCTGATGGCGGAAACGTCTGAGTTAATCCACTTCATGCCTCGGCTACTCGGAAACCGAACCGTTCTCATAGTTGTTTCCCAGTCAGGGCGCAGTGGCGAAATAGTCCGGTTGCTGAGCATGAAGGGTGAGGGTGCAACCATCCTCGGAGTTACCAATGATCCCGCTTCACCGCTTGCGATGGAATCGGATGTTGTAGCGCTGATTCAGGCCGGCCCGGAGGCATCAGTGGCGTGCAAAACCACGACAGCTTCTTTAGCGGCTTTGGCGTGGATTGGCGAGTACATGGCTACAACAGATCTTAGCTCCACGAAAGCCCGGCTCGAGCCGATCGCCCCGGCCGTCGAGCGATACCTCGCCTATTGGAAAAATCACGTGAATACGATCAGTGCGGAGCTGCGGGGTATCCGCCATTTCTTTGTGACTGGTCGAGGCCCCTCCCTC
Organism: Acidobacteriaceae bacterium; assembly: GCA_003156615.1. The sequence continues at coordinate 18,635 of PMHI01000568.1, read as the reverse complement.
GCAGCCAGTGGGGTCGGTGGCTTACTCATGAAGGAAGCGGCACATTTTCACTCCGAAGGACTTAGTAGCGCCGCTTTTCGGCACGGTCCGTTCGAGATGCTGAGTGAAGCTTGCTTCGTCTTAGTATTTGCGGGTGATGATCAGGTGGAACCCTTAAACAGAGCGCTGGTGGAGGACATCCGCGCCGCCGGCGCGAAGGCTGTTCTAGCTGGGCCCGAAGCGGACGCAGCTGCATTTCGCTTGTCCGCAGTTGGCCACCAGATCCGGCCGATTCTTGAGATGCTTCCACTCCAGATGACCTCGCTCGCTCTTGCTCAAATGGCCGGTCATGAAGCCGGAAAATTCGAACGCATCGCCAAGGTAACAACGGCGGAATGATGCCGAGATTCCAGCCACACCTGGCGGCTCCGGCTCTACAAACAGCAAAAATCAAAGGTTTGCTCATGAGCTTCGCCAAGAGTTATATTCAGTTCTCGATTCGAAATCGATTGCAGATATTGGCCGCCATTTTAGAAAACGGTCAGCAGCAGACAAGTCGACGAAGGGCGAGTACCCAACCTGCGCCCCAGATCCGGAGCAGACAGCCAGTGAACAATCTTGTTTCTCGCACATTCCTTCCCATTTTCCTCGCTGCGTTACAGTTCCCAAATGTCTTTGCTCAGCCACGGCGCTCGGGGCTTGAATCCGGAGGATCGATAGCGGTTGGGGAATGGAGCCTGCAGTCTTCGGCCCAGGTCACGGAAGGCGGAGAAACGCTCTCGACTCCAGGCTTCCAAGTTACAGGTTGGCACAAGGCTGTGGTTCCCGGCACGGTCATTGGATCACTAGTGAGCGACAAAACCGTTCCCGATCCCTACTTTGGAATTAATCTACGAAACCTGATCGGCGATAAGTTCAGAAACGACAAAATCCTGGCAGAAATGCCCATGGATCCGGAAAGCCAATTTGCAGTTCCCTGGTGGTATCGCACAGAATTCACCGTCCCCGAGAATTTCAAGCAGAAGGTTATCTGGCTCCGCTTCGGGGGGATCAATTACCGTGCGGACATCTGGATCAATGGACAACAACTGGCGGACGGAGGAACGATCGCGGGTGCCTGGCGTAGTTACGAATTTAACATCACTCACCTGGCACGGATCGGCGCCCAAAACGCAATTGCAGTGAAGGTCTATCCTCCGACAAAAACGGATGACCTGGCAATTTCGTTCGTGGATTGGAATCCGGGTTTTCCGGATCGCTACATGGGACTTTTTCGCGAAGTGTTGCTCTCCAACAGCGGCCCAGTGGCTCTCCGGTACCCAGCCGTCATGTCTCACCTTGACCTGTCTGGCGTGACAAAAGCCGAGCTTACAGTTGTGGCTCGGCTAGTAAACGGCACGGACAAGCCGCAAACCGGAACGCTTCGAGGTCGGATCGAGGGCATCCAATTTTCACAGGAGGTAAGCCTAAAGCCCCAGGAAACCAGAGACGTCGTTCTCGACCCCGGTGCTTTCCCTCAACTCAATATTGAGAATCCGCGGCTGTGGTGGCCGGCACAAATGGGAACGCCCAATCTTTACCAGCTGCAAATGCGATTCATCATTAATGGAGATGACTCCGACACCGTCGAAACGCCCTTCGGCATACGGGAAATCACTTCGCAGTTAGATTCGAACGACCACCTGCTTTTCTTCATCAACGGCAAGAAGTTGCTGATTCGCGGGGGCGGCTGGGCGATGGATCTCATGATGCGGGCAAGTAAGAAGCGCTTCGAAGAAGAGTTTGAGTACGTCCGAGACCTGGGTCTCAACACCATTCGACTGGAAGGAATGTTCGAGACGGACGATTTTTTTAATCTCGCCGACGAGAAGGGCATTTTGATTATGGCCGGATGGTCGTGTTCGCTGTGGGAAACATGGCCGAAGTGGGAACGCGAACAAGTGGAAATTGCGGATCAGTCAGTGCGATCTCAAATCCTGCGGCTGCGTTCTCATCCCAGCATGCTGGTTTGGCTGAATGGCAGTGACAACCCTCCACCGGCCAATATCGAGAGAATGTACCTCGCGGCTGAACGAGAATATCTGTGGCCAAATCCGATTCTTTCCTCCGCATCCCAGCAGCCTACCTCTGTCTCGGGTAAAAGCGGAGTAAAAATGATCGGCCCGTATGAGTACGTCGTGCCCGAGTTCTTCATGGATGAGAAGACGGAGGACGACAGTGACCGCGGAGGGGCATTTGGCTTTAACACCGAAACGGGACCCGGACCAGCCATTCCGCCAATCGAAACCTTGAGGGAAATCCTGCCGCCGGAGCACCTTTGGCCGATCGACGACTGGTGGAACTTCCATGGCGGTCTTGTCGATTTCAAAGATCTTCACGTATTCACGAAGAGCCTGAAGGAGCGCTACGGAGACGCTTCCAGCCTCGACGACTTTCTCGTTAAGTCGCAAATGATGAGATATGAAGCGGTGCGGGCGATGTATGAAGCCTATAGCCGCAACAAATACACCACCGCAACCGGCGTGATCATCTGGATGTTGAACAATGCCTGGCCTTCGCTGATCTGGAGCCTCTACGACTACCAGCTTCGTACGGCTGGCGGCTACTTCGGCGCGAAGATTGCGATGGAGCCTTTGCATCCCCTGTACGGCTACGATGATCGCTCTATTTCGGTAGTGAGCAGTCAATATCAGGATGCCAAGAAGTTGAAAGTGGCCGCGCAGATTTATGATCTGAACATGAAGCGGCGATTTTCCCGAGAGGAACCTTTCGATGCCGCTGCTGACGGCAGTAACAAGATCTTCGCCTTGCCTGAGATTAAAGACTTGACGCCGGTCTATTTTCTGAAGCTGACGGTTACCGACTCCGCCGGAAAAGTAGTTGGATCGAACTTCTACTGGCTTTCCACCAAGCCTGAAACCATATCGCACTATCCGAATGTCGGCGGCGCGCTCGCGGAAGAGTTCGCTGATTTTCGAGCGCTGCGGCAGTTGCCGGAAACGAGCGTGGAGGCCACCAGCCAGACGACAGAAGAAGATCATCGACGAGTCACGCGCGTCAGATTGCAGAACAAGAGCGCGAATCTTGCATTCTTCCTCAAATTAAACCTCACTGGTTGCGGTGACGGCAAAGATATCGTTCCCGTGTTGTGGAACGACAATTACATTTCACTTCTGCCCGGTGAGACTCGTGAGTTGACAGCCAGCTTTCAAGCTCTGCAACCGGCCCCGATACGCATTGACATAGCTGGATGGAACGTGAGCCACATGTCCATTGGTTGTTCGGCAACGTCGCAGTAATGTTGGTTTCGCGAGCCCGCTGCTAACCGGTGTTGGATAAGACAAAAACGCAATTAAGCCAAAGGAGAAGGTGATGTTTCACCGGTTCGGTATTTGCTGCTGGTCGATTTTATTTTTCTTGGGGGTTGCGACGTTCGCGAAAAGGGCATCGGCGCAGGACTCGAAATATGTTCCCGACATCACTGAGGGTGAGGCAATGATTGCTGCGCCTCTTTGCTACTCGCCGAAAGACCCGTGGGTGCCCAGCGACGTGGACCGTTCATGCGAGACCCACGAGGCCTGGCTGAACGACATCAGGCATTGGCGTACGGAGAGAAAAATCCGTATTGGGTACGACGACCACCGCTATGAAATTCCCACGCTGCAATGGACGCAACACAGTTTTATTCAACCGCAATTGATGGTTCAGGATCGCTACTTCTACGACCCGGTCGCCAGAAAATATACCGTCGACCGCTATCTCGACGATCTACAAACTCGATACGGCGGAATCGACGCGGTCTTAGTTTGGCCGACCTACCCCAATATGGGCATCGACAACAGGAACCAGCAAGACATGATTGCCTCGATGCCTGGCGGGCTGGCCGGGGTCAAGCAGATGGTAGCGGACTTTCATCGGCGCGGCGTGCGGGTGCTCTTTCCTATGATGATGTGGGACCAAGGGACGGGCGATCAAAAACAATCGTGGCCCGACGCTATTGCGCATCTGATGACGGAAATCGATGGGGACGGAATTAATGGAGATACCCAGGACGGAGTTCCGTTGGCATTTTTTCAGGCGGCAGAAAAAGCGGGGCATCCACTGGCATTCCAACCAGAGGTTCCTCCCCATGACGAGGGTCTTGCCTGGAACATCATGACCTGGGGACAGTACAAGTTTCAGTTTGTGCCCGCCGTGGACCGTTTCAAATGGCTGGAGTCGCGGCACATGGTGAATATCTCCGACCGCTGGAATCGGGATAAGACCGATGATCTGCAGTTCGCCTTCTTTAATGGAGTGGGATGGGAAAGCTGGGAGAATATCTGGGGAATCTGGAATGGGATCACGCCTCGCGATGGCGAAGCCACGCGGCGCATGGCGACAATCGAACGAGGAGTCGCGTCCTTTCTCACGAGCCCGGAGTGGGAGCCGTTTTATCCCACTATCCAGTTTGGCATTTTCGCCAGTCGATGGCCGCGCGACAAAGCCACAGTTTGGACAATTGTCAATCGCAACGAATACGACTCCGACGGCACACAGCTCGCGGTTCCGGCGCTCGATGGCGCGCGTTACTTCGACCTGTATCACGGTGTTGAGCTCAAGCCGAATCTGACACGAGAAGGAAATTGGGCGCGCCTCTCGTTCCCGATCGAGGCGCATGGCTTTGGCGCGCTCCTCGAGATCATCGGCGAA
>PMHI01000568.1:0-13850 GCA_003156615.1 Acidobacteriaceae bacterium | reverse complement strand
CGGGTGTGGACGTTCAATATCCGTGGGAAGACTCGCCGCGAAGAATTCACGAACATTTGATGCATGTGGATGCTTTTGACATCGACAAGTATCCCGTCACGAATCAGGAATTTAAGAAGTTTCTCGAGGCCAGCCACTATCATCCAAAAGATGATCAGAATTTCCTGAAGGATTGGCGCAATGGAAGTTATCCGCCGGGATGGGAAAACAAGCCCGTCACCTGGGTTTCGCTCGAGGATGCGCGCAGCTACGCGGCTTGGGCGGGAAAGCGCCTTCCTCATGAGTGGGAGTGGCAATACGCGGCCCAAGGGCCAGAATACAGAAAATACCCCTGGGGCGAACTTTGGAAACAGGATGCAGTACCAATCCCCGATCAATCTCGATCCATGCACGGTCCCGATGATGTTGACGCTCACCCAAGCGGCGCGAGTTTTTACGGCGTGATGGATATGGTTGGAAACGTTTGGCAATGGACGGACGAATATGTCGACGAGCATACGCGCGGGGCTGTTCTGCGAGGCGGAAGTTATTACCAGCCCCAGGGCTCGATGTGGTACTTCCCGCAGGCATATCAGAACAATCAGCACGGCAAGTTATTGCTGATGGCGCCGAGCATCGATCGTGCGGGAACAATCGGGTTTCGTTGTGTGACGGATAGCCCTAAGACTCAGCCGTAACGTGCACGGTGGAGCGTGCGCATGGCTCTTTCGCATTTGGGTCACTTTCTGGTATTTGGCGAGTCTATGATCGCGGCAAGCACCGCGGGCAAGAGGGTTTCTTCTCCCCAGTTTTGAGGAGCGTATCCCAATCTTGCGACGACCAGGTCCAGAGATGGCACGATATAAAGTCGGCTAGCAGTAAAGCCCCGGAAGGCGAAGGCATCCCTTGGTGCGGTCGGCCACAGCACTCTGTCGGTATTGACCCAAAACGTATATCCGTAGCTGGGATTCAATTGCTGGGAACTCTTGGTGGCCGTTTCGATCCACCAGTGCGGAACTATCTCTTTGCCTCGCCATTTTCCATCATGCGCCATCAGGTAACCCAAACGCGCGAAGTCGCGAGCGGAGAAACGCAGGCCGCTATGTGGGTTGGTATGCGGTCCAATATTACCGGCCACGCCGCCTTGCCAGTCCCAGCCAAGATTCTCGATGCCGATGGGGTCGAAGACTCTCTCTTTCATGACATCGGCAAGTTCCCGTCCGGTCGCGTGGTAGAAGAAGAGGGACAAATGCGCGAAGCCTGTGTCAGAGTATTCCCAGGCGGTGCCGGGCTCGCTGGTCAATTTGTCGGCCCATTTTCCAAAGCGGTTCGGTTGCTTTCCCAGGGCAATCTCGAAGTCGCCCCCTCCCGGCGCCGCACTAAGTCCGATCAACCCATGGTCCTCGCCAGGGATTCCGGAGGTCATCGAAAGTACATGCCGTAATTTGATGTTCTTCTTCTCAGGATCAGTGAGGGGGAAACCCTCGGGGACAAAATCATAAATAGGAGTATCGAGATTAATCTGCGCATCGTGCGGGAGTTTGTGGTGGAGACTGTCATCCAAAAGCAGACCGAAAGCGATTCCGGTCGACGACTTCGTGCAGGACCAGCCGTCGAACGTCGTGGTTGGCATCGTCGGAGCGCCATACCACTCAGCAACGAGATAGCCTTTGCGGATAATCACTATCTGCCACGGTCCGGCGAACAGTTGCAGGAACCTATCCCTGATCAGGTTTAGCTTGTCAGGATCCATGCCCGCCAGGGAACGTACTTCATCGGGAGTTTTGCACCAGCGCCAGCCGCCAGCCGACTCGGGAGGAGGAGCGTAAACATCGGATGCGAATAGGGTCTGGGGCAAAACAATGCTGACGACGACCAAGAATGCGATTGCTCGTTTCATATCACCCTCCAGTGCTCACACCCTCCAAGGGAGTTCGTCCTTTGCTTGTGGCGGAGTGCGGCTGATTCTCACGGACTGTGGTTCTAAGATTCCGCCCGAGGCTGCAAGCGGCGAACTTCCGGTGAGTTCGGCGGCGCGGGCTCGAGCATACGCGGCTGCTCCAAGCAGCGCAGCGCGGCTCTCAAGGACAATGTGCACCGGCATGTTGACAAGGACGGGGCTTAGGCGCCCTTTGTCGGTAAAGGCTTCCATGAAAGTCCCCCGCTTGAGCTTCTCCAGGATGCGAGGAGCGATGCCCCCGCCAACGTAGAGGCCACCGGCAGACAACACTTTGAGCGCCAGGTTACCGGCTTCGGCGCCATACGCGGATACGAACCTATCCACCGCTTTCACGCATATCTCGCTTTCGCAGGCCAGCGCCAATTCGCAAATGACGGCGTTGGGGTCCTCAACGGCGATACGTTCGGCCAGCCAGACCGGAACTTCCATGCGGCGGATGTCGCGCAGAAACTCGTAGATGTTGGTTAACCCTGGACCGGTGACCACACGATCGTAGCTGACTCGACCTTTGTACTTCTGCATAAGGTAGCGCAGCAGATCAAACTCATCTTCGTCGCGCGGCGCGTAGTCTACATGAGCGCCCTCGGAGGGATAAGGTATGAGGCGGTGGCCGTTCCATACCAAGTAGACTTCACCCAAACCGGTACCGGCGGCGATCAGGGCGCGGTTGCCGGTTGGCAGAGCGTGGCCTTCGCTCAAGGTGTAGACCTGATCGGGAGAAAGCTCGGCCAAACCGTAGCCACTGGCCTCCATGTCGTTGATCAGGAAGACGTGCCCGATCTTCAGGTCGGCGGCCAGTTGACGACTGTCCAGCGTCCACGGCAGGTTGGTGAGCCGCAGACGTCCCTCGCGCACCGGGCCTGGCACACCGAAACACGCCATGGTCGCCTCGTCCACACCCAGGAACTCTTTTGCGATCTCCTCCAGTCCTGAATATTGTCGGGCCGGATAACGTTGGTCGCGGATATGCGCAAGTTTGCCTTCCCTAAAGTCATACAGCGCTAAATGGATTTTAGTGCCGCCAACATCGCCCGCCAGAATTACGGTTCTCTCTGTCATTTCTCCTGCTCCAGAACCTCGCAACTTTCTCTTTTTGCGAATACGGATTTGAACTTTTCGGCGTCGCCTACTCCAGCCCTTTCACTGCCGGTAATCATCATTGCACCTCGCTGAAGAGTTCCAGGATTGCGCCATTCCCGCCAGTACATGTAGGCGATGCCAGCGATGAGTGACACGAGAAACAGATATGGTGTGAGGTTGTAGGGCCAGGGAGGAAGCGGATACAGAGTGACAAACAAGACAGGGATCAAGGCGAGCGTGGCGACGGATGGGACTAACAGATGTCGCCAAACTGTGAAGCGGACTCGTTGTTCGCGGCGCATATAACGCGTTAAAGCTATGTTCGCCATCACGTAGAGGAGGATGACTGCGAAAGTCACAATCGTTCCAAGGAAATCGAAGATATAGTCGGGCCGTAAGACAAATCCGACAAGAAGGATCGCGACTACTCCAACTATCTGCGCGACTCCGATCGCAACCGTGGGAGTTCGGTGTATAGGATGGATACGCCCAAAGCTGGAGGGCAGTGTGCCCGCCCGACCCATCGTATACATCACCCGCGACGCGGAGTTGGTGCAGGCGATGCCAACAGCGACAGCGCAGTTGATGAGAGCGAGGATAACGAGCCACCAGGCAGCTCCCCACTGCGAATGGCCGAGCACATAGTATGGATTGGCGTTGGAAGCGAAGGCATCCATGTTGCCAGTGCCCCAACCGATCGCGCTCGCATAGGCCATGAAGGTGAAGAAGATGCCGGTAGTGATTAACGAGAGCATGACTGCCTGGCCAATGGATTTGTTGGGAAGGCGAGCTTCCTGGGCAAGTGGCGCTGGAGCTTCAAAGCCGGTAAGCGCGAGGATGGAGAAAACCATGCCAGCCAGGATGCTTCGAAGTGGATGGGCCGAGGAAGTGGGTGTCAGCGGAACCAAATAAGAGGAACCGGGGCCGGGCCGGATCAAGAACGTGATTCCAAGCGCTAACATGATGAGCAGTTCGAGAGCTCCTAAGGCCGTCGTGATGCGCGCCGAAAGCCGAATACCGCGGTGAGTGAGCATCCATACCAATGCAGTCGTAGCCAATGCGAAAGTCCACCATGGGATTTCCAGATGGAATTCCATCTTAAGGGTATCGGAAAGAAGATAGCCGAGAAACCCAACCGCAGCGAAGCCACCGAAAATCTCATAAATCAAGTAGCTCCAGGTCGCCACGAAGCCGCTGCGGCTGCCTAATCCGCGAGTCGCGAATGAATAGTAACCGCCGCTCGAGGGTACATACTTTGAGAACTCGAATACGGTGTTGCCGATGAAAAAACAGACAATGGTGGAGAGCAGGAATGAGATCGGCATGAGGGGGCCTGCCTGGAGGGCGATAGCGGGGAATATAAACACCACGCCCGTAGCCGGTGCGATGTGCGTAACCGCGTGGAATACCAATTCTGCAAGACCGAGAGAATTGTTCCGCAGCCCAGAATCGGCATTCTCTGTACTAGTGCTACCGGACACGTTGGCATCTCCTTTTAATGAAGTCCAGCGAAGCCAGATTGTCTCGCCATAGTTCGCTTTCTGGGCCGAGGCATATTCACGAACTTTTACGTACACCCGCAGGAGCGGAGGTATTGAACCCCTTGCTCGGCCCAGGCCTGCTCCGTTGCGATCGTCGCCTCGATGGACGCACCCCATGGTGGCCATTGCTCAAGGATTGCCGACACGTGATCGCCTCTGGGCAATTCATCGAGCAGCCAGGGAATATCCAGCCGTCCGGCTCCGGCCGGGGCTCCGCGCACAACGAAGCCCATCATCTCCGGCACCCGGTCGATCACGAAATCCTTGACATGAAGGTTCACTGTCAAAGGAGCTAGGACTTTCACCACGCGTTCTGGGGTTTCAAGCGCACCCAGCGAGTTCACCGTATCCAGGCAGATGCCCAGGCGAGCGCTTTCCAATTGCCGCACGAGAGCGGCGACATCGTGGCAGGAATGCGCTTCGTAGTTCTCCAAGCAGAGCGTGACTCCTTGTGCCTCAAATTCCGGCAGAACCTCCCGAATCCACTTCCCGGCCTGTTCCAGCGATGGCTTCGATTCAACGCTGTGAGTGAGAGTTCGAACCAGCACAGCGTCGAAGCTGACCGCAAGACTCAGGTAACGGAGCAGGCTGGCTGGCTCGACGCCCCGCATTCCGAGTTCGATTGTAATGCCCAGACTGGCAGCCTGATCCCGAGCGTCGCGGATCTCGGACGGGTCCAACTGGTGTAGCGGCAGGTTGTCCGCCACTTGCAGAACTCCAACCCCGAGTGCCGAGGCTCTCTCAAGCAAATCCGCCAGTCGAATCGGTCGAGCCGGTGGCGGAAACCCGTGAACTCCGATTGCCCAGGGATAGGTCCACGAACTAATGCCAAGGCGCACGTTATCTTTTGGATGCCGCAGCTTCGGCTGCAATTAGGCAACGGCGGTAGTTGCTGCTAGCGGTATAGGCTGGGACAAAAACGGTGGCCAGTTTCAAGGGCACATCCCCGGAATTGATCATCTGATGGCGTTCACCAGCCGGGACCCAGAGTGCCACATCCTCTTGTACCAGCGTCTCTTCGCCTTCGTGCACACAAATTCCTCTGCCTGAGACGATGTAGATCAGTTCGGGCCGGTCGTGGGAATGGTAGTCGGTCCTTCCGTTGGGTGGAAGGATGGCATGACTGAAAGTAATTTCCTCAACCCCTTCCTTGTCCGGAGCAAACAGCACCTTGATCTGACGCTGGAAAGGGGCGGGAATCTCGACCCCCTTTTCTTCCCAAGCTCTTACTATTTTCAAGTGACTTTCCTTTCCTATGGCGATAGCCGGGCCGTAGCCCGGCGCAGTGGAACCGATAACACGATGGAGAACGAATTGTGCGCCAATCATGAAATCGATTGCAATAAACTTCGCGATTAAATATACTCCCGAATAAATTCGTGTCAAGGGAATTGTACTTTTAGCACTCATGCTTTGCGAGCTNNTGGAAACGATTACTAAGTGGCAGGGCCGGTCAGACAGTTCCGAAGCTATGACAGAAAGCGGTTCGACCCAAGGGTGAAGGAGATGGTTTGAAGCGACGAGACTTTCTCAAGCAGGTCACATTGGCCGCGTTGGCGTTCCACAGCGCAAAGCCATCCAACGCCCGGCCGGCGTTGGATGACCGAAAGGGCTCTTCCCTCAAAACCGATCCGCATGCGCAAAGCCGATTCCGTGTGGTGGCGGGTTCACTGAACAATCAGATGTGCATCACCGACTCGTATCCGGAGTACTGGGTCGACGGAAAACCATTCTTCCAATACTCCGGCACCTTCCTCTATTACCGGCTGCCCTTCGATCGCTGGGCGGAAGAAATGCTGTCCCTGAAGGCCATGGGCCTGAACACCATCGACGTAATCCCCATGTGGAACTGGCACGAGCCCGAAGAAGGCAAGTTTGATTTCGACGGCCACACCAACCCGCGACGCAACTTGAAGGCGGTATTCGCTTTAGCGGATGCACTCTGCCTTAAGATCACTCTTCGACCGGGCCCCTACAACACGAATGAGTGGCGTAATGGCGGGTATCCTGGCTGGCTTCTGAGCCGCCCGGAGTATCGCATGGCCGAGCAGATCATTCTAGAAGGAGGCGCGCCCCGCTGGTCGGCGCTGCAATATATAAAGTCAGAAGAGTCGACCATCGAGTGGCTGAAGAATAAGACGCACCTTGAATACACCCAAAAGTACTATCGTGAGGTCCTGCGTGTAGCCGGTCCCCACTTCGCCGGCCGTGGTGGTCCTATTCTCTCCTTGCAAATGGATGATGACCCAGCGTCGAACTCAGAGAACTACAATGGGCCGAATTTCTGGAAGTACATAAACACTCTCCGCAGCTTCGCCGAGCAAGCAACCGATGGCGAACCCTTGCTCTATTTCCTCGATGCCGAGTTTATGCGTTTGAATGCGGAATGTAATTACATAACACCGCGGCCATTCTGGAACCAGGGGCAGGATTATTCATACAACGTCCGCGAGGGTTCCTCGACACCTGTCGAGGCGGCCAAAAACAAGTTTCTGCTCGAGATTCTAAAGACCCAGCCTCTGTTCATACCCGGCCAGATTGAGTTTCAAGCCGGTTGGTGGCCGGCGATTGACGATACCTTTCCTCGCCAGGTGGATCCGTCGAATACGCTCATGGCGACCCGTGTGATGTTCCAGAACGGGATAAAGGCTCTCAACTACTTTCCTCCCAACGATACCCTCAACCCTAGCGGCTGGAGCGTTTCCTGGAGCAACCATTTCTATATGTGGGACGCGGCCCTCAACCTTCTGGGTCAGGAAACCGGTCGGGCCGTGCACGTTCGCCGGAACGGTCGGTTGGTAGCGGGCATGGGGCCGTTGCTATCCACCTCGCATCTGCTGGCGGATGCCGGGATTGTCTATCCCATGGCCACATTCCCGCAGAAAGAACTCACGTTCGAGGAAGCTCATCGCGTGGAAGATATGGCTAAGCGCTTGATCTGGGCGGGCGCCTACGACCACCGCAGCTTTGAACTCGTTGACTCTGACTTCACACCACCGGAAAACTTTTTGCGCTATCAAGTACTTTTCGCGCCGAACATGGTGAACGGAGAACCAGACAAGAAACTGTTTCCGCACCTGGAAAACTACTCCGAGAAAGCGCAACAAACACTGGCGGACTATACAGACGCAGGCGGCACACTTATCGTCTTTCCATCTTTGCCCAGGGGGATTGTTTTTGACCATCTACTCGCACCTTTCCGGAGTGATCGGCAAAAGCTAGGAGACGCGAGCCTGACTTTCCGGAATGGCACGACTGGAACCGCTCTGGAATTTCACTCTGTGCTGACGATCCCTGAGCTGACGGGTCCGCATGTGAATGTGTTCGCGCGCGATGCCGAAGGTGGCATCGTGGGCGCGCGTGTGGCTCGCGGGAAAGGGCAGATAGTTTTTCTGGGCGCTGACTTTTCAACCTGGACTCTCCCCCGTGTTCAACCCGCAGACGGCTCCGCAGTCCGTCCACCTGGAATTCGCCCCACGGCGCCTTCCGTGGAGGATTACTCCGAAGAAATCCAGCGCGCCGCGAGCCGCCTACTTCCGGCGCTCTTGAATGAGTTGGGCAGAGCGCGCAAGGTATACCCGGAAATAAAGACCGGGAACGCGCGCGATGTAGGGCTCTATGTCACCGAGCTAGTGGCCGATGGCGGCAGTCAGGCATTCGAGCAACGAGCGGATGGGAACGGCTACGGTTTTGTTGGCGTCACGAATTTCAGCCTGGATGAGCACCGTACTGCGGACATTCAGCTGACCGATCCTCGGGCAAAGAACCTTAATCCTGGCCCAGAGAACTCTTTGCGGCTTCCGTCCCTGACACTTCCACCTCGGGAGTCATTGCTGCTTCCAATCCGCGTGCCTTTAGACAACGCTTATGCGGAATGCGCCCCGGGGCTTGACCCTGCCGACGAAATCTATTTCGCTACAGTAGAAGTGACTCGAGTGATCTATGACGGCGAGAACCTGAAGTTTGAGGTGACGGCCCCTGCCGATGGCGAGGTGGCTCTACGGCTATCGCGGCGTCCCGCGATGGCGAAGCTTGATGGCCACACCGTCGAAATCGGCAAGGATGCGCTAGGAAAGTTCTACTTCATACGCATAGAACGCGGTCAATCGCCGAACTATGAGCGGTCACTCGAACTGCAGTATCCTCGGCAAAGCGGTGCCCCAGGTCTCGAAATGGCGGCAGAAGCCGTCTGGATCGCTGGCGAAACCGCNNCTGGCTTTCTCGGCGGGATCGCTTTACAACCGCAAACATGATCGCACGCCAATTGCCATCGCCGCTCGCGCTCAACGTGAATACAGCTTCGCGGTAACCGTACCCGGAGACACTCCAGCGAATCTGCCCGTCGATCTTGTCGCCACGCTTCTAGCGAAGGGTTCGGAGAAGGTCTGGACGTGGCAATCACAGGTAACGGTGCGCCGCCCGTTCGATTTCGGGGTGGAACCGCCGGCTACCTTCCCTTTGCGGGAAGACGTCCAGTTTCCCATCGTCCATCCAACGCTGGCGAGCCTGCAGTTGCCGGGCACTCTCACCCTCAAGGTAAAGGTTAAGAATTGGCGAGACCGCGCACAGGCTGTCACTATTACCGCTGCTGGCGATGACCTGAAATTCGGAGCTGGACGCACCGAACTACCCTTGGGAGCTGGTGAAGAAGCGACCTTCGATATGCAAGCGACACCACAAAGTGGTTCAGGTATATACCGATTTGTGATCGCCCTTGACTCCGGAAAGTACCATTCCAGCGAGGAAGTGTTTGTAGCCGCCATCGCACCCGGCGAAGCCATCGCCTACACCCTCGACTACGACCGTGACGGTTTCCCGGATGTAATCCTGGAAAACTCGAGCTTAAGATTATTCGTCAGCCCCAACGACGGCGGTCGCGCCTACGCCTGCGTGAACAAAACTACAGGTACGAATGCATTCAACTCCGTTGGAGGGATGCGTGACAACTTCATCAGGCGAATCCTCCCTGAGTACCAGGTGGATGAGTACTCCCATCTTGATTGGCTGGGACTCTTTAACCGGCCGTATACGTATCGCATCGTATCGGCCGCGGGGCAAAAGGCGATGGTTCGATTGGAGTACTTTGCCCCGGACATTTATCCCCGGGGAGTGAGAGTGGAGCGCACGCTTACGCTCGATGGCCCTGCCAGCCATTACGTTGAAGAGAATGCGTTGACGCCACAGGGGGTCGCCGAGCCGCAGTCCTACGTGCTTGAGAATTCGATCACCTTCAAGGTGCCGTACGAAGCACAGAATTTCCGCAACTGGTTTGCGCCAGGTTTGGGATCACAAGAGTTCCTGCCCGAACAAACTGTGGAATTACCCGGAAGTAGCTTTCTCGCGATCGAGGACAAACATGCCGTCGAAACCTTTGCGCTGATAGCGGTCAGTCCTGCGCTGAAGGGCGAACTTGTTGTCCATGCCCACGCAGCAACGGTTCGCTTGATTTACCCCGGGTTCAAGGAGGCGGGTCGAACGTCAACCTATCAAGCAGCTTATTTCTTCGGGCGAGCCACGCACCAGGAACTTGAGGACCTCCAAACCCGGCTAAGAGATTTACACTCCGTCACACATGGATAGCGGCGGGATGACATTTCAGGAGGAAGATCGCATGGCGTACACACGACGCAGGGTGCTCGCGGGTTTAGGACTGGCAGGGTTGGGGGCGCTCATGCTGCCACCGGGGAAGAAGGCTGCGGCATCCTCACTAGTGAAATCGTTGACGGCGGCTGAGGGGGGTACAGCAGCCTGTCCGTTCCGGCTGGCAGTCATCAATGACGAGATTACGCAGGACTTCGAAAAGGCATGTCAGATCGTGTCCGACGATTTCGGGCTGCGTTGGATCGAGCCGCGTTCGATGTGGAACAAGAACGTGACCGAGCTCGACGCCAAAGAAGTTGGAGATGCCCTCAAGATCCTCAACCAGCACAACTTGCGAGTCACGGATATTGCAAGCCCCCTCTTCAAGACAGACTGGCCGGGAGCTCCGCGCTCATCTCAGAGTGAAAGCCGCGACCAGTTCCATGCGGATTTCGACGCCGGCGCGCAGGATAAGCTGCTCGAGCGCTGTATCTCGCTTGCCAAGGCTTTCAATACGGACAGGATCCGCTGCTTCGACTACTGGCGGCTGGATGATCAGAAGCCGTACCGCGCGGCAATCAACGCTAAACTGCAGAAGGCTGCGGAACGCTGCTCCAAAGACAACCTTGTGCTCTTGCTTGAGAACGAGATGTCCTGCAACACAGCAACTGGCGAAGAGTCNNATAGGAAGCACACCCTACCCAACTGGCTATGAGTTGCTCCCGAAAGAGCGCATCGGGCACTGCCACTGCAAGGATGTGGTGGACAAGCCCGACCGCAAATATGATTGGGCTCCCGTCGGCGGCGGCGTTGTGGATTGGGTTGGGCAACTTCAGGCTTTCGAGCGTGATGGCTTCCGCTATGGGCTGAGTCTCGAAACCCATTGGCGCGGCGCCGGCACGCCCGAGGCATCGACCCGTATCAGCATGGAGGGGCTCAAGAAGACACTGAGGAAGGCCGGCATCTCCTGTTGATCACNNGGGAGAAGCAATGGTTACACGACGTGAGTTTCTCGATGCACTGGCCGCGGGCGCGGCGGGGCTTGCCGTGGGAACTACGGCAAAGAGCTACGGGCAGATTCTTGGCTCAAATGACCGCCTCAACTTTGCCGTGATTGGTCTGAATGGACGCGGCTACGCTCATCTCGCGTCGCTCAAGGCGAACCGAGGAGCTGCCCGCATCTCACATGTCTGCGATGTGGACGACAACATTCTCAAGAAGTTCGCCGACAGCGTGCAACAGGAGATGGGCGAGACCCCGGCAGTCGAAAAAGACTTTCGCAGGATTCTCGAGCAGAAGGATGTAGACGCTATCACGGTCGCCACNNCACAATCCTGCCGAGGGCGAGATGCTGGTCGAGGCGCAGCAGAAGTACCGCAAACTGGTGCAAATGGGAACGCAGCAGCGATCTTCACCCCACACGATCGAGATCGTCGATAAGATTCACCAAGGCATTATCGGCCGGCCCTACTTCGCGAAAGCCTGGTACGCCAACACGAGGAAGTCTATTGGCATAGGCAAAGAAGTCCCCGTGCCGCCACAGCTTGATTGGGACCTTTGGCAGGGCCCAGCGCCGCGTCGTCCGTACAAGGACAATGTGCATCCTTATAACTGGCACTGGTTCAGAATTTACGGCACTGGTGAAACGCTGAACAATGGAACGCACGAAGTCGATGTCTGCCGTTGGGCGCTTGGGGTCAACTATCCACGGCGAGTTACGTCGTCCGGCGGACGGTACCATTTCAAAGACGACTGGCAGTTTTACGATACGCTGGTGACCAGTTACGAGTATGAAGACGAGATGATTTCGTGGGAGGGAAGGAGTTGTCAGGGAATGAAGTATTACGAGCGCGATCGCGGTTCGACCATCATGGGGACTACTGGGACGGTACTCGTCGATCGCGATGGCTACGAGGTGTACGATCTCAAAGGGAAAAAGACGAGCGAATTCCGGGTTGGCGGTTCGACTTCATCTGCTGACCTGATCGGCCGTGATTCCATGACCGACGCTCACTTCGCGAATTTCATCGCCGGAATCCGTAAAGGCGAGAAGCTGAACGCCCCGGTCTCCGCCGGCAACGTCGCGGTTACCATGCTACAGCTGTCNNACGACCCGGAAGCAATGAAGATGTGGGGACGAGAGTACGAGAAGGGTTGGGCTCCGCATGTCTAAGGTTTTGCCGACCATGAAAAGCACCTTCTGCCGTCGCGATTTCCTTCGCTCCGGCGCGCTCGCGACGGCGGCATTTGCTGCTGCGAGCAACCCTTTAGCGCCAGCTCAGGAACGGCCATCCTCTGAGGAAGCATCACCGATTCGGCTGGGCCTGGCGAGTTACACCTTCCGTAACTTCAATCGCGCGCAGTTGATCGGCTTCATGAAGCNNGTGTTCGCGTTGAATGCGAAGGACGTCAAAGACCACCTGCCGATCGATCCCCTGGAGGAATCGGCTGCGCTGGCAGACTATGCCGCGGCAGGCATCAAGCTGCATGCCGCCGGAGCCATCTATTTTCCGAAAGACGAAGATGGGGAGGTCCGGTCAAAGTTCGATTACTGCAAGCGAGCAGGCATTACCCTTATTGTCGCCGGAGACCCATCACCGGAGACTCTGCCGCGACTCGAGAAATTCGTAAGGGAATACGACATCCTCATCGCGATCCACAATCATGGCCCCGAGGACAAGTTCTGGCATTCCCCGCTGGACGTGTTGAAGGCCGTGAAAGGTCTGGATCCGCGTATCGGGTGCTGCATCGATGTCGGGCACGCGGCCCGCGCTGGCACCGATGTGGTCGAGGCAATCCACGAAGCAGGCCCCAGGCTGTTTAACCTACACATGAAGGACCTCACGAACTTCGAGAGCAAGGAGGGCCAGGTCGCAGTAGGAGAAGGAATCATGCCCGTGCGGAGGATGTTTGAAGCGCTGATCGCGACGAGATATAAGGGCTTCGTCGATCTGGAGTATGAGGTTCATCCCGACGATCCGATGCCGGGCGTTATCGCCAGCTTCGCCTATATGCGAGGCGTCCTGGGAGGAATGGGACTCGCGAACCGCGTTTGAAGCAGCAACGGACGTTCATGGCGCGCTGGCGGAACTGCACACCAGAAAGCGCCCTGTGCAGTTAATAGGGTGGCGCGTAACGCTTCATAATCTTGTCCAAAGCGCATAAGGCGGGGGACACATCGGGGACACAATAAGGTGTTTCTTGCTGCTCTTAGAGCGCCATCCAGTGCGTCCGTGCTCCTGTGATTTGTTAGAGTTACTTTTAGCCATCCCGCTTTCACGGCGGTAACACGGGTTCAAATCCCGTCGAGAACTCCAAATCGAATCAAGCACTTAGACTTAGACGGGCGCCCCAATTCCTCGTGGTACACTCCGCGGCACACTGAAATCTTCCCGGATCATCGCGACCACCTTGCGCTGCGCCGCTCGCTTGGTTGGGGTGAGCGCCTCCGCGTAGACATCCAATGCCTTCTTGCTTGAAGAATGACGCAGCGGTTCCTGCCTCACCCTCACATCCTCTTCGTTGTCTTGGAGAATGCTTGAGTAGGTGCGACCGCCGCTTTTTCCTGGGTGCCGCTGAGCAAGCGTTCGCAGTATCAAGAGATCCAAGGTGCCCTGGGGGAGATCGATTCGGTCGAGCATTTGATCGTTCAAAAAGCCGCTGCGCTTCTGGAGCCAGCGGCGATGTTTAGCTCACCAGATCTCTAGTTG
>PMHI01000760.1 GCA_003156615.1 Acidobacteriaceae bacterium | reverse complement strand
GCGGCACTCTTGCACATTCACGGTCCGGGTAGTGGCAGGATCGAAAATCTGACCCTGAAATTCCGTCGAACCATCGCATGGGTTGATTTCGTTAACTCCATTCACCACAACCGGATTGGTGGTGAGAATGCCAGAAAAGTTTCCCATCGCCTCGGCTAAGGTAGGAATGGTTTCTTGAGATTCCGAGGTACCACCGCGGAATCTGAACCAATTGAAGTTGACAAAGAAAAATGTCTTGTCTTTGCCGTCGGAAATATGCGGGATATAAACCGGCCCGCCCACCTTGAATCCAAATTCGTCCTGCTTTTCAGTGGGAGCAATGTGGGCAAAATACCCGGCAGAGTCCAGGTCGTTGTTGCGCAGGTATTCCCAAACGCCTCCGTGCAACTTGTTGGTCCCACTGCGAATGTGAAAATTGAGTAATCCAGATCCGCGACCATACTCGGCATTGTAAGCGTTGGTGATAATCGCATATTCATCGACCGATTCAAAAGGCGCTCCCAAACCCTCTTGCCTTCCTCCGCCGTCGGCGTTCATGTAGGGGATGCCGTCATAGTAGAAGTCCTGACTGAAATCAGGCGCTCCATTGATGCGGGCAGAGAACGTATTTCCGGTTACGCCAGGCGCCAGGGTCAGGAAGCTATCCGCCAAGCGAGCGCCACCGGCTACTTCCAAAGGCAGCTCTGAGAGCGTCTGTGGCCCCAGGTCTACCAAACGGTCGCCCTTATCTTGAGTGACAGGAGCGATGCTTCCCTGAATCTCGACGGTTTGCAATGCATTTCCCACCGCCAGTTGCACATTCAGGGTTGTCGCCTTGCCCACCGCTACCTCCACGTTTTCGCTCAGCTTGGCGCCAAAGCCGGGCTTCTCCACCTTCACCGAGTACAAACTGGGAGGCAGGTTCTCAACGTTAAAAAGGACGTCACTCCCAGTGGTGATCCTTACCACGACGCCGGTCCGATTGTTTGTGACTGTGACGGATGCCGCGTCTATGTTGGCCCCCGATGGATCCGTAACGACACCCACGATCGACCCATCCGCGTTGCCTTGGGCTAGGGCAAATGGTTGCGTGCCAGCCACCGTCACGAAGAAAGCAAGAACAAGAACTAGTAATACCTTCCACCGTTCACAAAACCATCCCGTCCGAGTCCTCATACTTCCTCCTGGGTGTTGAATGTCCCTGGCAACCTAGCCGCAAAACACTTGGGGCATCGAGCCGCAACCTCTTCAATAGAGGTGCAGGGAATCGACTGTCAAGCAAGTTCAATACGATGAACATGAAGTGGTGATATGTGAATCGTTAAATCCGCGTATCAGGAAACGATTTGCAGGAGAATCGCGTGCAATGCCACCCAACCTGATATCCGGGAAGTCGTTCTCATCGTCCCGGCCGGCCCACGTTCGCTGCGCATAAACGACGTAAGGAAACCGCCGGATTTTTGTTGCCGGCAGGGTGTTCAATACGCTGAAATCTATTGACAGCAGGGGAGTCTTCTCTACAGTTGTACGAGGTTTGCGACCGGGAATCGAGGCGTGGCAATTTCTTTGCCCCCGGAATCTCGGAACAGGGGTCATGCTTTGCAGAAGAACGTCGTCAAAGACAAGTTAAGAGCGGGTACGACAGTTTATGGAACCTCTCTGGGGGAGTGGCTGGATCCTGAACTTCCCATAATCCTGGCCGCTGGCGGAATCGACTTTTTCTTTATCGATACCGAACACTCCGCCACCAGCTATTCGCAGATCAAAGCGCTTTGCCGAACCGCGCGAGGCGCGGGAGTGATACCTCTGGTTCGGGTCACGGAAAACGCTCCCGCATTGATCTCGCGGGCGCTTGATGTAGGAGCCATGGGGATCATTGTCCCGCGCGTGAATTCTGTGGAGGAAGCGCGTGCCGCCGTCGATGCCATGAAGTTNNCCATCGTGCCCGAGATCGATGTTCTGTTCATTGGGCCTTACGATCTGTCGCTTTCTCTGGGGATGGTTGAGCAGTTTCAGAATCCCGTGTTTTGGAAGGCCGTGGAACGGATCATCCAGGCAGGACAGAAGGCAAATTTGGCGGTGGGACTCCAGTCCGGCAACGCCGCCGTGCTGAAGCGGGCTGGCGAGATGGGCGCNNGGCGCGCGCTTTCTGATTTGTGGCAGCGAATCCTCGGTCTTGCTGGAAGGCTATAAAAGAGTGCTGGCCACGATGAAAAGCTGAGTGACGTGACCAGAGTGCGGTTTCGATCACGGGAACACAGGCTTGGGATGTGCTATTGCCGGCAATTCGCTCCAGTGCTGCTGGTGCTTTTCCTTGCACCGGCCATGCTGCTCGAGCATGCTGCTGCCCAGGGTCTGACGGCTTCCCCCGTGCGCCAGGCGGACGCGGTTTGCGGCAACTGCCATCAGGATATCTTTCAAAACTATCTCAATACCCCCATGGCGAACGCCAGTGGCCTGGCGTCAGAGCGCACGTTCACGGGATCGTTCCATCAAGCAACCTCTGGAATCGACTATCGAGTGTTTAACGAAAGCGGAGCGCTCTGGCTCAGCTATGCCCGCTCGGGCGATCCCGAGGTCGAGGGCAAGCACAAGCTGGAATACTTTCTCGGATCGGGACATCTCGGCACCACCTATATCTACAGCCTGAATGGCTACTTGATCGAGTCGCCCGTGGCCTATTATGCAAGCTCCCGGGCATTTGACATGAAGCCTGGGCTCGCCCAGTTTCCGGCCCTGCCTTCTGCCCTTGGCATGACCAGTGGTTGCATGCGATGCCACATGAGCGACGTGCAACGCGAGGATCCGGGGACACTCAACCACTTCTCACGCCTGCCGTTTCTTCATGGGGGCATTACTTGCGAGAGCTGCCACGGAGACGCAGCCCGCCACATCACGAGTGCAGGCAAAGCCCCCGTCGTCAATCCCATAAAACTTGACCCGGAGCGGCGGGATTCGGTTTGCATCAGTTGCCATCTCGAGGGCGATACGCNNGCGCATCGCCGACTACCTCTCTTACTTTGTTTATGCTACCGACAAGATCACCAGCCGGGGCGTGAGCGAAATCGAAGAATTGGCTCAGAGCCAGTGCAAGAAGACGAGCGGCGACCGCATGTCCTGTATGAGTTGCCATGACCCTCACTATTCGCCGCCTCCAGAAAAGCAGGCTGGTTTCTATCGGCAGAAGTGCCTGGCCTGTCACCGGGAGCCACAAATTTCAACGGCCCATTTTCCCGACAATCCTGACTGCACAAGCTGCCATATGCCAAAGGGGAAAGCGGAACAGGTGCCGCATATCGCGTGGACCGATCATCGTCTTCGTCAGCGCTATGCTCAGCCGGAGGCGTCGTTTGATCCCGATAAGGCATTGCAATTGATTCCTTTCTTCGGAGAGAAAGCCGACCCTCGTGATCTTGCCCTCGCTTACTACGACGTGGTCGCGGGAAATCCAGCGGAAACGCCGCGAGCCTGGGCTTTGCTCTCCGCTGCGAGAGAAGCGAATCCCCGGGATCTGCCTGTGCTCACCGCTTTAGGATACTTGGCGCAGAAAAAGGGGAGCACCGAGCAAGCGGTCGATATCTATCGCGATGCGTTGAAACTGAATCCGCTCGATCCCACGGTGACCAACAACCTGGCTACTCTCCTGGCCCGGTCCGGGCAGTTAGAGGAGGCGGAAACGCTGTGGGCAAAGACCTTCGCCCTCAATGAGTCTACCGACGAGCCGGGCATAAATCTGGCTTCGGCAGAATGTATGCGGGGCGAGAAAGAAGCCGCGAAGCTTACTTTGAAACGAGTCTTGTTCTACAGCCCCGATCGAAAAGCCGCGCGGCAAAAGCTTAGAGCAATCGAATCTGGCGAAGAACCTTGCCGGCCCCGAGGCGCAAAATAGCTGATAAGGCCGGCCCGTGACCATGGGGATCGAGTAAGCTGACTGGCGAAATGCCGAGGAGGAAATGATGGACACTCGTCGGAGTGTGCTGCAAAAGCTAGCGGTCGGTGGCCTGGCCCTCATGTCAGGCCCGAAGCTTGCATTTTCATCCTACCTGAGCGAGACGAGCGCTACCGGCGGCCGGTCTGAAGACAAGTACCTGGTGAAAGTGAACTGCGCGGGCCCGGCAGTGGATGGATTTTCAGCCGACCAACCGTACCGCCGTGGGAGCTGGGGCTACACCCACGGCGGACAATACTTCAAATGTGATTCGGTATCGAATGACTACGGAATCGCGACAGCTCTCAGCACGCTAAGGTATTCGTGCGGAGCCCCGTTCCATTACATTTTTGACGTTCGAAACGGATATTACAGAGTAAAAATGTATTTCGTCAGTCCGAATGAATTTTATGGTCAGAGGGTTTTTGACATCCTTTTGAACGGAAATATTGTGCTCGCCGGTTTTCGGCCGTTCCCGGTGAACGCCGCCGTGCTGAAACAGTTCGAGCCGTGTGTGGTGACCAATGGCCAACTGGACATCACGTTCCGCAGCATAAACGACGCATGTTTAGTCAACGCAATTGAAGTGGAGCAGATTTCCTCCGTGCTGCCGCCGAAACCTGCGGCGGTGCCGAAACCCGCTTCCGGTAGTCACGCGCGCACCAGCCATGACAACTTGCTGATCTCTTATTACGGCGACTGGACCCGGGATGGTAATTCGCACCATTCCAACATCGCCGGTAACGCACTGGACTTTGCCTTCCAAGGGTCCACCATCAAATGGCTGGGCGCCCGCGGTCCAAATCACGGTACGGCGGAAGTTTACCTGGACGG
Organism: Acidobacteriaceae bacterium; assembly: GCA_003156615.1. Next base: position 4,821 of record PMHI01000760.1, on the reverse strand, counting down.
GATTCTGCAGGAGACCGTGGACACCTATGTCGCAAGCTTCACGCCGAATGCTGTCCTCTACGAGAACAACGGTCTGAGTCAGACGAAGTACCACACCATCAGGATTGTAGTTTCGAAAGACAAACACCCGGACTCCTCGGGATCCTACCAGGACGTTGCCTCCTTCGAATGCCAGGAGGCGTTCGATGCGGCGGAGAACGACGCCGAGTTGGCATTCCGGGAAGTGGCAACGATCGAAGCCAGCGGGAAACGCTGCCTCGCGCCCAGCCAATGGCGTCCCGTCCAGAGTGCCGCGGCCACCCCGGAAAGTGGCGTCCGCTTCGAGAACGGCGTTCTGCAGCTGGCCTTTGAAAGAAACGTCGCCTATCAAATGAGCAACTGGAATATGAGCAGCAGTTGGACGACCTGGTTGCCGGGAGCGAACCTTGGCCGCCGTATGGCGGGCGCGGGGAATCTGCTCCGCTGGGTTGATCATCCAGAGCTACGCAGCCGTTTGGATAGCCTGGTGGAGTCTGTCGCGTTAGAGCAAAGAGCAGACGGATACGCCTTACCCTATGCGGAGAGCGATATGGGCAAAGTCGTGTACGGGGCAAACAATGAACGGAAGCCCTACGACCGGCGGAATTTTAGCTTGGGTCTGCTCGCCGCCGGTTGGATCAATCCGTCGGCAAATCAAGTCGCGAGAAGATTTCAAGACTGGCTTTACGCCTCCCCGTATATAAGCACCATGCTCGACGGAGCCTTGGGGATCATGGGAGACCAGCCGAATCTATCGATGTATCACTCTCCTCTTGGGACCAAGGAGGACGTGATTGTCCGAGAAAAGTACTGGCGCCAAGACTGGTGGCTGGAGCAACTGAGAAACCAGCAGCCTGCGGCGATATCCCGATTTCCACTGAATCGGGCCCACTCCTATGTGATCGCCCCCTGGATCGCCTACGTCGATGCTTATCGTGCCACCGGGGACCAAAACTGCATTGAGGCGATGCTAGGAGCCTGGCAGATTTACCGCGAGCACTTCACGCACGTCGGCGGAAGCGCTGCCATTTGCGAAGACTGTGACAATGCCTACCCCTACAAGTCGTATTACCTGGGTAAACACACTGGAGAAAACTGCGGCGGAGCGTTGTGGATAGAATTTAACCACCGACTCTTGCAGCTCTACCCAGATCGTGAAGCATTCGCCGCTGAGATTGAGCAGACACTCTACAACGTGACCGTGGCCAACCAGGATGCCTCAGGCAACCTTCGCTACCACACAAATCTTGTGGGGACCAAGGATGCGGCCAAGGCGATCGGCACGTGTTGTGAAGTGACGAACACCACGATTTTGGCCCGGCTTCCAGGTTTTCTGTATTCCATCTCGAGCGATGGTCTTTACGTAAACCTGTATTCGCCGTCCAGCATCCGCTGGAAGCATAGCGGAAGCATGGTAACGATCGAGACATCAGCCGGGTTTCCGGAAGGCACAGCGGTCTCGATGAAGTTAGTTCTGGATGGTCCGGTCGCGATGAAATTACGCCTGCGAATTCCTTCCTGGGCCACTGAAGATGTGCGGGTATCGATCAACGGAGAGCAAGTTACAGCAGGCATGCCCGGGACCTATGTGACGCTAGCGAGAACATGGGTCCGCGATGACAAAATCACGTTCGATATCCCGGCCGGTTTCCGCCTCACGAAGTACACAGGGTTCGACCGGGACAGCGGTTATGACAGGTATGCCCTGCGGTATGGTCCGCTGCTGATGTCGCTCGTCGGGGCAACGCACTTGAACGTGACTGCAAAAGAACTGATCGACAGGTTGTCACCAATCTCCGGCAGCCCTCTTCAATTCAGCATCGAGCGGAATCCGGGCTGCAAGTATGTGCCCTACTTTCAGATACAGGATGAAACCTTTACCAGTTTCCCGACCCTGGTTTGATCGTGTGATCATTTGATCGTGAGCCGGGCGACTAGTGTTGCTTCGGGAGGGTCGCGGGCGTGCCCAAGTAGTGATCGAACCAGTCGGCGAATGCCTCGATGTCCTCCTCGGACTTCCAGAAATCACCCCAGCCGTGGCCTTTGCCCTTGCGGACGATGATCTTGACCATGGGGGCGCCGACCTCTTTGGCCTTGGCCGCGAACCTTTCCGATTGCTGCAGCGGGACAACCACGTCGGCGTCGCCGTGGATAATCAGGACCGGCGGCAGACTCGACGTTACGAAATAAAGCGGCGAAATCATCCTTCCAACAATTTGCCTCCCCAGGTCCGTATCCGATAACGACCCAAACGCCGCAAACAGAGGCGACAGGGGACCGCGCCCTACGCCGTCAACGCCGGGAGCACCCCAGTTCAGGAAATCCGTCGGCGGAAAAAAACAAGCAACGGCCTGCACCGCGCTCGTTTCGTGATCGACGGGATCATCGGAGATGGCAGGTCCGGGAGCGCCCTGGGTTGCGATCATGAGCGCGAGGTGTCCGCCGGAACTGGAACCGAGCACACCCAGCCGGTTGGGATCGACCCCATACTGCGCTGCATTGTGGCGAACGAACCGGACCGCGCGCTCGACGTCGAGAATGATGTCGGGGACATTAAAGCGCGGCATGGACCCGTGGACCACGGCGAATACCGTATACCCGCGATCGAGGTAGGTGGCATAGTTTTCCGGCGTCACATGAACCATGCTCAGGTCATCGTGACTGGAAGCCCAGCCACCGCTGACCAGAAAAATTACTCCGGCGCCGTTTTTGTGCGCCGGCTCGAAGACATCAAGCGTCAACGCCATTCCCGCTTTGCGGCCATAGATCACGTCCATTGTTCGCTTCACTGCGCTTGTGTGTGTGGTGGTCTGGCTGAAAACCGGCAGAGTCAAAACGCCCGCAATGCTCAAGCATGCGAATAGCGCTGCCCATTGACAGAGAGGAGAGATCAAAGAATTGCCCAGCCGATGGTTTGTTATGGATGGCATTTCGAGTCCTCTCTCTATCGTCGTTATCGTCTTTCAATGCATGTTTCACTTCAGCTTCACGCGTGAACGTTCGTAGGGACCCATCATCATCGAGCGAGGTCCGGAAGGCCGAGCGCGTCGTTCAATAGGCTGAAAACTTTCAGCCGCCGAGGAGCACCCCCTGTCCTGCGGGGGCGGCATGTGGATCAGCCCTTGTCGCCGGAGCAGCGCGAAGTGNNTGATTTGGGCGCTTCATTGGAATCGCAGGATGTGTGGCCGACTCCTCCCTGCTGAGTTCGGCGCAGTTGCCGGAGCCGGTGCGCTAAGACAACCAGAGCTTTCTGGGAAAGCCCGGCGTTGCTTGGGTGAGCCAGTGAGCCACTGACGATTCCGGATGAGCAGAATATCAAACCCGAATTACAAGTGGGTCGTTGTGGCAGTCATGTGGTTGATCGCCTGCCTTAATTACACCGACCGAATGACCATTTTCTCGGTGCTCCCCGTTCTCAAGAAGGAGATGGGCTTTTCCGATATCGCCCTTTCTCTTCTCGGATCGACGTTCCTGTGGGCTTACGCTCTGTGCTCGCCGATTGGCGGTTACCTCGGGGATCGCTTGTCCCGGCGCCGTGTGATTCTGGCAAGCCTGGTGCTTTTCAGCGTCGTCACATTTGCCAGCGGCCTTACCCGGACGGCTGCACAGATGATCGGTTTGCGCTGCCTGCTGGGACTTTCAGAAGCGATTTTTCTGCCGCCTGCGCTGGCCTACATCGCCAGTTTCCATGGCGATCGCACGCGTTCGCTCGCCAACAGCATCGCGCTCTCTGGCCTAACCGCGGGGGCCGGCCTGGGAAGTTGGTATGGCGGCTATATGTCCGATCATTATTCCTGGCGCATGGGATTTTTTCTGCTGGGCATCGCCGGAATTAGCGTCGCCGGGGTTGCGACGCTGGTTTTGCGCAAAGATGCGGAACATGTTCCACTGGAAGAAGCGGCGCTGGAGGAGCCATTTCGCATAAAAGTTGCCGGAGTGTTCAAGACTCCAACGGCTCNNACGGCTCGCGCCCTGATTTTTCTGGCTTTCGCTTTGTCGCTAACCAGTTGGCCGACTCACTCCTGGATACCGACCTACCTGTATGAGAATTTCAAGCTCAGCCTCACGCGTGCGGGAGCAACGATTACCTGGTATGCAGCATTGCCGGCGCTGCTGGGAGGCATTGCAGGTGGAATCCTGGCCGATCAATGGACGGCACGGGACGTTCGCGGGCGGATGGCGGTGCAGGTGATCGGATTCAGCGTGATGGCGCCTGCCATGCTGGCCATCGGTTTTATGGGTCTCAGCGCGCGACATAGCCATCGATCTGCTGATCTATTCCGTGGCTCGGGGCATGTTGGAATGTAACTCCATGCCGATTTTCTGTTCGGTCGTGCCTCCTCAGCGCTGGTCGATGGCTTACGGAATTTATAATCTTGCCGGAACCCTGGCGGGCAGCCTGGGGATATTTTTCGTGGGTTTAGAAAAGGCCTCATGGGGCATTGGATTTAGCTTGTCGGCTATGTCAGCGCTGTTATTCGTCGCTCTCGTGGTAATCGCGATTACCATGGTGAAGTATTTGGGAGCGGACACGCGGCGGCAGCAGGAGAGCCGGCACCAGGCAGATCTGGGATCCCCGGTTCCGTTGATAGCTCAGCCCTAGCTCCTCAGTCGTGCCGCTTGACGCATCCGAGAATATAAGCAAGATGCGCTCGGCAACCGTGTGTCTATGGTGAATCTTCAAAAGGCGGTCTTGGCCCTGGTCACCTTTCCTTGCTTATTTCTGGCATTGCATTTCCGTGGACAAACTGCGGTGAGTGCTTCGGGCAGTTACGCTTCGCTCCCGGGCAAGTTCAGCGACGT
>PMHI01000786.1:4322-8422 GCA_003156615.1 Acidobacteriaceae bacterium | reverse complement strand
GCATGGACGGTGGTGGACTTCAAGACCGACCGGGAGATTGAGAAGGACCTTCAGCACTACGAGCGACAAGTGGGGCTTTACATGTTATCGATCGCGCGGGCGACAGGCCAGACTTGCGGGGGAATATTGATGAGGGTTTGATCGCGGGACTAAACGAACCGTCCAATCTATGCTGTTAGAGGGCCAAGAGACTGTCTGGCTCGTGCGCCAGATCCATAGCTGCAAGAGCAGTTTAGGTCAAGATTGCCTGAACAGGCAGCCTTTCTTCAGGGGGCCCGATCTCACGTACATCTCGCGTACCACGCCAGAAACGGCGTGAGATTGATTCAGTTTCTTCCCCAATTGACCCTTGAAAAGTGCGGATCTTTCACTACACTGACGATAAGATTCAGGGGTGCTCGTTTGTCACGACCACAAACCGTCGTAAATTTTTGCCAGTCCGAAGTAGGCTGAGTGATTGCTCGGCGGGCAACTCGAAGAGCAGCCAGACCTGAAAAAAACGACGGATCTGCGAGGAGCTCGCTTTCCAAGAAGGAGACGTCGCGGCATGGCTGCGAAACAGCGAGGATACAGCGGTGACACTATATTGATCTAAGGCTCGTCCTCGAAAGTAAGGGTCCATTCCGTTTAGAATTGCTTAACACCCCGATGCATTCCTCCCGCAGCCATTTGAAGACACCCCGAGTGTATTCGCCCACTTCCCAAGCGAATGTCGCGATCGGCATCGACTTTGGGACAACCAACAGTTCAATCGCCTTTGCCAGCTGCTCAGACGAGGTTCAGCTTGCCAAGTTCCCCTACTTGGGGGGCTTGACTGATGCCTATCGATCGCTGCTGTATCTTCAGCAGGTGAAGGAAGGTGGTGTAAATGCCTTGAAGTCGTGGACCGGCCCGGAGGGCATCGAGCACTATCTTTCCGCTGACGTAAAGGGGCGACTGATTCAGTCGCTCAAGTCGTTTCTGAGTAGCCGCAACCTCCACAGCACGGAGGTTTTCGGGCGACGGTATACCCTTGAGGATCTAATCGCAAGGATTCTCAGGGACCTGCGCGAAAAGGCGGAGCAGCAGTTCGGGATCAAAATCAGGTCAGCGGTAGTCGGAAGGCCGGTTCATTTTGTGGGAGCAGAGAACCAAGAAGACGAAAGTTATGCAGAAGGACGGCTTCGATCAGCCTTTGAGTTAGCCGGCTATGAGTCCGTAGAGTTCGAGATGGAGCCCGTGGCAGCGGCTCACTATTACGAATCCAAGCTTGACCATGACGAACTCATCCTCATCGGGGATTTCGGCGGCGGTACGAGCGACTTCTCATTAGTTCACGTTGGCCCTACTGTCCGCCGAAGAGGCAGAGCGCTGGGCGACATCGTGGGTAACGCGGGAGTTGGCATAGCGGGAGATTCCTTTGATGCAAAGATCATCAGGCACCTCGTCTCTCCGGCTCTCGGAGCCGGATCGCAGTTGCGCTCGTTGGGCAAGATCCTAACGGTTCCAAACTGGGTTTATGTCAGGCTAGAACGTTGGCATCATTTGTCCCTTTTGAGAGGCAGGGACGTGCTGAACATGCTGAGGGGCGTTCACGCGCAGTCGCTTGAACCAGAGAAAATCGGAGCACTCATTCACTTCATAAAGGAAGATCTCGGATTCTACCTACACCGCGCCGTGCAAAAGGTGAAGTGCGATTTGTCGAATGCCCCAGTGGCCACATTCCACTTTTCGGACGGGTTTGTGGATCTGAAGGTGGTAGTGGAACGAGCATCCTTTGAGGTGTGGATTTCCGAGGAACTTGGACAGATCTCTGGATGCATCGATTCTCTCCTCAGTTCTGCCGGTGTTCTGCCCAAAGATGTAGATATGGTCTTCCTGACGGGAGGGTCTTCATTTGTTCCAGCCGTCAGGAAAATCTTTGAAGCACGATTTGGAGAAGAGCGAATTCGGGGCGGAAACGAGTTTACGTCAGTAGCCAGCGGCTTGGCGCTGAAAGCGATGGACTCGCATGTATCCGCCTCGGTTAGGGGACTGAGCTTTACCTAGCGATGCATCCAGGCGATGTAGTAATGCTGCAGCCGCCATCGCAGGCGGTTACCCAGTCGGCATGTCATCGACGCGGCCAACAGGGCCAGCGATGCAGGTTTTACGACCCTCTCTGCGGTCGTCATGGATGGCCAACCGCTGCTCACGGAAGCGCCGCACTTCCGCCCAAAGTGCATGATTGAGTTCAGCTGTTAAGAGGAACCCTGCACGGGCAGCCCATGAATCAAATGCGGGCGCCAATGCGGGTGCCAGAGACAGTTCAGTGATCGAACCGTAGGTCGGGAACTTGTGTGCTATCATCGCTTTACCGCGAATCAGTGGGCGCTTAACTCAGCGGTAGAGTGCCATCTTCACACGGTGGAAGTCATAGGTTCGAATCCTATAGCGCCCACCATCTTTTCAAGCACTTGCAGGCATTTCAGATTTGGATGTGGGGCCATCCGGGGCCACTTCTCTAATCTGCTTGATGATGCCTCGCTGCGCTTTGCGCTTCGCCGGGGTCACAGCCTGAACGTACGTGTTCATGGTGACACTGACGTTTGCATGGCGCATCAGTGCTTGCACCGTCGCCACATCTTCACCGTTCGCTTTGAGCAGCGTACCGAACGTGTGTCTGAGCGTATGCCAGCCGATCCGTTTCGTAATCCCGGCTCGCTTCGCTGCAGGACGGATGTGATCCTCCATTGCGCTGTTCGGCCAAATCGGTTGCTTGCCGTGCATCTTGATTGAAGCAAAGACGTAGTCGTCTGGCTGGTTGTATGCACACTCTGCACGCCAGGCTGTGAAAACTTCGGCAAGTCCTTGTTCCATCGGTACCGGCTTCCGGCTCGCTTCCGTCTTCATCTCCGTCTCGTGTTGACGCACGATTCCACGGCGGAGACGGATTTCGCCCGACTCGAAATCACAGTCAGACCAGCGCAGACCTATTACCTCTGAGACACGCAATCCGACAACGCCACCGACGAAGACCATCGTGCGGTAGATTCCCTCCAGCTCCTGAAAAAGGGCCTTCAGTTCTTCCACCGTGAGAACCTCAGGTTCACGTTGACGTTTCGCACTCTGCCGCACAAGCGTTATCGGGTTTCGGTCGAAGAGTTCCCAGCGCATTGAGTGTGCAAAGATCGCGGACATGATGTTCCGCAACTTCGCTCGGGTCCCATTGGATAGCTGCTTCAGAGTGCCAAGCCACGCTTCGACCTGCACTGTACGCACATCAGACAGAGGATAGTTGCCCCACTTCGGGACGATCCAAATATCCAAGTAGCCTGCGTAGACGTCCTGCGCGTACGGAGATTTTCGCGGCAATTCATTTTTTGTGTAGTGAGCTACCAACTCCTCGACGGTGCGCGGAACGCTGGTCACCCGGTTGATTGTTGAGCGAAGAAACTCGCAAGCTTTCAGTGCCGCTGCTTTCGTAGGGAGGTCAGCTACGGTGCCGATTATTTGTTTTCGGCGAACCATATCTTGTCCATCCCTCTCGCGCCACTGTAGAACCCAAACTGCACTCTTTTTGCGAGCTTCCTTTCTTAGTCCACCCCTCTGGTACTGCTCACGCTGTTTCACTGGATTCCTTTCTTAGCGTGAGCGACTGGCGACAAGGACTTTACCATGCTTTGTTGAATCCAACTACTCAAAGCGCTCGCCAGAAAACGCCAATAGCGACCAACGCGGATTGCGGGTAACTCTCCGTTTCTCGCCATCTTTTGTACGGTCTTTGGGTGCACTTTGAGGAGCGCGGCTACCTGCACATCGTCAAGCAAAGGTTCGAACGGATGTGTCCGCTGAGAAGAGATCGACTCCTTGCCGTCAAGCGACTCGCTGGCATCCCCGGACCCAATGCCGTCGAGGTTCTGCCATTGTCGACTAGAACTCATGTTTTGCACGCTCTCCCTTCTTGCTGAAATTGGGCCTTTGCAGGCCAATAAAAAACATTCGTTTCATAAATGGCGAGGGAAGGAGCGCAGGGAGGCGCTGTCAATCCCCGGAGCGGAGCGGAGCCTGAGGGCGCGGAAGCGAGCACGGCGCGTTTTTGGTGTATGCGCCGCGCAGAGCTGCACAAGCGGGATTGACAG